>JBDNFD010000047.1:0-36126 GCA_041689995.1 Flavobacteriaceae bacterium | reverse complement strand
CTTCCAACGGAAAATCAAATTTATTTTTCTTAAAGTCTATGCTGTCCAATATCGATTCCAAATAAAAAATATCTTCGAATTGTGCGGTGTTTTCCAAAATGGCCAAAGCTTGTCCGGGCTGTACTAGTTGATTTTCATGAATAAAAATGGTATCGATTTCCGCAGTGGTCTGCGCATAAACTTTTTGGGGCGGGATTTCGGTGGTCAACACCGCTTCGGCGACAATAATGTCGGGATATTTCACGAACCAGGAAAGGAACAGCAACATGACAATGAGGCACAGAAAAAGCACGCTCCCCCAACGGATCATCCAATTCGGCACGCGGGTCAAGATTTCCTGGACCTCTTCGCTGCGAATAGCCCCCTCCGCCCCCAAAGGGGGAACTGCCTCAACTCTCTCTGAAGGAGGGGAATTTGTTCCGGGCATTTCATTGGGTTTATTCATGTTTTCTTTCCAAATATTTTTCCCTCCCCTTTGGGGAGGTTAGGAGGGGCATTTATTTCCCCAACTCCAACTGGTTTTTTACCAATTTGTAATAATTCCCCTTTTTCTTCACCAAGCTTTTATGGTCGCCGATCTCGATGATCTTTCCTTCATCCAACACCACAATTTGATGCGCGTTTTTTACGGTACTCAACCGATGGGCAATTACGACCACGGTTTTATTTTCAAAAAAAACATTCAGTTTTTCCATGATTTCTTTTTCATTGTTAGCATCTAAGGCAGAAGTGGCTTCATCAAAGAATAAATATTCCGGATTTTTATAGACAGCGCGCGCAATGAGCAGGCGCTGTTTTTGCCCTGTGCTCAAACCAACACCTTCCATCCCAATTTTGGTGTTATAGTTGAGCGGAAGGGTCTCGATAAAGCTTTGGATATTGGCCACATCCACGGCATGTGCCAGTTTTTTCTTGTCGATGTGGTCCATTCCTACTGCAATGTTATTTGCGATAGTATCGTTAAAAATATAGCCTTCTTGCATTACCACGCCACACCAGTGACGCCAGGTTTTTTGGGAAATATTCTTTAAATCGAAATTCCCTACTTTGATTTCCCCTTCATCTGGTTCGTAGAATTTCAACAGCAACTTCATCAAGGTGGTTTTTCCGCTGCCGCTCACACCGACAATGGCGGTGATTTTGTTGGCCGGAATAATTAGGTCCAAGTTTTTTAAAACCGGGATGTTGGAACCGGTATAACGGAAAGAAAGATCGTTCATTTCAATTTTCGCATTTTCGGGAAGATGGTGGACCTTTTCTTGATCTTGCTGTTCCTCATCTTCTTTGTTGTGTATTTCCCCGAGGCGGTCCAGGGAAATACGGGCGTCCTGCAATTCCCGGATAAAATTGATGAGCTGTGCAATGGGCGAATTCAACTGGCCGACAATATAGGAAATGGCCAGCATCATCCCCAAAGTGATTTCCCCGTTGATGACCAAAATGGCGGAAACAATGGTGATGAGGATGTTTTTCAACTCGTTGATGAAGGAAGAACCCACTCCTTGATATTGCTCCAAAGAAAGGTTTTCAATGGAGACTTTAAACAAGCTCGCTTGCACATATTCCCAGCCCCAACGTTTTTGTTTTTCAGCGTTGTGGAGCTTGATTTCCTGCATGCCGTTGATGAGTTCGATGACCTTGCTCTGTTCTTGGCTTATTTGTGAAAAACGTTTGTAATCCAGGTCCCGACGTTTTTTCAGAAACAGGACGATCCACCCGAAATACAGGACTGTTCCCACCGAGAAAATAAGGAATATCTGTCCGCTGTACCACAGCAGGACCAGCCCAAAAACCACGAGGTTGAACATGGAAAACAAGGTGTTGAGCGATGAAGTAGTGAGGATACGCTCTATGCGGCGATGGTCGTTGATGCGTTGCAGAATATCGCCCGTCATGCGGACATCGAAAAAGGAAATGGGCAGGTTCATCAGTTTGATGAAGAAATCGGAGACCAACGAAATATTGATACGGGTGCTGAGATGCAGCAAGATCCATCCACGAATAACCTCGATGGCCGTGCGGCCCAAAAACAAAAAAAGCTGAGCGACAAGCACCAAATAGACAAATTGGATGTTCTGGTTTTTTATACCGACATCCACCACGCTTTGGGTCAAAAATGGAACGATGAGTTGCAACAAACTGGCTGCTAATAGCCCAATGATCAATTGCCACAGGAATTTTTTATATTTTAGGACGTATTTGGAGAGGAACTTAAACCCCAGGCGTTCTTCCTTATCGAACTCGGTTTGATAGAACTTGGGCGTGGTTTCCAGCAAGAGCGCGATGCCTTCCTCGGTGTTTTCATCTGCGTTTTTGCCGATCCAATGGTCGAGGAACTCGGCTTGGTTGTATTTTAATAAGCCGTGCGCGGGATCGCTTACCAAAAAAGCCCCCTTTGCCTTCGGCATTTCCCCCGAAGGGGGAAAGATTCGGAATTTCTTAGGACGCTTTGTTTTGTACAACACCACATAATGGTTCTGGTTCCAATGCAAAATACAGGGCATCGGGGCTTCGAGGAGGTCTTTTAGGGAAATTTTCACGCCGAGGGAACGGAAACCAATTTTCTCCGCGGCTTCACTGATTCCCAACAAACTGCTGCCTTCCCGGGTGGTTTCGCTGAGTTCACGCAGCTTCTGGATGGGGATGGTTTTTTTGTGGTGTTTGGCGATTATTTTTAGACAGTTAGGGCCGCAGTCTTTTGAGTCGGCTTGTTTGTAGAAAGGGAAATGGTTTATGCTCATGTATTGTTTGTGCTAATTCCAAGCCGATTCAAATACCTTTTTAAGTTTTTCCCTGTCGATTGAAATTCTCCCATCTTCTGAAAGGACAACCCCGCTTTCTTGTAAACTTTTAAAACCTTCTTCATTAAACCATTTAGAAATGTAAGGATTAAAATTGCACTCCCGATCATGAAACCATTCTCCGTTTTCGTTTTGTTTAGGAACCCTGGGGTCTACGCACATAAATCTAAATTCACAATCTTTGCAAACCAAAGTGTCTTCTTTTTTAATATTCCATAGTCGTTTAAAATTCTTGGATTCTATGATTTCCAAAAAATCATTTTTTGTGATGGAATTTATATTTCCGAAATTTTCTTTATTGTTAAGACCATTTTTAATTTTTCCTTCCTTGTCTATATAGAGTTTTTGGTTAAAATAGTTATGGTGATTATAGGCTTCAAAAAAGTGTTCATTATTTATTGCAAGTTTTTGAGGATACATAGTTGATACATAAGAATAAAAGGAATCTGTGAATAGATACAAATCAGTTTCCAAAAAATTTTGTTGAATCTTCTCCTTTTTATACTCTCTGCAACCAAATAAATAAATACTTAAAGGTTGACGCGGCAGTTTAATTTTATTTAAATCTGAGAGACATAAATTTGGATCATTTTCACTTATATATATTGTTATTGAATCAATTTCTAGTTTAGAAATTAGTTTTAGATGTCTATTAATTGTTTCTAATTCGAATTTGCTAAAAATAATTGAAAAATTCTTTAACCACAAATTATCAAAAAGTTGAAATACTTTTAAATCTAAGTTTTCATGTATTATTACGCTAGTCAATAAAGCGGAAGAATGATATTCATAAGAAACTTCAGGAAATAAATGTATGTCAATGACATTTTCAATTTCGAATATAATTTCTTCTTCAAGAAAAAACTCAATCCATTGTTTTATTTTTTCAATATCATCCGCTTCATTAAAATTGATAATTCCATCCGTTTTGACAACATCTAACAGAAAATTTGGAATTAAGAAATAATTGTTTCTGACTAAATCAATAATTAAACTTCTGTTATAACCTTTTACAGGAACACAAAGTCTATTTCTTAAATAGTTTCTTTTCATAAAGGAGATTTATAAAAGTGGGTTAGCACGATGCTATTAGTTTTTAATAATTTTGAAATTCTTGTATGATAAATATGGGTCTTCTTCATGTTTTTTGCTTCAAGCGAGTTTAAATGTAAAGGTGCATTCCCACATAAAACTTCTTTAGTAATTTTCTTTTTCATATTAAAAATTTTGCAAATTTTTCTTCCAAATTATAATTGCAGGGTTGGGATACCATGCCAAATTGACCAATTGGATTTAAATCAATCATAAAATATTCATTTTTCCCCGAAATAATAGTATCAAACGACGCACAATTTATTCCAAATTCTTTCAACATTTTTAACATTTTTTTCTGAAACCAATTAGGCAGTTTAAAGGGAGAAAGCCGGTTAGGTTTATCCATATCATAATGTCTAAAATCTATTGCAGTTTTTTTATTTTTTTGAGAAAAAATAATCATGCTATAGAATTTTTCATTCAAATAAACGGTGCGTATTTCATATTTTTTTTTAATCTGTTGTTGAAAAAAGGTAGGGGTAAATGTAGAATTCAAGTTTTTTATAAAATTATCATCCACCTTATAAGTATATGACATATATGTTATTCCGTTTGACATTAAAATATACGGGGTATTGATTGCCTTAGAAATAATTTTTTTATCATTGTCAAGAAAAAACTTTAAAAGCTCATCTTTACATTGAGTTATGATAAATGGTGCTTTATTTAAACCGTTATCTTTGCAATATTTTAAAACCTCTAGCTTGTTTACCGTACTAAAATTACGGTTGTTTAAATTTCTTTTATTTTCAATTAAAGTATGAAAATAAGACCTGATTTCATCTGTTTCTTGTTTGTTATATTCTTGCACAATACTTTTTGATGAAAATAAGGTTTTCATAAATAAATCTCCCCTTCTATACCAAATCGAATCTATATCTGATAAAGTAAACTCCTCACCATCTAAGGAAAGAACAGCATTACTATTTGATAACCGCTTTATTATAATTTGATCATTCTCGTTAATACGAATAATTTTTATTTTTCGTTTTAACAGCCATCGTATTACTTCATTTGTTGAATAATCGGAATTTATGGAGAAGATTAAAACCATCTTAATGAAAATAATTGGTAAACGTGTAGGCATAACGTCCCTTAGACTGTAAGTCCATTTCATTCGGATTCGGGGTTTGAGATATTTCTATTACTACCTTGTCCATCGAAAGTTGATTCTGTAAACTCGTTTTTAGTCCTTTCAATTGTTTTGCAATCTCTTTTTGACTCGAGGAATTCGCTTTGGAGGGTTGAATTTTAATTTGGACAATATGATTCCATTCAGCATACTTTTTTATACAATGAAGTTGTAAATACGATTTGGCCAGTTGCAACTGATTGTTTGAATCAAAATAAACGAAACGAATAGGCTTCACTGAACTAGGTGACATTTGGGTATAAAAGGTTACTCCTATCCCTATTGGGATATGCCAACTGTTTTTGCCCTTTCGTGCGCTTTCAATCGCGTATTCCCGAAGAACTATTTTATCTTTGATGTCGGCGTGAATAGCCATAAGCCCTGGTTCAATATTTATACGGAAACGCTCTTTTTTAAAATATCTTGGCGAACGCGGCTGCCAAGGAAAGCCATTTTCTTTTACATAGGAAAGCAAAAACTTAGTGTTCTCATCGATAACCTGTTCCCTTTTTTCATATTGTCCAACCAATTCTTGATCTAATTTTACTCGTTTTTCCATCGGTTGGAAGTAACTTGTATCTTTATCTTGCCAGAATTTTTGGTGAAGCTCGGGATACTTTTTTTTGATGTCTGCATAAATTAAAGAAAACTCCGTACTATCAATGTAGCTGATATGAAGTCCTGAGGCAATATCCTTTAATAAATAGTTTTTTGCCTTATCCAAATTCCCTGCCCGATAATAGCACTTGGCCAAAGAAGAATAAGTACGTTTTTTAAATTCCTTGATTTTTAATTGTAAAACTATTTTTTCAAACGCCAGGCAATCTTTATGTGTAGATACCTTTATTAAACTATCTAACACTTCTTTTTCGGCAAGCCATTCCTGTAAGGTAATTGGATCATTAGTGGTATTATGAAATAAATTACAACTAAACAATAAAATCGAGGCAAAAAGGAGGATAAATAAAGTAATATACTTCATTCTTAAAATATTAAAAAGTTTTATTATAATACTAAAAAAGGCACTTTGTAATTAGAATTCATAGCCATCACAAAGTGCCAAAAATTGATTATGGTCACTACTGCCATCCACTATCAGAGACGAGGTTGCCTTCATCGTCGTAGTTCATTGTTCTAACATCCGTATCACATTCATCTTCACCATAAGACCATTGTGCGCAAGAATGTCCACAAGCAGCATAAATTCCACCCATTACATATTCACCGCTAATTTTTTTCGAGAATAATTTGTTACTAAAATTTGTTTTCATGATTTTTAAGTTTTTAAGTTTTTTTTAATTATTCACAGTGATAATAACAAGTAGAAAGAGGTTGATCCTCATCATTGTATGTAATAGTCTGCGAATCACAACCTCCGTCTGTACACTCATTTGTTGTATAAGATGTTTCTTGATAAATCCCCCCCATTATTTTACAGGAGTTACTTTCAATCTGCTTTTCGAATAATTTTTCGTTAAATTTGGTTTTCATAATTTCTAAAATTTAAATTTCACCTACTCATTTTAGGGCTTTTCGGTTTCCTCCCTCCCGATGCCTCGGGATTGTCGCGCAACAAATATAAAAGTCAAAAGAAAAGCAAAATTTCATTAAAACCTATGGCTTTAGAACATTTAGGATGTGGGTTAAGCATAAACCATTATATTTGTCAAAAATCTTTTATGGAAATCCACGAAACCATCAAAAAACTGCGGGAAGATAAACATTTTTCGCAAGATGCCATTGCGCATGCGCTAGGCCTAAAACAATCACAATACAGCTGTCGGGAAAACGGGGAAATAAAGTTTGCCGCTGAGGAAATTCCTGTTTTGGCAAAGGAACTTGGTTGTACAACTGCTAAAATATATGGCGAGGAAACCAATTCTTTTTCCGTGCATACACAAAACGGTGGCAATTTCGGGCAATATGTTTCCGTTCCCGAAAAACTCATCGAGCAATATGAAAGTCGTTTAAAGGAAAAAGAGGAGGTGATCGCTTTTTTAAGGAGCAAAGAGCAAGGTGAAATGATTTATCGATAAAAATCAGTATTTTTGTAATATTGAACATAAAAATTATGGTAGCTATTTTAAAACAAGGCGCGTCAAAAAGAAATGTCCGGGAAATTTTGAAAACCTTATGGCAAACCAAATCTCCCGGTATTGACGCTTATAAATATTGCGGTAGCATCAGCCTTAAGAAAGATGCGCTCGCCATTCAAAAAGAACTTCGAAATGAATGGGAATAAATTGTTCCTGGACACGAATATTATTCTTTATTTATTAAATGGAGACAAAACCCTTGCGGAACTCCTTCACGGGAGACAAATTTATATTTCCGTTATTACGGAACTGGAGTTGTTGAGCTACACAGAAATAACAGCCGAAGAGGAAACTGTGGTCAAAGAATTTATCGATGGATGCAAAACAATCGATTTAAACGATGACATCAAACACACAGCTATTTACCTACGAAAAAAATACAAAAACAAACTTCCCGACAGTATTATAATGGCCACGGCCTGCTATCTTGATTTACCATTGGTCACTTCGGATATGGGTTTTAAAAAAGTGTTGGAGCTAAAACTTCTTATATACGATCATCAATAGGGAAAATTTTCTTTCACAGCACCCTCCGCACCATCAAAAAAGCATCTTTCCAATAGGCTTGTTCCAGGCTGGAAACAATCACGCCGCGCGAAGTGGTGGAATGGATAAACCGGATCCCGTCTCCCGAAACGCCGACCACCACACCTACGTGGTTCAACACTTTTCGGTTTTCAACATTTTCCAAAAAAAATCAGTTCAAATCACTTTTTCTTTTTTTTCACATTGTTCTGTGCCCATTTTTCCTTTTCTTGTGCATCAACGACTGCAACGGCAGCCATATTCACCATTTCTTCCACACTGGCTCCGAGTTGTAAAATATGCGCAGGTTTTGCCAATCCCATCATGATCGGTCCAATGGAATCGGTGTGGTTCAGTTCTTTTATCAATTTATAAGTACTATTCGCGGAATCCAAATTTGGATAAATCAGGGTGTTCACCTTTCTGCCGGCCAGCTTTGAAAAGGGGAATTTGCTTTGAAGCATTTCCTTATTAAGGGCAAAATCGACTTGCACTTCGCCATCAACTATAATATCCGGATATGTCTCATGAAGAAAAGTTACGGCATCTCTCACTTTTCGGGCATGGGCATCCGAATTGGAACCAAAATTAGCGTAAGAAACCATTGCCATCACTGGTTCCATCCCGAACATTCTCACGGTATAAGCCGTCATTTTGGCAATTCGTGCTAATGTTTTTGCATCGGGATCAATATTTATAGACGTATCGCTGATAAACAATGGGCCGCGAGAAGTGTTCATTAAATTGGTAGCCGCAATCCGAGTGACGCCTTTGGCCAACCCAATCAGTTCCAACATAGGTTTTACCACGGTTGGATATGCTCTCGAATAGCCGGAAAGCAGCGCATCGGCATCGCCTTGTTTCAGCATCATGGCGGCAAAATAATTCCGTTCTCGCATTAATTTTTCTGCTTCGTAAAGCGTAATTCCTTTTCGCCTTCTTTCTTGCCATAAGACTTTTGCATAAGTTTCCAAATGTGCATTTTCATCATCCGATTTCGGATCGATAATGGTTATTTTCCGATCATCGAATTCAATTTCGTTCATCAATTCCTTGATCACGGTCTTTCTTCCCAATAAAATAGGAAACCCGATTCCTTCGTCATAAACAATTTGGGCTGCTTTCAAAACATCTAAATGATCGGCTTCGGCAAAAACAATTCGCTTGGGAGCCATTTTGGCCCGGTTCAAAAGCAAACGCGTGATCTTATTTTCATTCCCCAAACGTTCCAATAATTCATCTTCATATTTCACCCAATCAGTTATGGGTTCTTTGGCCACACCACTTTCCATGGCCGCTTTTGCAACCGCTGGTGGAATTTCAGAAATTAACCGCGGATCCAAGGGTTTTGGAATAATATATTCCCGTCCAAAAACTAATTTCGTTTCCCCATAAGCAATATTCACCTGTTCCGGAACGGGTTTTTTGGCCAGATCAGACAAGGCTTTGACTGCTGCCATTTTCATTTCCTCGTTTATTTTTGTGGCACGAACATCCAAAGCTCCTCTGAAAATAAATGGAAATCCAAGCACATTATTCACTTGATTTGGATGGTCGCTGCGCCCCGTGGCCATAATAATATCTTTGCGGGTGGCCACGGCAAGTTCGTATTCGATTTCTGGATTTGGATTTGCCATGGCAAAAACAATCGGGTTTTTAGCCATGCTTTTTAACATAGCCGGGGTAACAATATTCGCCACGGAAAGGCCCATAAAAACATCGGCGCCTTTCATGGCTTCTTCCAAGGTGTTGATTTTTCTTTTGGTGGCAAATTCCATTTTTGAATCGGAAAGGCTTTCCCTATCTTTCCGGATTACACCTTTGCTGTCCAACATCACGATATTTTCGGCCTTCGCACCAAAAGCCTTATACAATTTTGTGCAGGAAACCGCCGCAGCTCCCGCACCACTGACCACAATTTTAATTTTTCCTATTTTTTTCTTGGTGATTTCCAAAGCATTCAACAAAGCGGCGGCGGAAATAATTGCAGTTCCGTGCTGGTCGTCGTGCATTACGGGAATGTCAAGTTCTTCCTTCAATCTGCGCTCGATCTCAAAAGCTTCCGGTGCTTTAATATCTTCCAAATTAATTCCCCCGAAAGTAGGAGCTATATTTTTAACGGTTTCGACAAAAGCGTCCACATCTTCCGTATCTATTTCAATGTCAAATACATCAATACCCGCAAATATTTTGAACAACAAACCCTTTCCTTCCATAACCGGTTTGGACGCGTCGGGACCAATATTCCCCAATCCCAAAACCGCAGTTCCGTTGGAAATGACGGCAACGAGATTTCCTTTTGCGGTATATTTATAGGCGTTGTTTTTATCTTTGGCGATTTCCAAACATGGTTCGGCGACCCAAGGGGAATAGGCCAAACCCAAATCGCGCTGGGTTGCATATTTTTTCGTGGGGATCACTTCAATTTTTCCTGGTTTCGGCTTGGCGTGGTAAACGAGGGCTTCCCTCCTCTTTCTTTCGTTACTCATAATTGTTTTATTGGGATAACAAAGATATGGATAATATGATGCAATGACATAATCTGGTTACCATATCGTTTTCAAAATAGGATTTGTCACCTATTTATTAATAAAATTCACGAATGGAATCCAATAATTAACAAAATCGGAATTTGAAGAATCAAAAATCCAATTGGGATATTTTCATTTTAAAAATCCCACATTCCGCTTTAAACCCGAAAATTTCGTTCGTTTTACCGCCGATTTCTTGAAAATCTTTTGAAATACTTCTTCGGTAATTTCCTCCCAATCCTTTTTGTTCATTTCCAATAATTCCGGGTGCGGATTGAAAAGGGGTTCATTGTGCGGTTTTGAAAATCGGTTCCAAGGGCAAACATCTTGACAAATATCGCAACCAAACATCCAATCGTCGAATTTTCCTTTTTGGGAAACCGGCAATTCTTCTTTTAATTCGATGGTGAAATAGGAAATACATTTGCTGCCGTCCACTTTATAAGGTTCCACAATTGCCTGGGTTGGGCAAGCATCGATACAGGCCGTGCAACTTCCGCAGTGGCCGGTGACGGGCGTGTCGGCTTCCAATTCCAGATCGAGGATCAGTTCGGCAATAAAATAGAAGGAACCGGTTTGTTTGGTAATCAGGTTGGAATGTTTTCCGATCCATCCGAGTCCACTTTTTGCGGCCCAAGCTTTGTCCAAAACCGGTGCGGAATCGACAAAAACGCGGCCATCGACTTCGCCGATTTCATCTTGGATAAATTGCATTAATTGTTTCAATTTATCTTTGATGATAAAATGATAATCCGTTCCATAAGCGTATTTACTTATTTTATAGGAATTTTCAGGTTGTTTTTCTTTCGGAAAATAATTCAACAATAAAGAAACCACGCTTTTGGAGCCTGGAACCAGTTTTGTGGGATCCAAACGTTTGTCGAAATGATTTTCCATATACTGCATTTCCCCATGCATGTTTTGGTTCAACCAGTTTTCCAATCGTGGAGCTTCTTTTTCCAAAAAGCCCGCTTTTGAAATGCCACATGAAAGAAATCCGAGGCGTTTGGCTTCGGTTTTGATGAGTTCGGTATTTTTGTGCTTGTTCAACATGCGATGTTTTTAAACCTAACAGGTTTCCAAAACCTGTTAGGTTTCACCTATTCCATTCCATTAAAAAAATCCAACAACAATATTTCATTTTTGAGTCTTTTTTCATCATGCCAATATTCAAAAACTTCTTTATCGACCACAGAAAAAATAAAATCCCTGTCCAACAAAGTTTTCTTCGGAGAAGTATAAATTCGAAAAGAAGAATATTTATAAGTTTTATAGTTCTCTGTAAAGTTATGTTTAACGGGGTTCAAATGAATATAAGCTATTAACTGAATCAGATAATTTTCATTTTCTACTCTTTTCCGTTTTAAATGTTCTTGAAAAAGACTTCCTGTTCTACCGTACATTTTATTGATGCTCTTTGTATAAGCGTTGAAAAAATTGGAAAAAGGCAAATGAGGCTTTTCAGCGTATTTTATCGGTAAATCTTTTTTATCTTTTATTCTCAAAAGCCAGTGAAAATGGTTTTTCAATAAACAGAACGCATACAAATCGACTGAGGGAAAAAGACGTTTCGACATAAGAGCCATAAAATAATCATAATTCTTGGCTTCTTTAAAAATATCTTCCTTATTGTTTCCCCGGTTGTAAATGTGGTAAATACCTCCCGGTTCAAGAATATCTTGTTTCATAATATCAAATTATAACAAACCTAACAGGTTTTGGAAACCTGTTAGGTTTCTGGTTTTGTTCAAAACAACCCTCCTTGCGTGGAACCTTTAATTCTCCCTAAATGTTTATAAGCCAATTCGGTAACTTCCCTGCCGCGTGGGGTGCGCATTATAAATCCTTGTTGAATGAGAAAAGGTTCATATACTTCTTCGATGGTTTCGGCATTTTCGCTTACAGCAGTTGAAAGCGTGGTAATCCCCACTGGGCCGCCTTTGAATTTATCAATAATAGTGGTTAAAATTTTATTGTCCATTTCATCTAGTCCATAACTGTCCACGTTCAGTGCGTTCAATCCAAATTTGGTTATTTCCAGATCAATTTTTCCATTTCCTTTTATTTGTGCAAAATCACGAATTCGACGCAACAGTGCATTTCCGATTCTTGGGGTTCCTCGGCTGCGACCGGCAATTTCGATAGCGGCATCCAAAGTCATAGGTACTTTCAGTATCGTGGCGCTGCGTTGCACAATATCTGAAAGCAGTTCGGTTGTGTAATAATTCAATCTGCAAGAAATCCCGAACCGGGCGCGCATTGGAGCCGTCAGCAATCCGGAACGAGTGGTCGCGCCAACGAGTGTGAACGGGTTCAGTTCAATTTGAACGCTTCGTGCATTTGGGCCCGATTCAATCATAATATCAATTTTATAATCTTCCATGGCCGAATACAAATATTCTTCGATCACAGGACTCAATCGGTGGATTTCATCAATGAACAACACATCGCGATCATCCAAGTTGGTCAATAATCCGGCCAAATCGCCAGGCTTGTCCAAAACTGGTCCGGAAGTAACTTTTATTCCCACCTCCAATTCATTCGCCAAAATATGGGCCAAGGTGGTTTTCCCCAATCCCGGTGGACCGTGAAATAGAGTATGATCCAAGGCTTCGCCACGAAGATTGGCTGCTTTTACAAAGATTTGCAAGTTTTCCAGAATCTGATCCTGACCCGCAAAATCATCGAAACTAAGTGGCCGCAATGCGCGTTCGATTGCCAATTCCTCAGGGGTAAAATGTTCGCCGGTCGGATCTAAATTTTCGTTCATTGTCCATCAATTTTACCCGCAAAGGTAGGAAAATGAGTTGGGAGTTTTATTGGATTATTGGGTTATTGGGTTATTGGGTTATTGAGTTATTCATCTATTCACGCATTCACCTATTCACTTATTCACCTATTCACTTATTCACTTATTCGCTTATTCTTTTGAACAAAAAATAGTTCGTTTTCATATTTATACGGTACATTTGCCGCTTAATTATTTTGGAACAAATTTGAAACCATGGCCAGTAAAAGACATTTAAAAAGGGATTTGAACTACGTAATGGGCGATATTATTGAAGCCGCCTTTATTTATCAAATGGCCCACCCGCAAGCGGACAAAAAGAAATCTGAAGAAATTGTTGACGGTGCAATCGCTGCTTTTGACGAATTGAACGCCAAAATCAACGACCGAAAAGTTGAAAACAAAGGGCAACAATTAAAAGAGGTGAACAAAGAAATCGAAACAAAAGCGAAAACCTTGATCGAAAAGTTGAACACCTTATAAGAAATCATTTTTATTCGTTCGCATAGCATAACCTCGATTTTATCGGGGTTTTTTCATGAAAAATTTTGGCGATACAACTTTGGATGGTCTATCTTTTATGACAGTTTTATCAAATTTAAATAGAAGTTAGACGGTTTAGGGGCTATATTTGAAGAACCTAATTAAAAAAAAACAAATTTCATGAAACGCTTTGTATTATTTATTTTCACACTTATTTTAGGATTTTCAACACAAGCCCAAAGCATCGATTTAGGGCTAAAAGCAGGCGCGAACTTCTCCAATATCACGGACGCTTCTAATTTTGAAAGTAAAACCGGTTTTGTCGCCGGGGTCTTTGTAGGGGTCAAATTCAGCGATAAATTCGCCATACAGCCCGAATTGCTATATTCACAACAAGATGCAAAATTTGATGCTAGGGATTTTGATTTAAGTTATGTGAACGTTCCCATTATCTTCAAATATTACTTAATTCAAGGATTGAACATTCAAGTCGGGCCCCAGTTCGGGTTTGTGGTCGATGATAATATCAGTGAAGTATTTGCAGAAATTGGAGATGACGTGGACACCAATAATTTTGACACCTCGGGCGTAATTGGGCTGGGTTATGATTTTCCTTTAGGGATTCGTTTCGATGCCCGTTATAATTTTGGCTTGACGGATGTAGTGGACGGCGGTGGCAAAAATTCAGTGATTTCTTTGGCACTGGGATATTCCTTTTTATAGTTCGCAAAAAAACAGTGACTTAATTTATGTTAAGAACATTGTTAATAAATAAGGCAATTGCACTATGTTGCCGTATCAATTTTTTATTGTATTATTGTACCATAACTTTAAATCATTTAATCATGAAAAAATTATTACTTTGTGCTGCTTTTGCAGTATTCACGTTTTCAACAGTCCAATCTCAGCAGATGAAAGCTGGAGTAGATGTTATGCTACCTATGGGCGATTTTAATGACTCTTACTCTCTTGGTGTTGGAGCAAATTTCACTTATTTCTTTGAAATTAGCGACTCTTTTTTAGTAGGTCCTCAAGTCAGTGTTCTTTATTACATGGGAAAAGAGGTGGATGGGTTTGGTGAAAAATATACGCCAGATGCTGCAATGTATCTTCCTATCGCTGCATCAGCCAGATATGTAATTGAGGATTTGTTCTTTGGTGTTGATTTAGGTTATGGTATTGGTTTGGCTCCTGATGGTAACGACGGGGGGCTTTTCTACAGACCTAAAGCTGGTTACAGCTTCGGGGGAGCTTTAAGTGCTGTTTTATCTTACTCTGGAGTATCTACCAAGCAAACCTCCACAGTTTCTGATGGCGTCACTACATCAGCTACCTCAACTTTTAGTTCATTGAATTTAGGAGTTGAATTTTCATTCTAAGAATAACATAAATATTTTATGAAAAGCAGGGTTTTACCCTGCTTTTTTTATTTAGGATTTTTTCATTAACATTAAACTATGTCCTGAAAAATAATCAATTATGAAAAGTTTTTACTTTACAATTGTTTTAGTCATTTTTATTAGTATTACAGCTACTTCGCAAAACGTACTATAGTATAAAAGCGGGAATGAATCTTTTAAAATTCAATGGTAGTTCAAATGATCCATTTGCGAAATACGACGGGTAGATAGGATTTCACTCTGGTAACTTTATTGAACTTTCGTTAACTGAAAAGTTTTCATTATAGCCTGAACCACTCTATTCACTTATTGGTTTAGAAAATTCAAAAATGAGAAGCAAGGTTTTCGAACTGTCGCCCGGATATTTTTTCTAAATAAACTTCTCTGTTCTTTATTTCATATATATTTGAAATATGAAAATCTGTATCATCAACGGTCCAAATCTCAATCTCCTAGGAAAACGCGAGCCGAAACTCTATGGGAATTTATCCTTTACGGAGTTTTTAGAAAATTTGAAAAAGAAATACCCTTCCATTGAAATCGACTACTCCCAGTCGAATATTGAAGGGGAAATTATTGATAAACTGCAAAATGTGGGCTATTCCTATGATGGTATTATTTTGAATGCCGCCGCTTATACGCATACTTCCGTGGGAATCGGCGATGCGGTGAAAGCCATTGAAAGTCCCGTGGTCGAAGTGCATATCACCAATGTTCACGCACGTGAAAACATTCGACAGAAATCATTTATCGCGCCGCATGCCAAAGGCATTATTACCGGTTTTGGCCTCGAAAGTTATGAATTGGCTTTAATGAGTTTTATGTTATAAATTGGAAGAATCTAAAAAAATAAAAAGCCAGAACTTGTTCGTCAATTGAAAATAACTTGAATTTATTCCAATTTCAAAATACTGCTGTTTCTATTTTTCAAAATTTTCAACAAAAACGCATGAACTATTTCCTCTCTTTCGCCTTGTTCCTTTTATCCATATTTTCCGTTCAATCACAAATTTTGGGTAAGGAAAAACCTGCTTACACCAGAGCCGACACCCTTCGCGGAAGTTTACGACCTGAACGCACTGATTTTGATGTGCTCAAGTATGATTTGACGTTAAAAGTAATGCCGGAAGAAAGATATATTTCAGGGAATAACGAAATTACCTTTGAAGTAAAGCACCGGCTACGAACCATACAAATTGATCTATTTGAAAATATGGAGGTGGATTCCATTCTTTATAATGGAGAAACATTGAAATACGTTCGAGAATTCAACGCTGTTTTTATTTCATTTAAAAACCTACTCGAAAAAAGAAGTATTCAGAAAATAAAGTTTTATTACTCCGGAAATCCGATTGTTGCTGAACATGCACCGTGGGACGGCGGATTTGTTTTCAGCAAAGATTCCCTGGGCAATCCGTGGATTTCAACTGCGGTTCAGGGTATTGGCGCAAGTTTGTGGTACCCGAACAAAGATCATCAAAGTGATGAGCCAGACCTCGGCGCGGAACTTCATATTGCAGTCCCAAATGGATTAATGGATGTTTCCAACGGACGATTGATGGGAAAAAAAGATTTGGGAAATGGATTCACCCAATGGAATTGGAAGGTGGTGAATCCCATCAATAATTACAGCCTTTCCATGAATATTGGGAATTATGTGCATTTTTCCACAAAATATAAAACTTTGGATTTGAATTATTATGTCCTTCCCGAACATTTGGAAAAGGCAAGAAATAAGTTCGAACAAGTCATTGGAATGATGGATTGCTTTTACAAACATTTCGGTCCCTATCCATTTATAAAAGATGGATATAAACTTGTGGAAGTGCCGTATTTGGGAATGGAGCACCAAAGCGCTGTGGCTTATGGAAACCATTTCGGAAACGGATATTTGGGACGCGATTTGTCACATACTGGAATTGGCCTGAAATTCGATTTTATCATTATCCATGAATCTGGCCACGAGTGGTTTGGCAATAGCATTACCGCTTCTGACATCGCCGATATGTGGATCCACGAAAGTTTTACAACTTATGCGGAATCGGTGTATGTGGAATGCCAATGGGGAAAAGAAGAAGCAATGGAATATCTGTTCGGAATTCGGAAAAACATTCAAAATAAAGCTCCGATCATCGGTGACTATGGAGTGAACAAAGAAGGTTCCGGCGATATGTATTATAAAGGCGCCAATCTTTTGAACACGCTCCGAAGCGTTGTAAATAACGACGAAAAATGGTGGACAATTCTGAGGGAATACAGTCTGAATTTTAGACATCAAATCGTGAATACCGAAGAAGTAGTGGATTTTTTTGAGAAAAAAACCGGTCGAAAATTAGAACCGATTTTCGATCAATATTTGCGTTTCGCTAAAATTCCAGAACTTCAATTCAAAAAAGAAAATGGCAAAACCTATTTTCGTTGGAAAGTCGATGTAAAAAGATTTAAAATGCCCGTGGATATTTTATTAGGCGGAAAAGAAATCAGGATTTTCCCAAAAAACCGATGGCGAAAGTTGAAAATTGGTCCGATTAAACCCGAAAAAATTGTAATCGATACATTAGGATATTATGTGCGGAAAAGAATTGGGGAAATATGATTGATCGATAAGATATATTCTATAGAAAATTTTTCTAATGGTATAAAAATTATCTGAGGTTATCACGGCAAACTATTTTCATTCATTGAAATATTTCCATAATGCTCCGATCATCAAACTTGTTTTTTTGTAAAATCTCAAGTTTACACATCATCATCTTCCTTTCGATATCCTTCATAATAATAAGATTGTTCGATACCCTTAAAAATAATTTCTCGATTGTTTATATCGCTTGTCAAGTTAGCAATAAGCAAGGTTTTTAATTCTAAATTATTAATCGGGCTGCGCTCCATTGCCTGTAAATAAAGTGTTTTGTCTACAAATTGCCAGTTGACCACTTTTTTCAATCTCGTTTTTAGTATCCGATCCAACCAAATTCGCATTGTCCTGCCGTTACCTTCCATGAAAGGATGAGCTATATTTATTTCCACATATTTGGCAATAATTTCATCAAAGGTGCTTTCCGGCATTTGTTCGACTTTTGCCAAAATTTCGTTCAAATATAAAGCTGTTGCAAACCTGAAACCACCTTTTGAGATGTTTTGGGCTCGAATTTTTCCTGCAAAATCGTAAAGCTCCTGGAACAAATATTCATGTATCTCTTGTAATCCTTTGGTTGTACCAATTTCTATTTTGTCTATATCGCCAGTTTCAAATAAACGATAAGCATTTTCAAAACTTATTTTATCTATATTTTTCATTGTAGTTTTATAGTTGAATGTCTGCCGATCTTCAAACTTACCGATTTCCAACGACCTTCAAAAAAATTCTAATCCAATTTCCCTTTCAAAATATTGATGCGGTTTATTTTTCCCGAATGGGTTTCTTCAAATTTCTCGACAAAATAGATTTTTTTTGGGATTTCATATTTGTGCAAAGATTTCAAGGAACCGATTTGGCGTGTTAAAAGCTGCAAGGTTTCTTCCGAAAATTCGACTTCGACAAAAAGCACCAATTTTTCCCCAAGGGAATCGTCGGGAAGCGAGGTAATAAAAAATCGATGCAGAATGATTTTCTCCAATTTTTTCTCCACTTCCTCCGGATGAATTTTAATGCCGCCAGAATTTATTACATTATCTATTCTTCCTTTCCAGATGAATTTTTTATAGGTCAAGATTTCTACAATATCATTGGTAACTATAATTTCATCTGAAATTCGAGGCGCATTGATTACCAAACAGTTGCGTTCGTCAGTCGAAATAGTAATATTTGGAAAAGTTTTGAACGGAATGGGCGATTTCCGTTCCTTTTTTCCATTAATGCGTCGCGCGGCAATATGCGAAACCGTTTCCGTCATTCCGTAGGTTTCATAAACTTTAGTTCGAATCCCTTGCACCAAATTCTGAATATGGCATGACAAAGCTCCCCCGCCAACAATTAGTTTTTTGATTAAATGCAAGCGATTTAAGGAATTGTCCAGTTGAAAAGGTGTCATTGCGCAAAAATCGAAACGCTTGAAAATATGGTCCAAGGGATTTGATTTTGGGGGCGGCATATTTAAATCCCAGCCTAAAATAAGAGCTCGTACCAACATCATTTTTCCGGCAATATAACTCACGGGAAGGCACAATAAAGCAGTGGTTCCGGCAGGAAGATCAAAAAAATGACCCGTTGTCAATGCGCTGTTAACCATAAATTGCTTTCTAACCCTAAGGATTTTGGGAGCACCTGTGGAACCCGAAGTTTTCACTTCCACAAAATCTTCGCTGTCCAACCAATCCAATAAAAAAACCCCGATTTCGCCTTCGTAAGGTTCGCCTTCCTTAATGTAGCGGTTGGCCAAATTCAGTAACCGGTTTCTTTCAAAACTTTCACCGTTCAGCTTAAATTCTGGATGAATAAAATGATAAAGTACCTCCTCGTGCATCAAACAAAAATGATGGTTATAGCAGGTTAATTTATTATAAAATAGATGGTAAATTGTTAAATATTCGGTAAACTTTCTTCTTTCGGAATTCCGATTCTTCCGAAAAGTTTTTCTTTCCAATTTTTCCAATGATATTTTCTTGCGAGAACGAACAGAAAAATACCATAAAATACAAAGGTGGGGAGCAGCACATCTAAGCCAGCAGTAGGATCGGAAACATCGATCAGCACAGAATTTGTTTGAAAAGCAGTCCAGTCCGCCGTGACCAATAACGCCCCGATAAGATTATTGCCCGCATGGAAACCCAGTGATAATTCCATACCATCATCCATTAAGGTCATAATTCCCAAAAGAAATCCGGTGCCGATATAATAAAACATGATACTATTACCCAATTTAGCAACTTCCGGATTGAAAAAGTGCAGACCTCCAAAAATGACCGAGGTCATAATTAAGGGAAACCAACGATTTTTTGCTAAAACACCAAAACCCTGCATCAAATATCCACGGAACAAATATTCCTCAAAACTGGTTTGAATGGGAATAAGTATTATGGCGATCAAACACAAAATCAGGAATGGGAACAACTGAAAATTCAACACATAATCTTCGGGCGAAAGGTAATAATCAATACCTGTGGTAATGATTGAAAATAAAGCGATTAGGGAAAAAGCAAAGAAAAAACGACCCCAATCCACTTTTTTTCGAGTTGTAGTGACATCCTTTATTTTCTGATGGTGAAGATATCTGATAACCAAAAAAAGCATTCCTAATCCGACAGCAAAGGAAAGTAAGATGAGGAATAAATTCAGATTTTTGTCCAAAATATGCATCATATAAGTTTCATCCTTTTCTGCAACGGACATTCCCTCTTTTAGAAAAATAGCGATCGTCCAAGGAAGTTGGCCTATAATAGTCCCAAAAATTACGCAGATAGTTCCGACCACATAGCGCCAAAACTCGGTTTTTCCTTTAAAAGCATTTTCTATGAACATTTCTTGTTTCTATTTAATTAATGGATTTTGATCCTTAAAATTCGGCTCATAAGCTAAATTAGCACCGTCCAACTTCAACGGCGAATCAATGTTGTTGGTGAACAAACCACCGGTTCCCAGACCTTGCGGCATAATTGTGTTTTTTAAAAAAGTCCATTGGGCGATTGCGTTCAATCCAATATTACTTTCCAATGCACTGGTGATCCACCAACCAATTTGGGCATTTTCAGCCAGATTGATCCACTGATCGCTTCCCGAAAACCCGCCCACCAAACTGGGTTTCAAAATGATGTATTGCGGCTGTATGGTTTGTAGCAATTTCTGCTTTTTTGTTACATCAAAAACCCGCCTTGCCGTCGGGCAGGCCCCGATCAATTCTTCATCCAGGGCAATCGGAAGCGGTGTTTTGGCGCAAAGTTCGGCCATTTCATGAATTTGCCCTTGTTTGATGGGTTGTTCAATACTATGCAATTCAAAATCGCTCAAGCGTTTCAGTTTTTCCAAAGCTTCCTTAGGATGAAAAGCACCGTTTGCATCGACCCTGATTTCGACGTCTTTTACTGAAAATTCTTTTCGTATATAGCTTAATAATTCCAACTCCGAAGCGAAATCGATCGCCCCGATTTTCAGTTTCAAACATCGGAAACCTTGTTGCAATTTTTCGTCGATTTGCTTTTTCATAAATCCCCTTTCGCCCATCCAAATCAAACCGTTAATGGGAATAACCGCTTTTCCTTGGGTAAATTTTGAGGGAAAAAGTACGAAAGGATCTTGTGCTTCCAACGATTGAAAAGCAGTTTCGAGCCCAAACTGTATCGACGGAAATTCCGTTGATTCTTGCAACAGCTTTTCCTTTCCCACAGAAATATTTTCGCAAACCCAGTTTAACTTTTCTTCATAATCCGGGCGGTCGTCCACACTCAATCC
This sequence comes from Flavobacteriaceae bacterium, assembly GCA_041689995.1. Classification (GTDB taxonomy): domain Bacteria; phylum Bacteroidota; class Bacteroidia; order Flavobacteriales; family Flavobacteriaceae; genus DASSWG01. Next base: position 14,890 of record JBDNFD010000047.1, on the reverse strand, counting down.
GCGAAACAATGCACATTCCCCTATTCCTGATTTGTTTCCTTCTTCAATTTTCAGAAAAAAGGTTTCTTTGGTTTTCAATATACCACGGGAAGTTCCGCTGGGGTTTTTAAAGTTGAGAAGATACTTTGAAAAAGAAGCTTTCATATTTTGAGTTTTTTACAACCAAATCACATTCACCAAAAAAAGTATGGAAAGCAGAAAAGTGCTTAGTGCCACTTTTTTTAATTCGGGATCCAAGGTGCTTGGCTGGTGGTTGTTACAAACAGTTTTGATATGAATAAAGAGTGGAACAAATGCGAGAAAATAAATACTGCCGGTCCAGGATTTTTCAACCAAAAAAACGAAAAGGAAGATGGCGAAAAAGGCGCTGGAAATCAAAAAATAATGGTAATGTTTGGCTTTTTTCCCGCCAAATTTCACCACAAGTGTATGTTTCCCGGACAGCTTGTCGCCAACTTGATCACGCATATTGTTCAAATTCAACACGGCGGTGCTGAGCAATCCGATGGCAATGGCCGGAAGAAACACCCAAAAATCAAGTTGGTGAACATTTAAAAAATAAACCCCAACCACACTCACCAATCCAAAAAACACGAAAACAAAAATATCGCCCAGGCCCCTATAGCCATAAGCCGAATTTCCGACCGTGTATTTGATGGCGGCGGCAATAGCACAAATTCCAATTATAAAAAATAAAAAAGAATGCAGAAAGTTTTCGGAACCAAAAGCGAAATAAATCAACCAAAATGCAAAAAACAATGTCAGCAACGAGGTGAAAATAATTCCCATTCTCATTTCTTTATGGGAAATGATCCCGCTTTGCAAAGCCCGCATCGGTCCGGTACGTTCGGCGTTGTCGGTTCCTTTGATACCGTCGCCGTAATCGTTGGCAAAATTCGATAATATCTGGAGTCCAAGGGTCGTTAAAATGGCGAAAATGAGAACCTGCCAATCAAAAGAACCTTTTCTTAAGGCCAAAGCTGTTCCCACCAATATTCCAGAAACCGACAGCGGCAATGTGCGCAGCCGGGCCGCGGAAATCCAGGTTTTTAATTTCATTTGTTTATAATTGATTGAACCTAACAGGTTTTGAAAACCTGTTAGGTTTGTTTGAAATTCATAAGATTTCCATTACTTTGTAAAAGTACAAAAACCCTAGAATATGTCTTCCAAAGAAAAACAAGTTTCTTACCAAACCACTAACTCCTACTCCACCTTAAACCAACTTACCGAAAACACAAAAAATATTTGGATTTCCTTTCACGGACTGGGTTATTTAAGCCGGTATTTTCTGCGGTATTTCAAGGGATTGAATTCCAATGAAAATTACATCATCGCCCCACAAGCACCTTCTAAATATTACCAAGAAAAAAACTTTCAATATGTGGGCGCAAATTGGTTGACGCGCGAGAATACCGGGGAAGAAACAAAAAATATATTGAACTATCTGGATGCTGTTTTCAAAGCAGAGGATTTACCAAGAAATAGGCGGTTGATTCTTTTCGGGTATTCGCAAGGGGTTTCGGTGTGCATGCGGTGGATGGCCTCGCGAAAAATTAATTGCGATACCTTGGTGATTCATTCGGGTGGGATTCCCAAAGAACTGGTTCCTGAAGATTTCGATTACTCGACAAAAACCAATGTTATAATGACCTACGGAAAAAATGATCAATATTTGACCCCCGAATTAATAAACTCCCAAACTGCGTTCGCCACGCGACTTTTCGGCGAAAAAATGAAGATTATTCCTTTTGAAGGGAAGCATGAGGTTAACCGGAAATTGATAGGAGAAATAACGAACCGAACTTAAAAAAAAAGGATCGTGATCAGCAAAATAATTCGCTTATCGATTCCCCCAAACCGGACCACGGTCCACTTTTTTAAGCATGTTGCATGTCGTGCTTTCCTTCCTTTATTTCTTCGATTAATTTGGCGTTGAAAGCTTCCAAATCTTTTGGATTTCGGCTTGTGACCAGACCTTCGTCCACGACCACTTCTCGATCTACCCAATTTGCACCGGCATTCTCCAAATCTTTTCGTATGGATTTATAAGAAGTCATTGTACGCCCATCGACCACGCCGGCATTTATCAGTGTCCACGGTCCGTGACAGATGGCGGCAACCGGTTTGTGATCTTTAAAGAAATCTTTTACAAATTGTACGGCACTTTTGTCGGTGCGCAATTTATCTGGATTGATTACTCCTCCTGGCAAAACCAAGGCATTGTAATCCTTAGAGGAAACTTCATCCAAGGTCTTGTCCACTTTATATTCATTAGACCAATTTCCCTTGGACCAACTTTTTATGGATCCATTTTCCAAACTAACGATTTCCACTTGAAAACCCTCTTTCTCCATAGCTTCTTTGGGTGATTTCAATTCGCTTTCTTCAAATCCGTGGGTTGCCAAAATGGCGACTCTCTTTTTCATGATATTTATTTTTTGTGTGAGTTTTTATTGTTTTACAAAGATAAATCAGCAAATATTTACAATGTATTAAAGAATAATTAAAACTTGGTTGCATGTGGTTAAACCTTTATTAAAATTTGGGATGAGTGATTAACCAATGATTGGCAACTGATGATTGGCAGACAGTGTTTTTCGTAAATAAAAATTCCTATTTGTTCAGTGGTTTTTTATACTTTGGTCATGTCTTTTTTTGATTAAATCGAATGACCCACCAATAAATCTGCACTATGGAATATGAAGCCTATGTAACCATTGGGGTCATAGTGGTGGCCTTTGCGTTGTTTATCACCGAATATTTCAGCATCGATCAAATTTCAATTTCCATTGTGGTGGTTTTGGTCCTAACTGGGGTTTTGAGTCCGGAAGATGGGGTGAAAGGTTTCTCAAATGCGGCCACGATTACAGTTGCAGCCATGTTCGTGCTCAGCGACGCGCTACTTCGAACGGGCATCGTGGAAAGTATTACTCCATTATTCGTTCGGCTTATAAAAAAGAGTTATTATTTGTCCATTTTCGGAATAACCACTATAACGGCGGGCATCAGTGCTTTTATCAATAATACACCAGTGGTGGCCACTTCTATCCCAATCGTATTGGGAGCGGCAAAAAAGACAAATTTTTCCGCTGCCAAATTTTTGATACCGTTATCGTATGGTGCGATTTTTGGCGGCACCTGCACCCTTATCGGAACTTCCACCAATTTGTTGATCAGTGGCATTGCCGTGAGTTATGGCCTCGAGCCTTTCAGTATGTTTTTAATGGCTCCGCTCGGACTAGTTTTTTTGGTCGTTGGGGTTTTATATTTGACAGTATTTTCCAAAAAATTATTACCAGAACACACGGCGGGCGATGAACTTACCAAAGCTATCAACCTAAAAAATTATTTTACTGAAATAAAAGTCACTCAAAATTTCACCAGCACAGAAGAACCTATCACTATTGCAAACTTGTTCAAGCAAGATGGAATGCTGGTATATGTGGACCAACTTTACCGCGGAAACGAAGTTGTCAAAGACCCTCCGGTCGCAACGATTTTGATGAAAGGGGACCATTTATTGGTACGTGGAGAAATGGAAAAAATTAAAAATTTGTTGAAAAATGAATCCCTGAACGTTTCAAATAAATTGGGCGCCAGAAATTTCAAGAACGAAGAAACCAAGCTTATCGAAATAATCCTTTTGCCAAATTCGGAATTGATCAATAAAAAGTTGAACGACACGGATTTTTTTCAAAAATATCGTAGCAAAGTTCTGGCTATTCGTCAACGTGGGAAACAGCGCTTGGAAGATTTGAATTATATTTATTTGCAAGCCGGTGATATTATTTTATTGCAAACCGATGAGGAAGGAGTCGAACTTTTACAATCCAGTGAACGAAAAAAAAGGGCGGACTTTATTTCGCTCAGCGAATCGGGTTTGAAAAAGATCGACATGAAGAAACTCTTCATCGCACTTTCAACCATCATTGCTGTGGTAACCTTGGCCACAACAGGGGTTTTGAGTATTATGATCGCCACTTTGGCCGGAATTGGCGTTTTGCTTTTTGCCAAAATAACAACCACCCAAGATGCCTATAACGCAATAGATTGGAAAGTGATCGTGCTTATGGCGGGGGCTTTGAGCCTTGGGGAAGCCATGCAACAAAGCGGGCTGTCACGGATATTGGCACAATGGCTGGTGGAAAATGTGGGCGAAACATTGGGACCGACAATTCTCATTTCGGTATTGTATTTAATTACCACCGTTTTGACTGGAATTATGTCGAATAATGCCACGGCCGCACTATTAGCTCCCATTGCCATTTCGCTTTCCGTATCTTTTGATGTCAGCCCAATCCCGTTTTTAATGGCCATAACTTTTGCCGCAAGCGCCGATTTCATGACCCCGATCGGCTATCAAACAAACACCATGGTTTACAGTGCCGGAAATTATGCCTTCAAAGATTTTCTGCGGATTGGAACTCCCTTGAATATTCTATTTTGGATACTCGCAACATTTTTGATCCCTTATTTTTATCCGCTATGATTGCCCAAATCTTTCAATTTAAAACATGTTAAAATTTAAAAGAAAACTTATGAAAATCAACCAGTTTTACATAGTCGGATTACTACTCTTGTTTATTTTTACCGGATGCAAAGACAAAAATAAATCATCTTCGATCGATAAAAATGAAACCGAATCCGTGCAATCTTCAGAGATAAAAGAAAAGCACATTCCTCCATTTTTTCAAAAAATTTCCGGTGATTCAGCGAGAATTGTTCCGGGGAAATCTATTGGAAATCTGCATGTTGGAGACGAGCCAGAACAAATATTCAAACGCCTCGGCAGTCCCGATAAGGGAGAAGCCGGAATGTGCAAAAGTCTAAGCCGTTGGTTTTATGGGGAAGAAACTCCGAGAAGAAGCATCACCCTATTTTCTGAATGCGACCCCAATGATGATATGCGCCCACATCTTCTTTGGATTTGAACCACGGATTCGGCTTTCAAAACAACAAAAGGATTGGGCGTTGGAAGCACCACCCAAGAAATTAAAAAGATCTATCCAAATATGGAGGTTCTTGGAAGATATCAGGATACGCTAACCAATGAAACAATTGTTCTCATGAATAATTTAAAAAGCGGGGTTACCTTTGAATCCAGCCTTTCTCAACCCGGAACTTGTAGGGCAATATTGGTCAATAAAGCGGAAGAAACGCCACACATTGCTTATTTCGATTTCTATCCCAAATTGGAATTAGAAGAACAGAACTAATTGTAGAAATTATTTCGGGTATTATTTTATATCTCAAAATAAATTTGTGGTTGGAAACAAGCCCTTGGGTGCTTTTGATTTTCATAAAATAAATCGAAGATTCAAGAAAATCAAGGAAGTTGAACTCGGAAGACAGCGACACGTTACTGTTATATGTGCCAAAAGCTGAAACGGAAAAAACTTTTGCTTTGTGCTGAACCTTTCCCAAAATAAAAAAACCCGACGAGCGGGTTTTCTATTCATTTCCACTATAAAAGCAGAATATTTTTATGTAGCCAAAAGACAATTCTATTATTTTTTAGCCACGCATCACCTCGGCCACTTTCTTCCCAATTCCTGCGGGGGAATCAACCACATAAATCCCGCATTCTTTCAGAATTGCTTTTTTAGCTTGTGCCGTATCGTCGCTTCCGCCAACAATAGCGCCTGCGTGACCCATAGTTCTTCCGGCAGGTGCCGTTTCCCCCGCAATAAATCCAATAACGGGTTTTTTAGTACTGCTTTCTTTGATCCATCGTGCGGCATCGGCTTCCAATTGGCCACCGATTTCCCCAATCATAACCACACATTCGGTTTCCGGATCGTTGATGAGCATTTCTACCGCTTCTTTGGTAGTTGTTCCAATGATGGGATCACCGCCAATTCCGATTGCTGTCGTGATTCCCAAACCTTGTTTCACCACCTGGTCGGCAGCTTCATAAGTCAAAGTTCCCGATTTTGAAACTATTCCTACATTTCCTTTTTTGAAAACGAATCCGGGCATAATTCCCACTTTAGCTTCACCGGGAGTTATTACTCCCGGGCAGTTGGGTCCAACCAATCGACAATTTTTATCTTTGATATAATCGGCAACTTTTATCATATCGGCTACCGGAATTCCTTCGGTGATCGTAATAATCACTTTAATCCCAGAATCTGCAGCTTCCATAATGGCATCGGCGGCAAAAGCTGGCGGCACAAAAATGATGCTGGTATCGGAACCGGTTTTTTTCACGGCATCTTCCACGGTGTTAAAAACCGGACGGTCCAAATGGGTCTGTCCGCCTTTTCCGGGCACCACTCCACCTACTACATTCGTTCCATATTCGATCATTTGTTCGGCGTGGAAAGAACCTTCGCTTCCCGTAAATCCTTGTACAATTACTTTTGAATCTTTATTTACTAAAACACTCATGATTATTTGAATTTTTGCTTTGCAAATGTAGTTTTTTAAGCAAAGCCCAAAAAATTTTATGCGGCTTATTTTTCTATTTTATGCCCCATTTCCTCATTTCATTATCGTATTCTCGGCATAAGGATAGGAATATAAAATAAAATCCGCTTCACCATATTCTTCCATCCATTCCTTTTTGAACTTTTTGTAATACCATAATGCGGGATATGGGGGAACGTTCATTTCATCGAAAGTCCATTGGAACAAAGGCAATCTTGCATCGTGATCGCAATTAACGATGCCGTCTTTTTCTGAAGTGAATGGAAGCAATCCTGCAGTTTTCTTTGTTTCGGAAAAACAGACATCAAGTCGAATTTCTTTGCCCGAATACAATGCCGAATACAAATAAAGATCCCAATATCCCACAAAATTGAACAATGGCAATAGTGCCCAAAAAACCAAAATAATCGGATTTGCCCCGCGTAGAATATATTTCGGTGAAAAACTTTTCGAGTTTTTAAAAAAAAGGAAATACAGCAGAAAAATCATTGCAACATTCCACGGCCATACAACCATATTATAATCGCTTCCAAGCGGACCAATAAGGATCAAGATAAAAAAATGCATCGTCATTAAAACCAAGGCGGGAGTTTTTTTGTTTTTTAAAATCAACAAAGCAAGTCCGCCGCCAATTTCGATCAAAGGAAGTAAAAGCCCCAAATAATGTATGAAATGATTTTTGATCATTTCCGAGGAAATATTCAAAAAACCACTCAAAATCATTCTTCCCCAGGTTGCATACAAATATGCGCCGTTGAATTTGTGCAACCCACTGAAAATATAGATCAAGCTCAGAAGGAATATCAATGCCGTGAAAAAACCCTTTTTATCTTTTCTGTTAATCAGAAAAATAAAAATAATAAAAAGATATTGATATTCCCAAGGCTGCCAGCGGGTGATATCCAATGAGCAAGCCAAAATTTCTATACCTAATAAGAAAAAGAGCAAAGTTCTATTTTTGGGGAAAACAAGTAGAAAAACCAATAAAAGCAAGGAAGAAATGAACAAACCCAAATGTACTTCTGAAGGTAAATTGTCCAAAAAACCGAAGGGCGGAACCAAGAGATAAAACCGCTCGGCCAACCAAACTTTATAACTGATCAGTTTTGCGAGCAGCCAAAAGAGAAAAGTCGTTCTCAGTATGGCAGATTGTTTTTCAAGCATAACCGAAAATACAAAGAATTAAATCTTAAAATGCACTATTTTTTCTGTGATTTTTTGAGAAGTTCGGGAATTTGCCGAATAGCTGCCATTTCTTTCAAATGTTTTCTCGCCTCGACTGCCGGGCTTCCAAAATATTTTGTGTTTCCCAAGGTGCTTTTTGAAATCCCGGACTGTGCAAAAATTTCTGTTCCTTTGGCGATTGTAACGTCGCTGATAATCCCTACTTGGCCCCAAATAATAACTTCATCTTCAATTACCACACATCCCGCAATACCGGTTTGAGAGGCGATCAGGCATTTTTTCCCGATTACTGTGTCGTGGCCAACATGTACTTGATTGTCAATTTTTGTTCCTTCACCAATAATGGTGTCACCGCTCACGCCTTTATCAATGGTGCAAAGCGCGCCTAGTTCAACACTATTTTTTAAAACCACCCGCCCGCCAGATAGCAATTTATCATAACCTTCTGGTCGGTTTTTATAATAAAATGCGTCTGCGCCCAACACAGTTCCCGCATGGATAATCACATTGTTTCCAATTATGGTGTGATCGTAAATGCTGACATTAGAGTGAATTAGGCAATTTTCACCGATCACGACATGATTTCCAATAAAAACATTGTGTTGAACAATGGTATTCTTTCCTATTTCTGCAGAATCGGATATAATATTGACCGACTTTTCGAAAGGTTTGAAATATTCCGTCAATTTGTTGAAATCACGAAACGGATCGTCAGAAATCAGCAAGGTTTTTCCCTCTGGGCAATCAACTTGCTTATTAATCAAAACGACCGAAGCTTTTGAGTCCAACGCTTTTTGGTAATATTTGGGATGATCGACAAAAACAATATCTCCTTCATTAACCACATGAATTTCGTTCATTCCCAAAATTGGAAAATCTGGATCGCCAATAAATTCCGAAGAAATTAAAGTTGCAATTTGTTTTAAAGTATGTGATTGCGGAAATTTCATTTAAAATATCTGATGAATTTTGAATTTTGAATCGCTGAGTTTCGTCAACTGAACACTTTTACTCCTTTACTCTTTCTTTATAAGTTCCTTTTTCAGTTTCAATCCTGATTTTATCGCCTTCGTTGATAAATAATGGCACATTTACTTCCGCGCCAGTTTCAACAACGGCAGGTTTTAGTGCGTTTGTGGCCGTATTTCCTTTCACTCCAGGTTCGGTGCTGGTTACTTCCAAAACAACGCTGGGCGGCATTTCCACAGAAAGTGGCATATTATCCTCCGAATTTATGATCACGGTCACCACTTCCCCTTCCTTCAACAAACCCGCGGCATCCAAAGCAGCTTCCAACAAACGAATCTGCGTATAATCCTCCGTATTCATAAAATGATAGAATTCGCCATCATGGTACAAAAATTGGAATTTATGCGTTTCCACACGGACCTCTTCTATTTTATGCCCCCCTGAAAATGTGTTTTCCAGTACTTTGCCGGTAGTCACGCTCCTGAGTTTTGTGCGGACAAAAGCTGGTCCTTTCCCTGGTTTTACGTGCAAAAATTTGATGATCTTGTAAATATCGTTGTTATATCGGATGCACAATCCGTTTCTGATGTCGCTTGTACTTGCCATTTTTTAGTTATAAGTTATTGGTTATTTGTTATTCGCTATTCGCTAATCGCTAATTCCCTATTCCCCTATTCGCTAATCCCCATTCGCTATTCCCTAATTACTAAAATACCCTTTCATAATGCCACGTTGGGAATTTTTAATAAATTCCAAAATTTCATCGCGTTCGGAAGTTGCTTCCATTTCCGCTTCGATAATAGCCGCAGCTTGAGAATTATTATAATTTTTTTGGTATAAAATCCGGTAAATATTTTGAATTTCCCTAATTTTTTCTGTGGAAAAACCACGACGACGAAGACCGATGGAATTTATTCCAACAAAAGATAAAGGTTCCCGCCCGGCCTTTACATAAGGCGGAACATCTTTCCGCACCAATGAACCACCGGTGACAAATGCGTGCGCACCGATATGGCAAAACTGCTGAACAGCCGCCATTCCTGCCAAAATAACATATTCACCCACAACAATATGCCCCGCCAAAGTACTGTTGTTGGAAAAAATACAGTTATCGCCCACCACGCAGTCATGCGCAATATGGCAATAAGCCATGATCCAACAATTCTTTCCGATCTTGGTTTTCCTCCGGTCGGTGGTTCCACGGTTAATGGTCACACATTCCCGAATAGTTGTATTGTCGCCTATTTCCGTGATGGTATCTTCATCGTTGAATTTTTTATCCTGCGGAACAGCGGAAATCACAGCTCCAGGAAAAATACTTACATTTTTACCAATTCGCGCACCTTCCATAATGGTCACATTAGATCCGATCCAAGTTCCTTCGCCAATCACCACATTATTGTGAATGGTCGTAAAGGGTTCAATCACAACATTTTTTGCAATTCTTGCTCCTGGATGCACATAAGCTAAAGGCTGGTTCATGATTCAGATATTTTTGAGATTTGCGCCATCAATTCAGCTTCGCAGCATAATTTATCGTTGGCGTAAGCATAACCCCGCATACGGCAGATTCCTCGTCGAATGGGTGAAATTAAATCACATTTAAAAACCAAGGTATCACCGGGAACAACCTTTCGTTTGAATTTCACCTTATCAATTTTCATGAAATAGGTAAGATAATTTTCAGGATCTGGCACGGTGCTTAGAATAAGGATCCCCCCTGTTTGCGCCATGGCCTCTACGATCAATACGCCGGGCATAACAGGAGCTCCGGGAAAATGTCCGGCAAAAAAAGATTCGTTCATGGTCACGTTCTTTATGCCAACCACATGCGTGGGCGACAACTCGAATATTTTGTCCAAAAACAGGAAAGGTTGTCGATGTGGCAGCATCGCCATAATTTGGTTGATGTCCATTAAAGGTTCTTGGCTCAAATTGATTTGGGGCACCTTGTTCCTTTTTTCCAATTTAATGGTTTTGGCCAGTTTTTTGGCAAATTGTGTGTTCACAAAATGACCCGGTTTATTAGCAATCACTTTTCCGCGGATGCGAACACCCACCAAAGCCAAATCGCCGATAACATCCAACAATTTATGCCGCGCCGCCTCGTTCGGATAATGTAATGTCAAATTGTCCAAAATGCCATTTGGTTTGATTGAAATGGAATTTCTTCCAAAAGCCGTCTTCAATTTTTCGGTGGTTTCAGGCGATAATTCTTTGTCCACATAAACGATCGCATTGTTCAGATCGCCGCCGCGGATCAGTCCATGCTCCAATAAAGTTTCCAATTCATGAAGGAAACTAAAGGTGCGGGCATCGGAAATTTCATTTTTAAATTCGGAAAGATTTTTAATGGAAGCATTCTGCGTACCCAAAACTTTGGTGCCAAAATCGACCATGGTCGTTACTTCATACTCCTCTGCCGGCATCAAAATTATTTCGCTTCCGGTTTCTATATCGGAATAGGAAATTATTTCTTTAACCACATATTCTTCACGGTCCGTCTCTTGTTCTACGATTCCGGCTTCTTCCAGGGCTTCCACAAAAAATTTTGCGGATCCGTCCATAATCGGTGGTTCGGAAGAATCCAGTTCAATTAAAACATTATCAATTTCTAAGCCCACGCAAGCTGCAAGCACATGTTCCGAAGTTTGGATGTCCACCCCGTTTTTTTCCAAACGAGTGCCCCGCTCCGTGCTTACAACATAAATAGCTTCTGCAGGTATTATGGGACTACCTTCCAAATCAACTCTTTTAAAAGCATATCCATGATTTTCGGGTGCAGGTTTAAATGTTAAAGTTACCTTTTTACCCGTGTGGAGCCCAACGCCGACCAAGGTGGATTCTTTTTTGATGGTCCGCTGTTTGTTTGTTTTCTTATCCATTGGAGTTCAACTTTTTTTCAAGTTCTTCTATTTTCTCAATAAACTTCGGTAAATTTTTAAAATGTACATAAGATTTGTTATAGTCGCCATAATTCAGTGCCGGTGAACCTTGTAAAATTTCATCGTCTTTCACGTTTCTGCCAATTCCAGATTGGGCCTGAATTTTTACACGATCACCAATTGTAATATGACCCACAATTCCAACTTGCCCACCTATCATACAATTTTTTCCGATTTTTGCGGATCCCGCGACTCCTGTTTGGGCGGCAATCACTGTATTTTCACCAATTTCAACATTGTGGGCTATTTGGATTTGATTGTCCAATTTCACCCCTTCCCTTATTATTGTGGAGCCCAAAGTTGCCCGATCGATAGTGGTTCCGGCGCCAATATCCACATAATCTTCCAAAATCACATTTCCGATTTGTGGGATTTTGCTGTAATCGCCTTCTTCCTTCGGCGCAAATCCAAATCCATCGGAACCAATAACCGCCCCGCTTTGAATCACACAGGAGTTTCCGATCAATGTTTCGGAATAAATTTTTGCTCCGGAAAATACCATGACATCATTGCCAATAATGACATTGTCACCAATATAAACATTTGGATATATTTTCACATTATTCCCCAAACTCACATTATTGCCAATATAAGCGAAAGCGCCAATATAGCTGTTTTCTCCATAATGTGCCGACTCGGAAATAAAACTTGGTGTTTCGATTCCTGATTTGTTCAATTTCACTTGATTATAATATTCCAATAATTTGGAAAAAGATTGGTATGGATCTTTCACCTTGATAAGTGTAGCGGCGATTTTTTTTTCAGGAGTAAAATCCTTCCCAACGATACATATAGAGGCGTTGGTGGAATAAATGAAATTAAGATATTTCCGATTGGACAAAAATGTTAGGGAACCTTTCGATCCTTCTTCTATTTTTGCCAATTTAAAAACCTCTGTCCCGGGATTTCCCACTATTTCCCCGTTCAGGATTTCGGCTATTTGTTCAGCTGTGAATTTCATTTGGACAAAAATAGAAAAAATTAACGATAGAATGGTGATTAGCGAAATTCAAACCCGCTAATATTATTTGAAGATCATTTTGTTATACCGGAATTAAATTCTGAACCGGACTTATAATTCTTCCAAAATCATTATAAAATCCCGGTGCATTGCCTCGGAGTAATCGAGATGGGTAACAATTCGTAATTTTCCTTGACCCATGGAACTTACAAGCACGTTTTTTGCTTTTAGTTTTTCCAGAAATTCTTTTTCAGAAATTCCCTCAGCCAATTGAAAAATCACAATATTTGTTTCAACCGGTTGCACCTTTGCGACATAGGTTTGCTTTCCCAACACTTCCCCTAATTCTTTGGCCCGATTGTGATCATGCTCCAGACGTTCCAAATGATTATCCAATGAATATGTTCCGGCAGCAGCCAAAAATCCAATTTGTCGCATCGCCCCGCCCAAAACTTTTCGGACACGAAGGGCCTTTTTCATGATATTTTCATCACCGATCAAAACCGATCCCGCCGGCGAACCCAATCCTTTTGAAAGACAAACGGAAATGGTGTCAAAAATTTCACCGTACATTTTTGGGGTTTCATTTTTGGCGACCAATGCATTGAACAATCGTGCACCATCGAGATGGAAACCAAGATCATGTTCATCACAAACTTTTCGGATGCGTTTCAATTCTTTAAAATCGTAACAAGCACCACCGCCTTTGTTCGTCGTATTTTCCACACAAACAAGCGAAGTCAACGGACTGTGGTAAAAATCGGGCGGATTGATGGCTTCTTCTACTTGTTCCGCAGTGATCATTCCTCGATCACCATCCACTAATTTACAGGAAACGCCGCTGTTGAAGGAAGCTCCGCCACCTTCAAAATTATAAACATGTGCCCATTTGTCACAAATTAATTGTTCCCCGGGTTGTGTGTGCAATTTGATGGCCGCTTGATTTGCCATACTTCCAGAAGGAAAAAACAAAGCGTCTGATTTTCCAAACATTTTCGCCAATCGTTCTTCCAAGGCATTTACCGTCGGATCTTCGCGATAAACATCGTCGCCAACTTCGGCGGACATCATGGCTTTTCGCATTCCTTCAGTTGGTTTCGTAACGGTATCGCTTCTTAAATCGATCATAGTTCTATTTTACTTTAAGGCCTAAAAGTAAAAAATAATCCGAAATAATTTTACGGAACCACCGTAAACCTTATTTTTGTCTTTCGTTAAAAACAAAAGAAAGATGATTGTTTCCGATAAAATAAAAGACCTCCAAGATCGTATCACCGCCCTAAGACAATATCTTTGACGTCGATGCGAAAAAAATAGAAATTGCAAACCTTGAGGAAAAAACCTTGGCGCCAGAATTTTGGAATGATTCACAAGCTGCGGAACTTTTACTAAAAGACATCAGCGCAGAAAAAAAATGGGTAGAAGGCTACGAAAATGCGGTCGTGCTCTTCGATGATTTGGAAGTGATTTTTGAATTCCATAAAGAAGGCGAAGCTTCGGCGGAAGACCTTCAAGCACGTTTCCAAAAAACCTTGGATGAGGTGGAAGAATTGGAATTCAAGAACATGCTTTCGGAGGAAGGCGATAATCTTCCTGCAATTCTTCAAATTACTGCGGGCGCTGGCGGCACCGAAAGTTGCGATTGGGCCGGAATGTTACTTCGAATGTACCTGATGTGGACCGAGAAAAAAGGATTTACTGCCAAAGAACTCAACTACCAATCAGGGGAAGTTGCAGGCGTGAAAACGGTAACGATAGAAATTGATGGCGAGTATGCTTTTGGCTGGCTTAAAAGTGAAAACGGCGTGCACCGATTGGTCCGAATTTCCCCTTTTGACAGTAATGCTAAACGCCATACTTCTTTTGCATCCGTATATGTTTATCCCTTGGCCGACGATTCCATTGAAATTGATATAAACCCGGCAGATATTTCTTGGGAAACCATGCGTTCTTCTGGTGCGGGCGGACAAAATGTGAATAAAGTGGAAACCGCGGTGCGTTTGCGCCACGCTCCCAGCGGAATTGTGATTGAAAATTCCGAAACACGTTCCCAGTTGGACAACAAAACGAAAGCCATGAAACTGTTGAAATCGCAATTATATGAAATAGAGTTGAAAAAACGTCAAGAAGCACGGAACAAAATTGAAGCAGGAAAGAAAAAAATAGAATGGGGTTCCCAAATTCGGAATTATGTGATGCAACCTTATAAATTAATAAAAGACGTTCGAACGGGAGAAGAAACAGGAAATGTGGAAAATGTGATGAACGGGGAAATCGATCCGTTTTTGAAAGCATACTTAATGATGATGGGGCAGAAAGAGCGATGAGCGATGAGCGATGAGCGATGAGCGATGAGCGATGAGCGATGAGCGATGAGCGATGAGCGATGAGCGATGAG
>JBDNFD010000046.1:0-30119 GCA_041689995.1 Flavobacteriaceae bacterium | reverse complement strand
ATGGAGTTTTGACTATTGGAACTGGAAAAAGCAAGGATTTTTTTCATGATTGTTATTCAAACAAATAGCCGGTTTCTAACTATGCAAAGACCTATTTTCAGTGGCGTCCAATGCCGCTTCTTTCACTGCTTCGGCATACGTTGGATGCGCATGGCTCATACGCGAAATATCTTCCGCACTGGCACGATATTCCATCGCAACAACGGCTTCAGCAATCAAATCCGCTACGCGCGGTCCAACCATGTGAATGCCCAAAACTTCATCGGTTTTTTTATCTGCGAGAATTTTCACAAATCCATCGGTATCGCCGCTGGCCCTGGAACGTCCCAAAGCGCGCATTGGAAATTGTCCGGTTTTGTAGTCTATTTTTTCCTCTTTCAATAGTTCCTCCGTTTTCCCGACCGAAGAGACTTCTGGCCAAGTATAAACCACGCCTGGAATCAGATTGTAATTGATATGTGGTTTTTGTCCTGCCAAGATTTCGGCAACAAACACGCCTTCTTCTTCAGCTTTGTGAGCCAACATTGCTCCTTTAATGACATCACCAATGGCGTAAATATTTTCAACACTGGTCTGCAATTTTTCGTTCACTTCAATTTGCCCCCGATCGTTTATTTTGAATCTGGCATTTTCAGCGCCAAGTCCCTCGGTATAAGGTTTTCTTCCCACAGCGACCAAACAATAATCACCTTTGAATTCTATTTCTTTTCCTTTTTTATCGGTGGCTTTCACGACAATCTCCTCCCCTTTTTTCTCCACAGAAGACACTTTATGGGAAAGCGCAAATTTCATATTTTGCTTTTTCAAAACTTTCATCAATTCCTTGCTCTGTGCCGAATCCATTGTAGGAATAATTCGATCCATGTATTCGATAACGGTCACTTCAGATCCCAAACGGTTATAGACTTGTCCGAGTTCCAGCCCAATGACGCCGCCGCCTATAATCAATAAATGCTTCGGAATTTCTTTCAATTCCAATGCTTCGGTGGAAGTGATTATTTTCTTTTTATCAATTTTTATAAACGGAAGGGTTGAAGGTTTGCTGCCGGTAGCAATAATCGTGTTTTTTGCTTCAATAGTTTCCGTGGATTTATCACTTTTTGTAATTGTGATATGCGTGGAATCTTTAAATGAACCCACACCTTCAAACGTGTCGATTTTATTTTTGTCCATCAAAAAAGCAATCCCCTTGGTTGTTTGTTCGACCACGGAAACTTTGCGTTCCATCATTTTTTGAAGATCGACTTTTATTTCGCCGGAAATTTCAATGCCATGTTCCCCAAAATGATCCGTCGCTTCTTGATAATGGTGCGAGGAATCCAATAATGCTTTGGAGGGAATACAACCCACATTAAGGCAAGTGCCCCCCAAGGTTGAATATTTTTCGATCATTGCGGTTTTCATTCCCAATTGTGCGCAGCGTATCGCCGCCACATATCCTCCGGGACCAGAACCAATAATCACAACATCGTATGCTTTCATAATTCGATTTTTGATGGTTTTAAAAACGATCACAAAAATACGACATCCTTCCCGAAAGTCAAGAGAATTGCCGATCGGGTTTGTTCAAAAAATAAAAAAGAGTCCATAAAACGTACCGAATTGTTCACCGACGCAACTCAATTTCTAAAGAGGAATTTTTGTATTTTTACCCTATGCGGAAAATTACACTTGTCATTTTATTATTGCTCGTATGTGGATGCAAGGATTTTGAGACCAAAAAAATCACCTCCGAAGAAGTTTTAAACGAACAACTATCCCATTTTGATTGGAATGCCGTGGATGTTTATCCTTCATTTGCTGCCTGCCAAGAACTTATGGAAAAACCAGCTTTGAAAAATTGTTTTGAAAAAATATTGGTTGAACATATTTATGAAGAATTTGCCAAACATCAAATCATTTCGAAAGATTCCATTCACGAAACCGCAACTTTATTTTTATTCATTTCTTCGGAAGGAAAACCCAAAGTGGATTCCTTGATTATGTCCGAAAAATTGCACGAAGAAATCCCAGAACTTAGAAATTGGCTCGAGAAAGGGATACAAGATTTGCCCAAAATATTTCCCGCCCGAACTCGGGGAATTCCGGTGGCGACAAAATTCACTTTGCCAATACAGGTGGTTTCGGAGTGAGTTGGAAAAATAACAACAACATCAAAATCAGTAGAAAAGTGCTACTTTAGAAAATTTTACGGAAGATCGGGATATTCTTATTTCCACGAAAGATCGCCCAATTTGGCAAAAACTGCCTGCCAAAACTGAACACTCCATTAACCACTGCCAAGAATTTTCCGTAATTTCGCTGCATGCCAAAGCCTTCTACAATCGAAAAAATAATCCTCGGAATCGATCCGGGAACTACGATCATGGGATTCGGGTTGATAAAAGTTACAGGAAAGGAAATGGAGTTTTTGCAAATGAACGAGCTTCTGCTGAAAAAATATGACGATCATTACCTGAAACTCAAATTAATTTTTGAGCGCACCTTGGAACTGATTGATAATTACCATCCGGACGAAATTGCTATCGAAGCTCCTTTTTATGGAAAAAATGTACAATCCATGCTGAAATTGGGAAGAGCTCAAGGTGTCGCAATGGCAGCGGGATTGAGCCGGGAAATACCAATTGTGGAATATTCGCCAAAAAAAATAAAAATGTCCATCACAGGAAACGGGAATGCCAGCAAAGAACAAGTCGCCAAGATGTTGCAAAGTTTGTTGAAACTAAAATCTTTGCCCAAAAATCTGGATTCCACGGACGGTTTGGCAGCTGCAGTTTGCCATTTTTATAACCAGGGAAAAATCACATCCGGAAAAAATTATTCAGGCTGGAGTGCTTTTGTGAAACAGAACCCCAAAAAAGTGAAATAGAATGGAAAACCACTCACGTCAATTTTGCTATTTGGAAGAAATCCACTGAGAAACAATTTCCCCAATTTCATTGGACTCGCGCATTCTGATAATTTGCTTGTCGATAAGGCTTTTCAAATCACTTTCATTCCGCAAAATAAATCCATAATGTTGGGGGTAAATATTTTTCTTGGTAAGTAAGTAATTTCCCTTTTCACCCTTTTCAAAAACATATTTCAATGGAACTTGGTCGTATAAAACAGCATCCACTTTTCCTTCGAGCAATAAAGAATAAGCTTCCGACACATCTTGTACTTTAACGGGGTCGCCACTGACTGCTCGAATTAAGGATATCACTTTTTGGTTGGAAGGAACTGCCACTTCCTTTCCATCCAGTTGGTTCAGACTTGCGATGGTTTTTTTACCTTGGCCAACTTTTGAAAAAGTCGTCGCGATGCCGGCCACAAAAGTAGTAGCCAAAATCAGGGAAATAATCATCCAGCTTCCCATCACCACCCGACCTTTCGGGGTTTTTGGGGCATAATCACCATAACCCACAGTGGTCATCGTTACCACCGCCAACCAAGCTCCGATACCGATACATTTAATGGGGTCTTTCGGATAATCTTCTGGAAAGTGCCTTCCTTCGACCAACCAAAAAAGAAATCCCACTATTCCCAAAGTGAGTAATAACCCTAAAATAGCGAACAAAAATGTGGAAGAGAGAAAAGGCGTGAGATGATCCCAAAACGAAAGCTCCACTACCGGGGCCAACAACGCCAATTCAGTATCATAAAAAGGTTGAGAAAAAGCTATCTTTGTCGCACGTTCACTATTAATGGTAATAGGTCCAATAAGCACATCGAGTTCTCCCGTTCGAACGGAGGAAATGCCTTGGTCAATGGAGGACATTTCTTTTAATCGGTATTGTTTATTTATAGAAAATGCGATTTCCCGCCAAATATCGAACACTATTCCTTTAGGTCGCTGACCATCGGGGGTTGAAATAATAAACGGGGCGGAACCGACATAACCGACATTTAAGGTGTCTTTTTGAACAATTGCGGCTTCACCAACAAAACCAATAATTAGGAAAGTAAAAAGTAAAAAATAATTAAAATATCTCATCGATAAAAATTAGGATCGATAAAATTAAAGAATTTCAATGGTTTTAAAGGAACATTTCTTCGTTTTAAAGGAAATTTGCTGTAGTTTTAATTCTAAGCCAAAACAGCATAAAATAAAAATTCAACTTTCAAACTTTTAGAAGAGAACCAGAAATTAGTTGAATTACAATATCTGATTTCAACAAAGCAACCCTTCGTAAAAAATAGTCAAAATGTACTTCCATATTCCTTTTTGCAAACAGGCATGCCATTATTGTGATTTCCATTTCTCGACTTCCATGAAACGAAAAAGCGAATTGGTGGACGCACTTTGCCAAGAACTCGTTTTGCGGAAAAATGAAATTTCCGAAACCGTAGAAACCATTTATTTTGGCGGCGGAACCCCAAGTTTATTAACTGCCGAAGAACTGGATCAAATTTTCGAAAGTATTTTTCAGAATTATGCTGTTTCAAAAGATGCAGAAATCACCTTGGAAGCTAATCCTGATGATCTTTCCGAAGAAAAAATCGAGGAACTTTCCAAAACGAAAATCAACCGGTTGAGCATCGGGGTACAATCTTTTTTCGAAGAAGATTTAAAATTGATGAACCGCGCTCACAATTCCGAAGAAGCCTTAAAAAGTATTGAACTTGCCAAACAAAAGTTTGAAAATATTTCCATTGATCTGATTTATGGAATCCCCGGAATGAGCGATTTTCGTTGGAAAAAAAACTTGGAAATCGCCCTTTCATTGAAAATCCCACATATTTCCGCTTATGCGTTAACGGTGGAACCAAAAACCGCATTGGCAAAATTCATTCGCACGGGGAAAATTAAACCTGTGGACGACGACGTGGCAAAACAACATTTTGAAATTTTGACCAAAACCTTAGACAATGCGAATTTCGAACATTACGAGTTTTCAAATTTTGGAAGATCAGGTTATTTTTCGAGAAATAATTTAGCCTATTGGCACGGAAAAAAATACCTGGGAATTGGTCCTTCGGCGCATAGTTACAACGGAAATCAGCGCAGTTGGAACGTTTCCAACAACATAAAATACATTGCCAACATTCAACAAAACAGCTTGCCGAACGAGTTTGAAATTCTATCCGAAACCGATAAATACAATGAATTTGTGATGACGCGATTACGACTTCGACAAGGTATCCAAGTATCGGAAATCGAAGAGAAATTCGGGAAAGAAAAAAAAGAATATTTGATGAAGGAATCCAAACCCTATTTAAAGCGAGATTTGCTACTTTTGGAAAACGGGTTCTTGAAAATTTCTTCGGAAGGAAAATTTTTGAGTGACGGCATTGCAGCAGAACTTTTTTGGGTAAAATAAATAGCATATAAGTTTACTTTGAAAGCAAACATCCAGTTACCGAACGAAAAAATCACCGTGGATTTGTCCAAACCCCTGGATATTTCCCTAACAATGCGTGGAAATTCTGAAAACCCCGTGGCTTGGTATTTGGATGCGCCAAAAATAGAGCCAGTAAAAAATGGTGATTGGATCGCGAAGGTTTCTGAAGGTGCTTCGGTGAATTTCAACAATGTATTTTTCAATCCGCATGCACATGGAACGCACACGGAATGTGTGGGTCATATCTCTGAAGAATTTCATAGCATTAACCGCTGTTTAAAAAGACATTTTTTCAAGGCAAAAGTCATTTCTATCACTCCGGAAAGACGAAACGAAGATCAAGTCTTCACAAAAAGTCAATTGGAAAGTTTGTTGAAAAAACAAGAAGTTGAAACTTTGATAATCAGGACACTGCCCAATTTAGAGGCAAAAAAATCCAAAAAATACAGCCACACCAATTGGCCTTATTTATTGGAAGAAGCAGCGATATTTATCCGCGAATGCGAAATACAACATCTGCTCATCGATTTGCCTTCGGTGGATAAGGAGAAAGATAATGGAAAATTATTGGCGCACCGGGCGTTTTGGAACTATCCAGAAAACACGCGACTTGAAGCCACCATTACAGAGTTGATTTTCGTTCCTGATACTGTCAAAGACGGAAAATATCTGTTGAACCTTCAACCAGCGCCTTTAGAAAATGACGCCGCTCCCTGCAAACCAGTTCTTTATAAAATAGAACCCACATGAATCGTATTTTAAAATTGGAGGAGTTGGCAATGCTCCTATTGGGAATTTACGTTTTTTCCACTTTTAATCTTTCTTGGTGGTGGTTTTTCGGGTTATTACTAGCACCCGATATCGGCATGTTGGGCTATTTGTTCGGCAACAAAATCGGTGCAATTTCCTATAATTTATTTCACCACAAAGGAATGGCAATTTTAATTTTCTTTTTGGGCATTTATCTCGAAAACCAAATCCTGCAACTCGTTGGAATAATCCTTTTTTCGCACACTTCTTTGGATCGTCTTTTTGGTTACGGATTGAAATATGAAAAGGGTTTTAAATTTACACACTTAGGCGAACTATGAAAATAATTGACTAATGGATATTGAAACTTTCAGAAAATATTGCCTCTCAAAAAAAGGCGTTACCGAAGAATTCCCTTTTGGGGAAGACACCTTGGTTTTCAAAGTAATGGGTAAAATGTTCGCGCTAACAGGCTTGGAAATTGTTCCTTACAAAATTAGTTTGAAATGCGATCCGGATCGCGCCATCGAACTTCGTGAAGAATTTGATGGTTTGATCACAAGCGCATATCATTTCAACAAAAAACATTGGAACAGTATTTTGCCAGAAGCTTTACCTCCAGATTTGGTACGTGATTTGATCGATCATTCCTATGAATTGGTAGTAAGAAAATTGCCAAAAAAACAGCGTGAAGACCTTTTATCCTAAAAAAGGGATTGCGTATTTTAGTCGAAAATTTCCGAATGAACAACCTTTTTGCTTTTTATAATTCCCGCATTTCCAAATATGAACAAGCACTAAAAAAAGTAAAAAAGCAACTACTCTTATCCAGTATGTTACGGCTTTTCGTTTTTCTCCTCGCGGTTTGTATGTTGGTCTTTTTCATTGAGAAAATCAATTTTCTCCTTCCTTCCTTACTATTGCTTGCTATTCTTTTTGGATTTCTGGTTTCAAAACACACCAACTTACAATATAAAAGGGATCGGACATCAAAACTTATCCAAATCAATAAAACGGAGATTGAAGTCCTTAAAAGAAATTTTTCAAATTTGCCGGACGGATCGGAATTCATGGATCCGCTGCATTATTTCAGTCAAGATATTGACTTGTTTGGAAAAAATTCATTTTTCCAGTACCTCAACCGCACCAGTTTACCACAAGGAATGCAGCGTTTAGCTAAAATATTGACTGCAAATGAAATCGAAAATATTGTAGAAAAGCAAGTTGCAATTGCCGAATTAGCCAAAAAAGTTGATTTCCGCCAGGAATTTTCAGCCACGGCAGGATTTGTAGAAACCGAAATCGATTTACGAAAAACCCAAAATACATTTCGGGATTATACCTTTTTTACCCCAAATGTTGCCAGCTGGTTGCCGTTGACTTTTTCGATTGTATCCATTGGTCTGGCTTGCGGTTGGTATTGGAATCTTTGGCCCGCTTACACCCTTTTGATTTGGGGAGCAATTGGGTTCATCATACAAAAAATATTTTCAAAAAATGTCGATCAACTTTCAGGTCGGGTTTCCATATTTCAAAATACGTTTCAAAGTTATCATCGGTTATTGGAACTTATAGAAGACGTAAATTTTTCCTCGGAATATCTGCTGAAGCGTCAAAAGAAAATTCTATCGAAAAAAGAAAAATCTTCCGCTTTAATGAAATATTTTTCTGAAACCATCGACTCATTGGACCAACGAAATATCTTCATTTTTGGTGCTTTGGCCAATCTTTTTTTCTTATGGGATTTGAGATATTCCCATCGTTTAGAAAAATGGATCAAGCAAAATGGAGAAAAAATCCCTCTTTGGATAGACGTCATCCAATTTCTGGATGCGCAAAATTCCATTGGAAATTTCGCATTTAATCATCCTGAATATATTTATCCGAAAATCGAAAACGGAGCAACAATTATGGATACGAAAAACGCCGTTCATCCGCTGATAGAACCTTCAACAAGTGTTAAAAATAATTATCAAATTAAAGAAGGTGAATTTTTTATAATTACAGGAGCGAACATGGCCGGAAAAAGCACTTTTCTGCGAACGCTTTCTTTACAAATTGTTATGTCGAACATTGGTTTGCCAATTTGTGCAACTAAATGCCTTTATTCTCCTATTAAATTGATTACGAGTATGCGCACCACCGATTCATTGTCCGATGGATCATCTTATTTTTATTCAGAACTCACACGTTTAAAATTCATTGTTGATGAACTTAAAAAAGATCGATATTTTATTGTTTTAGATGAAATATTAAAAGGAACAAACAGTCGTGACAAAGCGATCGGATCGCGGAAATTTATCCAAAAATTAATACATTCACATTCGACCGGAATAATTGCCACGCACGATTTGGGCCTTTGTGAAGCCGCAAACGAGTTCCCAGAAATAAAAAACTATTATTTTGATGTGGAAATTATTGGGAATGAGTTGCACTTTGATTACACGATACACGAAGGAATATGCAAAAACATGAATGCTTCGTTCCTGCTAAAAAAAATGGGGATCACCGATTGATGATCCCCATTTATTAGTTTGGTAGATTAAGGAAATCAAGTATTTTTCCAGAATCTAAATCCGTGTTTTTGATGTGGCGTTTCTTCATATCCATATCCGTGTCCGTAGTTATAACCATATCGGCCTTTGTCTTTCAAACCACTGATGACAATACAGATATTATTCATTTTCTTGAATTTATGCAGGTCTCTCAAATGTTCCAACAATTTTTGATCTGTAAATCCGGCCCGGACAATATATACGGTAATATCTGCTAGATGGGCTGTCAGTAAAGTGTCTGTCACCAAAATTGTTGGAGCCGTATCCACAATCACATAATCATATTTCATTTTGGCTTCATTCAAAAGTTCCTCTAACCTATCGTTAGAAAGTAATTCCGCAGGGTTCGGCGGAACATTTCCCGAAAGAATGACATCCAAATTATCGTAATTCAAGGGTCCTTTAATAATCAAATCAGAAAACTGAACCGATTCATCATAAAGGTATGACGAAGTTCCCAAACGATTTTTATCCGCTTTGATATAATTGTGAAGTTTCGGGTTCCGAAGGTCGGCACCTATTAAAAGTACGCGCTTGCTCGCTGTGGCAATGGTAATAGCCAAATTCACGGAGGTAAATGTTTTACCTTCCCCTTTGGCCGTGGAGGTAACAAAAATCACTTGGCCTTCACCTTCAGCTTTATTGATAGGTTTGAAATAATTGATATTGGTTCTCAACACCCTAAAAGATTCTGCCAAAACGCTCCTATCGTTAGGCCGAATAACATGCAAACTACCTTTTTCCAACTCTGGGATTTCGGCCAAAATGGGAATATCGCCAATAAGTCTTTTCACCTGCGCACGGTCTTCAATTTTGGTATTCAGCAAAAAGAGCACATATAATATTCCAAACGGGATCAACAATCCAAGCACCATAGCTGCCAAAAATATAATTTTGCCTTGGGGCGCAATTGGATTAGGTTCCGTATAAGCGAAATCCACGATTTTGACGGTGGGGGAAGTTATTGCATAAGTAAGTGCAGCTTCTTCACGTTTTTGGAGCAAGAACAAGAAAAGTTTTTCCTTTATTCCCTGTTGGCGTCGAATAACCCTTAAACCCTTTTCGGTTTTGGGTATTGCATTCAGGTTGGAAGATGAAATTGCCTCTCTGTCTTTGAAATTCTTCAAAGAAATTTTCAGGCTTTTTAAATAGGAATTTATGCTGCTAAAAATGTTCTGCTTGATCGTTTCCATTCTACGATCCAGATTTTGGACAGTCGGGCTTTCCATAGTGGCAGAAATCAATAATTTCTGACGGGAAAGAACTGCTTCGTTATAAGCCGTCGTAAGTTGATTGATACTAGAGCTTTCTATACCCAAATTTGCTGGGAGCAATTGAAAATCCTCATCTGAAAGAAGTTCTTCTTTAAAACTCTGGGTAATGGATAATTGGGTGTTCAATTTAAAATGTTCCAAATCGGCGGAACCTTCTTTCGCAAAAAGTTGCGCTGCGGTACTTTCTATTGTCACCAAGTCCCTTTCCAGTTTAAAATCCACAAGATTGGTTTCGACGGTATCCAATTCTTTTACCAGCTTTTCCAACCGCAGACTGATAAATTCTTCCGTATTTTTGGAAACCAGGCGTTTATCATCAATTCCGTCCTCGTTGAACTGTTCCACGAGCTTATTAATAATAGCCTCGTTTTTTGCGATATTTGCCCCCTTGTAAACCAGTTTCAAAATATCACTTTGTTCGTTTACCGGCTCCACGGTCAATCTGCCTTGAAAACCTGACAATAAACTTTCTGTGGGTGTATAAGCAAAGGAAAAAGAATAGTCTTTAAAATTGCCATAATCATCAACATAGTACGGATTAAGAACCACTTCGAAAATGAAACCATCAACGTTTACCAATTCCCCAAAGCTATATTTTTTAGATTTTTCGATTTCTTCTGTAGAAATCCTAAACGTGGAATTGGAAGCAAAATCGATTTGGATCAAAGGTGATGAATCGGTGCCATTTACAATGGAATCATGCAAATGCCACATTACTTTGAAAGGAACCTCATTTTTCCATACTTCACTACTTTTAATCTGGCCGGTAGAAATATATTGCGTGTTCAATTCAAGTTCATCCGCAACTTTTGACAACAATCTTCGCGAAGTGATAATCTGAATCTCATTCTGCAAATTCACGTCACTTATATCCCACAAAGGCCCCCCACCCTGAAGACCGGAAAGGTCAAGTCCGCCTTCACTGGCGTCAAGTATTTTTATCTCAGAGGAAGTTTGGTAAATATCGGTGGTGTACCTCAAATAAAGGCCGGCCAAAATTAGCGCTAGCAAAACCGACCCCACAAACCAAGGCCAGTAGTAAAGATATTTATAAATAGTTTGTAAAATATCTTCGTTTTCCTCCTTTTCAGAAAGGTATTGATTGTTCTGATCCATAATAATCTATCTGCTAAGTAATACAACAACGGTCAAAAGAATGGAGACCACCGACAACAAAGTTCCGACATTTCCAACAAAACCGGAAGAAGCGACTCTTGGTCCATTTGGCGCAACATAAATGAAATCATTTTGCCGCAAATAATAATATGGGCTGTTCATCCAATCTGTTTTGGTCATATCGATGCGTTTGGTTTCGCGCTTCCCGTCCACGGTCCGGATAACAAGAACATTTTCACGTTGACCGCTGATCGTTAAATCACCGGCCAAACCAAGCGCTTGTGGTAAAGTAACGGATTCTTCGGTTAGGCTTATGGTTCCTGGTTTACTCACTTCCCCAAGCACCGTTATTTTGAAATTGAGCAGTCGGACCCTAACACTCACATCCTTGACATAAACGGACAATAACTCTTCCATTTTTTTTTGGAATCCGCGAGTAGTGAATCCTTCTGCCTTAATTTTACCCAAACTAGGATAATTAATAAAACCATCATCTCCTACAACAAAACCTTCGAGCATCATTATTTCTGTAGATCTACTCTGCATAGTGGTAGTTTTCTCAAATTGATAGGGAATAACCGCCTCTGGGTTCAATGCGGTCAGGTCAATTTTCAAAATGTCGTTCACTTGAATTTTTGGATATCTAGAAGTGGTGTCCGGCTGTGGTATTTCACCTTCGGCCAAATCCTGGAAATAGATAACATCTTTTTTGGATGCACATCCGACGATCGTGGCAACGATCACGAGCAGTAGTATAATTTTTTTCGTCATAAGGCTGCAAATATAACAAGTTTTTGGTCATGGAAGAAAAATTACATTTTTATATCTTCTTCTCATTTCACATAAAAACGTTCACATTTTTCGAAGTTAACCTTTCCACATTTTCGTACAATGATTTGGGAATTTCGATTTCTTTAATTTCCCGCAGATGGTTCACGTGGTGCGCATCAGTTGCCACAAAATCGTACATATTATTTTTCAACAAAAGAAAGGCTTTTTTCCGGATCATAGCTCCATAATGGTCTGTTAGCGACAATAAATTTAGTTGGAACAAGCATCCTATGGATTTAAGTTCTCGAAAAGATTCAAAATCTTTTATAAAATTATACCTCTCGGGATGCGCTAAAACCGGCAGGAAACCTTTGTGCATCAATTTGAAAATAATTTTCTGCAAATTTGCGGGCTGCTGAAAATAAGACATTTCTATTAAAATGTAATTATCCTTTAACGGAAGCAAACTTCCTTCTTCCAAAAAAACCTCAAAATCCTCGTCGAGCATATATTCCGCTGCGGCACCTGAAATTAATTTGGTATCAAGATTCAAATCATTGGAAATCTCCTTAAAACGTCCGAATATGGTTTCTTTGGTGTTTGGATAAGTTCCCTTCAAAATATGTGGGGTGGCAATGATTTTTTCGTACCCGAGATCTTTATATGCCACCAGCATTTCCCGTGTATGGTCGATAGTTTTCGCTCCATCGTCCAGTCCCGGCAAAATATGGCAATGAATATCAACACCTCCCTTAAGTAAAGGAAAAATTTTTTTTTTAGGCGTGAAAAAAAAGTTCATCAGAAAATATTAAAGCTATTAATTGGCAAATATAAGCCAATCCTTTTGGGAGTTAATCAAATTTCCGAAATTTATAGGATTTTTTTTAACAGTAAGAAACCATAAAAATTATTTAAAATTCCATAGCTTTGTAAGCTGAAAGTATATTTTTGCCCCCCAATTATAACAACAGTCATAAAATAACCAATTTGGTGTGAAAAAAATTACTAAATCTCAAATACTTTTTCTTAATACGACGCGTCGACTTGTCCGAAATTACGTGCCGCGAAGCGTTATTTTTGCAATTGATTTATTTTGGGCCTTTTTTGCCTTACAGGTCACCTTTTTTCTCATTTCTGCTATTGGAGGAAGCGATTTGATCTTCTTCACATTTTCGTGGAAATTGTTCCTCATTTTAGGAATTCAGGCTTTTTATTTTTTTATACTGAAATCCTATTGTGGCCTAATTCGTTATTCAGGTTTTAAAGATGCCATTAAACAGTTGCAAGTAACCGCCTTATGCGTTTTGACTGTTTTAGCAATAAATTCCATTTATTTTGCGGTAGATGGTGAAAAGCTAATTTTTGATGCGGGAATAATCATTTATGGCTTCATTATTTTTTCCCTCCTTTTTCTTTTTCGGGTTGTTGTTAAACAAATTTATAGGCATTTAAATGCTTCGCGACATACAACCAATGCATATATTTTGGGAACTAGCAGCGTAGATGTTGCCATTGCGGACGGGCTTTTCTCAGAACATTCCAATAAATTCAATATTGTGGGTTTCATTGACGATCATGAACACAAAATGCGTACCCGAATCTTCACCCTTCCCATTCTTAATCTTGAAGAATTTGAAGCTGTTTCTTCCAGCGATGTCGCCGTTATTGTGGGCGGACATAAATTGGAACATTTAAGGTCTTCCAACAGCAAAATTTTAGCCCAACTCTTGGAACTCAAAGTTAAAATTTATAAACTTCCTGTAATCCAAGATTGGGATGCTTCCATGTCTTCCAAAGAATTAAAAAAAATAAACTTGGAAGATCTTTTGCAACGTAGTGCCATAAAACTGGACCTTCAGAAATTGGCGCCCTTCTATGAAAACAAAGTAATTATGGTCACGGGCGCGGCCGGATCCATCGGGAGCGAAATTGTAAAACAACTTATTCCGCTAAAACCAAAAAAAATAATATTGCTCGATCAGGCAGAAACACCTCTTCATGATATCTCTCTTTTTATGAAGGAAGATCATCCTGAACAAGATTGTGTGAATATTATAGCCAACGTAAGAAACAATAAAAGATTGAGTCAAATTTTCGATGAATTTTCGCCCAATGTGGTTTTTCACGCCGCCGCCTATAAGCATGTTCCGATGATGGAGGAAAACCCAATCGAAGCGTTGGACGTAAATTTCTACGGAACCAGAAATGTGGCCGATATGGCGTTAGCGCACAATGTGGAACGTTTCGTGTTTGTTTCCACCGACAAAGCCGTAAACCCAACCAATATTATGGGAGCTTCCAAACGTGTCGCTGAAATTTACATTCAATCATTGGCATTAAATTCTAAAACCACTTTCATCACCACACGATTTGGAAATGTTTTAGGATCCAACGGCTCTGTCGTTCCACATTTTAAGCGACAAATTGAAAGTAATGGCCCCATTACCGTTACACATCCTGAAATCACGCGGTATTTTATGACCATTGATGAAGCTTGCCAGTTGGTGCTCGAAGCTGGTGGCATGGGAAAAGGAGGTGAAATTTTTGTATTCGATATGGGATCTCCCATCAAAATCGTTAATTTAGCAAAACACATGATCCGCCTCAGCGGGCTTGTACCGGAAAGAGATATTAAAATTGAATTCACCGGACTGCGCCCGGGAGAGAAACTGTATGAAGAACTTTTGGCCGACCGGGAATCAACGCGGCCTACGCACCACGAAAAAATATTGATTGCGCATGCCACACATACCTTCAACAAATCCATGCTTTTGGTTTTGGATGACCTTTTAAAAACAATTCAGCAAAAAAACACAGAAAAGGCAATTACTGTTTTAAAATTCTTGGTGCCGGAATTTATCGCCATGCCCGAAATACCTTTGAACAACCAGAAAAAACAAGAATTCACTGATTCCGAAATAATTTGAAACTTGCGGAAGTAAAGCTGCAGGAAGTGAAACTACCTGAAATTTCCTGAACCAATCTTCACATTGGAATATTTTCTTCAAAAAATGTGGTTATAACCAGAGTCCAGGAGTAAAAAATAAATGAATGCTGGCCGCATAATACTGCTTATCCGTATTATGTTACCTTATATGAAAACAAATTCGGTCTTCAAGGAATAAGAATGGATAATAGGAGTTTAGACGCTACAAATCCACTTCTTTGTGCTTTCCGCAAAAAGCATTTCAGCATCAAAAATTTTTATAAGAATATTTCGAGTCCTTAATTTAATGAACCAAGGGTTTTCCATCTTTTATCCATTGCTTTACCCCACCGTCCAAATCATATATTTTTTGGAAACCAGCTTCTTGTAAAATTTTGGCACATTCTGCACTTCGCCTCCCAGAATGGCAATACACCAAAACTGGTTGTGATTTATCCAAAGATTGCATTTTTTCCTCGAAATTTTCCTGATAAATCATATTTACGGAACCATCTATCGTTCCACCTTTTAGTTCTTCTTCGGTTCGAACATCAACAATTTGAAGTTCTTTCGACTGCATCAATTTTTCTGCTTCCTCGGAATTGATAAGTATTATTTTTCCTTTTCCCAATTCATTTCTGGCACTTTGTGGTTTTTCAATCGTTTTTTCAGGCATATTTACCTCTTTGGTTTCCGCATTGTTTTTTACGTCATTTTTGCAGCCGAAAACGGCAAGCGAAAAAACCAAAACTAAAATTTTTATCTGTTTCATTTTATGTTTTTTTTTCAATATTTAACAAATAAGCACAAACCTATACCATTTTATCACCATCCCATTCAGAATATCCGCCCAAAAGATTGTAGGTGTTCGCAAAACCCATCTGATCCAATAATTGGCAAGCCTGCAAACTTCTTCCACCGGAACGACAATAAATATAATAATTTTTAGACTTGTCCAATTGCCCTGTTTTTTCCATAAATTTACCGGGGTCTTGAATATCGATTTGTTCGGCATTGGGAATATATCCTTCCTCAAATTCTTCATCAGTGCGGACATCCATTATAAATGCATCCTCATCTTTTTCGAGCAATTCCTTCCATTCCTCTTTAGTCAAATCCTTCATATAAAATGGGTAATTGATGTTGAACAAAAATAAGTTCTTTTGGAACGATAAAAAAATGAATGCGGATTTTTTCCTTCGCATAATCTGAAAACACGTATTTATTCAACGATAATATTTACTGGCAAATATGTGGGATCAAAGAATTCCATCCTATTTTTGCGGTATGAAGAAAATTGTGGTCATCGATAATTATGATTCTTTCGTATATAATTTGGTGCATTATCTAGAAGGAACCAACTGCCAAGTAAGCGTGTTTCGCAATGATGAAATTCAGCTGGAAGAAATCGAGAAATTTGATAAAATTGTGCTTTCCCCGGGTCCGGGTGTGCCCCAAAATGCAGGAATGCTGAAAACGATCATTAAAGAATTCGCCAAGAAAAAATCCATTTTGGGGGTTTGTTTGGGCCATCAAGCCATTGCAGAAGTTTTTGGCGGCCGATTGCAAAATTTAGAAAACGTTTTCCATGGAATTGCTACACCGGTTTGGCAAACGGTACACGACGAAATTCTTTTCAAAAACTTACCGAAAAAATTCTATGTCGGTCGCTATCATTCATGGCTGGTGGAAAATCAGTTACCCGAATGCTTAGAGACCACCTCAGTGGATAAAAATGGCATGTTAATGTCTTTCCGCCATAAGGATTTGGATATTCGTGCTGTTCAGTTTCACCCGGAATCCATTCTGACCCCCTTTGGAAAAACGATGATCCAGAACTGGGTTCATGATTAATTTAAAAATTTGGAGCATTGCTATTGCTATCTATTCTTCTTATAAAATTTCATAAAGTTTATTTAATTTAGGGTTAAAATAAATTGGGAACATTCAAAATTATGTACATTTATACCTTATTAATCAAATCCTATAATTATGAAAGATTTAATTTGGCTACTTATTGTTATTTTATTTTGATCATCGGTTGGCTGCTTGATAAAATCTACTTCAAGTTCGGAGATTTTATGTACATCCTATTGGTCATCGCGGTAATTTTGATCATTTTTAAATTGGTGACAGGCAGAAGGTTATAACTATCCACCAAAAATTCCAAATAATCCCAAGAAATTTTCAACTTTTTCGGAATTTATGCATACTTTAGCATGAAACCAATATTTAATCTAAAACCTCAATTATGAAAAAAATGTTTTTAATGTTGTTCACGGTGGCTCTATTTACCACCGGATTTACAAGTTGTAGAGATACCCATAAAGATGCGAGCGACGACATCGAAGAAGCCGCTGATGATATCGGGGACGAAATGAAGGACGCTGCCGATGATATTGGCGACGGAATCAAAGATGCGGCCGATGACATCGATGACTCAATGTAGTCAATTTCCGCGCGCGAAAATAATTACCCTTGGATAGTTCCAAGGGTTTTTTTTGTGCCATATTTCCCTATTCTTTTTAATTCCAAATGTTAAATAAAATTCTTTTCATAATTGAACAAACGTTTGATTTAAACAATTCCGAGTTCTATCACCACGGGACTGATGATGCCCATAATTGGAAAACTGCTGGAACGAGGTGTTTCACAAAAATATTTGATTGCCATCGGATTGGTTTCGTTCTTCCTTTATAGTTTTTGGATGTACAAAATCATAACACCGGATACAGGTGCCGAATTAATGTTTTGGCCATTGGTTTTAAGAGGATTTGGCCTCGGACTACTTTTCGTTCCGATTACCACTTTGGCCCTTTCAACTTTGCAAGGAAAACATATTGGGGAAGGTGCTGCTTTCACTGGAATGATGCGGCAGCTGGGAGGTTCTTTCGGAATTGCGATCATTACGACATTAATTGCCAGAAGAATCCAACAACACCGTATCGACCTTATTCCGAATCTTAGCAGTATTGATTTAAAGGTTCAGGATAGACTTGCTGGATTACAACATTTATTTGTCTCCAAGGGTTATAGTATCAGCGAATCTGTGGCAAAATCTTATCAAGTTTTGGAAGGAATGGTCCTGAAACAGAGCACGGTTCTCTCGTATATGGATATCTTTTTATACCTGGGGTTAATGTTTCTTATTTGTGTTCCTTTTGTGCTACTGATTAAAAAAGGAGCTGGAAAAGTGGATACATCTTCCGTGCATTAAAAAATTATGACCTGAAGAATTCAGCCCAAATTATTGATCAACGCAAATTTAATCAACTCACCTTTTTTGCTCATACCCAGTTTTTCTTTGATATTCCGAATATGAGTATCAACCGTGAATTTCGAAATAAATAAGTATTCGCCGATTTCTTTGTTGGTTTTACCGTAAACCAATTGTTTTAGGATTTCCTTTTCCCTTCGACTTATATTCTTTTCCAATTCCGGATTGGTCTTATAGTTTTTCAGATTTTTTAATTTACTGTTCGCAACGGCCAGGTTCAATGTGGTCAATAATTGCTTGTTGTAGAAGGGCTTGATAATATAGGCATACGGCAGAAGACTTTCCGCAGATTCCATTATTTCGGAATTGGAATAGGCTGTTAAAAAAACTACCGGGCCATGTTGTTTCTGTTGGTGGTATTGCCAGATAATATCAATTCCTGTTTTTTCTTCTTGTAAATTGATATCGCAAATCACAGCATCGAACGAGTTATGCTTCAGAAAATCAATCGCCTGATCTACCGTGGTAGCGATTTTCGCGGTATAATCGTTTTGCTCCAAATAGGTTTTGACGCCTTCAGCAATAATAATTTCATCTTCAACGATTAGCAATTTGCGCATTCATTTATAGAATTTTGTGAAGGTTTAGAGGTTTAAAAATACCTCAATTTCCTCAAAGCGCAAAATAAATCGTAAAAACAGTTCCTTTTTCTGAAGTAATCTCCGCCCGGCCGCCCAGTTGTATGGCGAGGTTTCTAATTAATTTTAATCCTAAGGATTCCTTATTCCCATTAATTTCAGAAATTCCTTTGCCGTTGTCCCAATAAACCAATTTTCCGAATTTACCTTCTTTTTTCAGCGAAATATGAATAGCCCCATTTTTTTTATCATCGGCAAAAGCGTGTTTTATGGTATTGGTAATCAGTTCATTTATAATAATTCCCAATGGATTGATTTTCTTCGGCAAAACTCTTATGGATTCCAGATTGCAGCTTAGTTCTACAGGCACCTCCATAAATGCGATCAGCTCTTTTGCCAATTTTGAAATAAAAACATCAAGTTCAGATCCATTTTCTGATTGATCCCCACCCAGCAAATCGTGTATTTTGGCGATGGTGAATAATCTATTTTGTGCGGCCTGTAAGTTATTCTGCGTCGCTTTATGACGTGTATTCCCCTTTTGCATTTCCAACAAACTCGCCAACAACTGCAAATTGTTTTTTACGCGATGATTGAGTTCCCTCATCAGAAAAGAAATATTTTCCTTTTGTTCCTTAGACGTTTTCATGGCATTGCTTAAATCCTCGTTTGAATCATGCAGTTCCTTTGTCCTAACTAAAACCATTTCTCTTAAAAGCTGATTTTTGCGATTTTGTTCGTAATTCCGGTAGAAAAACCATCCGGCAATCAACAACAAAGTCAAAAATCCTCCCCCAATTCTAAAAAGCGTGGTTTTATACCAAGGTGCGTGAATCATAATCGTCATCGAATCGGGTTTTCCCCACAGCAATTCATTGTTGCTTCCTTTTACCGAAAAGGTGTAAGTCCCAGAGTTCAAGTTGGTGTATGTCGTGGAACGCTCGCTCGTGACCGGCCGCCATTCCTTGTCAAATCCTTCCATTTTAAAACGATATCGATTTTTATCTGGCAAGAGAAAATTGAGCGCGGCAAAATTGAAGGTCAATACATTTTCATTGTGTTCAAAATAAAGCGTGTCAGAATAGACAATGTTTCTCCCGATGGGTTTTCCAAACAATTCCACATCTTCAATGATAGTTTTCGCCGTGTTTTTGTTGATTGGGATACTGTCCGGATGAAAAATATTAAAACCGTTCATTCCGCCGAAATACAAATAGCCTAAACTATCTATATATGCAGCCTTTCCATTGAATTCATTATTTTGAAGACCGTCTTCTTCAGTATAATTCCTGAATATTCCAGCTTCGGGATCCAATTCAGAAATACCATAATTGGTGCTTACCCAAATATGCCCATTTTTGTCCGCAAGTACTCCATAAATAAAATCGTTGGGAAGGCCCGATTGATGTAAATATCGAAAAATACTGTCCGTTTTAAAGTCGATAAGATTCAAGCCTTTTGCCGTTCCTACCGCCAAATTTCCATGAATATCTTCTGTAATACTGAAAATGCGATTGTTACTGAGCGAATTTACATTTCCGGGGTCATTTTCATAATGTTTTGTTTTTCCATTTCTATAGCGGTACAAACCATCGTCGGCACCAATCCAAACCTGATTCTTGGAATCGACATAAGACGTTCTGGCACGGGAAATAGTTTTCCCGCCAATTTTCAAAGGTTTTACCGAAAACGAATCGAGATTCACCACATACATTCCTGCCGACCAAGTAGCAACCCACAAACTATCGGCCGAAAAAGCTGTGATTTGCACAATATCCCGATCGGGAATTGTTCCCTTGGAAAAGATGACGTTCTCAAAACGATCGGTTCTCCGATTGTATTTTTGTAATCCCTGGTTGAAACCACCGCCCCAAATTGTATTGTTTGCATCCTTTGTCAGCGCATATCCCAACCGATCCGTGCGATATAACTTATAATTTTGAGTATTCAATTCATGTTTTACAAAACCAAATCCCGTGGTCATCCATAGCGTGTTTCCTTCCCGTAAAAAATTGAAACTACTAATAAAATCCTTTTTTGGGGAATTGATTAAACTGATTCGGAAGGCTTCGAACTTCTGTCGTTTTGAATTGTGATAAAAAAGACCTTTCCCTTCCGATGCCAACCAAATTCCGCCTGCACCGTCGTTTTTGATAGCCACTATTTCCACCGGGGAAAAGCTTTTTTTGGCGAAACCAGAAAGTATCACCGGGGCTATTTCAAACGTGTTTTTATTCAATACCAGCAAGCCATTAAAACAACCGATAAAAACTTGATTTTTATTCCAATCATAAAAACAACGAATGGGATTTTTCTCCTTGGCTTGGTAGATTTCCCGTGTTTTTTTCGATTTTTTATCAAAATAAAACAAGCCCTTTTCCGAACCGATAAACAGTCCATTTTTTCCATCCTCATGAAAAGCATAAACTGGATTATTTTCAAAAGAAAATTGCCAATCAGGCTTTTGTAAGGTTTTTTCTGAAAGGTCCAATTCCAGAATTCCGCTGAAAAATGTACCTAAAAGGAAACGATCGTTTTGCTGTCGATGCACACTCAGTAAATAATCATTTCGCGTTTGTTCAGGAAGGGGAAGAATAGTAAAATTCAAGGTTTTCCGGTCGATGAGCATACAATTCTTCAAGGTTCCGGCCAACAAATACCGATCATTCAATTCGAAGATTCGATGACTGTATTTCAAGGATTCATTCTCCTTTAAAATTTCGGGGTCCAGTATTGGAATAAAATCATCCTGCGACAAAATATAGGCTATAATTGAGTGCGTGTTCGTCGCCAGCCACAGCGTGTCATTTGTATATAGCAATGCTCTAATATGGTCATCTTGAAGTCCTGTTAACCCATTTTCTTGCGAAAACACCTTCATTTCATAGCCGTTAAAACGGTTCAGTCCGTCTTCGGTTCCAGCCCATAAATAGCCGTTTTCATCAAATTCAATGGAGAGCACGTTCAGTTGGGACAACCCTTCATTCTGTGCGACTTGCCTGAATTTAAGCGTATCTAAAAGTGTTAAGTTTTGAGCTGAACCGTAATTTGTCCATAACACAAACAAGATAAAAACCACCGTTTTCAACAAGGATTTGATAAAAAAATGATTGATAAAAACGTACATACTTTTAAAATGATTTCACATTTTCAAATATCAACTTTTTTTTTGTGGTGCTAATACCTCTTTTAAGGTATTTTCCATTTTAATAAAAAAACGGTTTGTACTTTTCCTTTTCCGATGAAAAAAGCACATTTTATTTGTAAATTTGTGCCAAATCAGATTTTTTAAATAAATGGACATAACATATCAAAACTCCCTCGCGTTTGCCCAACAACTGGATTCGGAAGATCTTTTGAAAAAATTCCGGAATGAATTTTATATACCTACAAATCAAAATGGGAACGAACAACTTTATTTCTGCGGAAATTCCCTTGGCTTGCAACCTAAAAAAACTCAAGAATATTTGCAGGAAGAATTGGATGATTGGGCAAAACTTGGTGTTGAAGGCCACACAGATGCCAAACATCCTTGGCTGCCCTATCACGAGTTTTTGACCAAAAAGATGGCTAAAATCGTCGGTGCGAAACCTTCCGAAGTGGTGGTGATGAACACCTTGACCACCAACTTACATTTATTGATGGTTTCGTTTTTCCAACCCACCAAAAAACGCTACAAAATATTAATTGAAAGTGATGCTTTTCCCTCCGATAAATATGCCGTCGAAAGCCAATTGAAGTTCCACAATATTGATCCCAAAGATGGCTTGATTTTATGGAAACCCCGAGAAGGTGAAGAATTGTGCCGTTTTGAAGATCTTGAAAAAATCATGGAAGCACAAGGCGAGGAAATTGCCTTATTGATAATCGGCAACACCAATTATTATACGGGGCAATTTTTTCCAATGAAAAAAATCACGGAACTGGGCCACAAACATGGCTGCAAAGTCGGATTTGATTTGGCACACGGAGCAGGGAATATTTTCCCAGATTTGCACGAAAACGGTCCAGATTTTGCCGTCTGGTGCACCTATAAATATTTGAACAGCGGTCCGGGAAGTTTGGGCGGGGCTTTTGTGCACGAACGCCACGCGAATAATTCAGAACTGAAACGTTTTTCCGGTTGGTGGGGCCACAACAAAAATACACGTTTCAATATGCGGAAAGACTTTGACGCCATTCCAGGTGCAGAAGGCTGGCAACTTAGCAATCCACCAATTTTATCGATGGCGGCTATCCGGGCCTCACTCGATATTTTCGACGAAGCCGGATTTGCAAACCTTCGGGAAAAATCGGTAAAACTTACAGGATATCTTGAATTTTTAATTAATAATTTGAACAACAACCGAATCAATATCATTACTCCAAAAAATCCGGACGAACGCGGTTGTCAACTTTCAATTCAAGTAAAAAACGCAGACAAAACCTTGCATAAAAAATTAATGGAAGTCGGGGTTATCAGCGACTGGCGCGAACCCGATGTGATCCGTGTGGCACCGACACCACTTTATAATTCTTTTGAAGATGTGTACCGATTTTCGGAACGCCTGAAGGAAGTTTTAGAATAATTGATGGACTTTTTAATAAAGAACAGAAAAAAATCGCATTAAAATGAATCCAGAAAAAAATCAAATTCTCATCATCGGTGCCGGTTTATGCGGTTCTTTGCTTGCCTTGCGCCTAGCACAACGAGGCTATTCCATAATACTGATCGAAAAACGACCGGACTTGCGCAAAACCACACTCGCCGCCGGAAGGTCCATCAATTTGGCTTTTTCTGATCGGGGCATTAAAGCGATGAAACGTGCCGGTATAGATGAAAAAGTTGAAAAATTATGTATTCCGATGAATGGCCGAATGATTCACGATAAAGAAAGCAATACCTTTTTGTCGCCTTACAGCGGAAAAAAAGACGAATATATCAACTCCATTTCCCGTTCCGGACTGAACGCGTTGTTATTGGACGAAGCCGAAAATATGCCAAACGTTTCCATCGAATTCAATCAAAATTGTCTCTCTGTCGATTTTGAAAATGCTACGGCAATATTTGAAGACTTCAACACCAAAAATAAAAGCGCTTTTCAAGGCGATGTGATTTTTGGCACCGATGGTGCGGGTTCTGCCGTTCGACAAAATATGGAGCAAATCAAAGAAAGTGCTTTTCAGGTTTCCCAAGAGTTTTTGAACCACGGCTACAAAGAATTGTCGATTCCTGCAGCAAAAAACGGAACCCATCAAATATATAAAAACGCTCTCCACATCTGGCCGCGAGGTGAAAATATGGTAATCGCCCTGCCGAATATGGACGGAAGTTTTACGGTAACTTTATTTCTTTCCTTCCACTCGGGGGAATACAATTTCGATAATCTGAAAACACCCGAAAAAGTACGGGAATATTTTGAAAAATTTTATCCAGATGCCTTAAAAGAAATGCCTACGTTGGCCGAGGATTTTTTCAATAATCCGACGGGGGAATTGGGTACGGTGAAATGTTTTCCGTGGCAAATCAACGGAAAATCTTTATTGATGGGAGATGCCGCGCATGCCATTGTTCCATTTTATGGTCAGGGAATGAACGCTTCCTTTGAAGATATAACGGTATTGGATGACATTTTAAATAAATATAAAAATGATCCCAAAACTCCTTGGGAAAAGATATTTTCCGAATACGAGAATATCCGCAAAAAAGATGCCGATGCCATTGCCGATTTGGCGCTAGACAATTTCCATGAAATGAAAGAAGCCACCGCCGACCCAGTTTTTCAACAAAAAAGAAAACTGGAAACCGCCTTTGAGCAGGAATTCCCCGATGAATATTCTTCAAAATATCGGTTGGTAACTTTTCAGGAAGAAATCCCCTATTCCGAGGCAAAGAAAAAAGGCCGCGCGCAAGATGTGGCAATGTTAAAATTAATCGCTGAGAGAAAGCTTTCGGGAAATTTATCCTTAAAAGAAAAATTAGAAATGGTAAAGAAAGAAACTGAATTGAAGTTGAACGAACAATAAATCATAAAATAATTTCTGCAATTTCAGCGGAAAAAATATAATATCTTAGAGAAATGAGAAACGAAAAAATAGCTCAAATTCTTGACAATGCCGCCGCAAAAGCTATTCCTGTTGCGCAGATGTCTCAATTAGAAAATTTTTCATTGGAAAATGCCTATAAAATCCAACGAATTTCTATCAATCGTCGATTAGAACGCGGAGAAAAAATCACTGGTTTCAAACTCGGGTTCACCAGCAAGGCCAAGATGGAACAAATGAACGTTCACGATTTGATATGGGGTTTTTTGACCGATGAAATGGAATTGCAACCCGATGAAAAAATAGATTTAAAACGGTGGATCCACCCGCGTGCCGAGCCAGAAATCGCCTTTCACGTTTCAAAAGATTTCCCAGATCATGAACTCGATTTGGAAGAACTTCCACAATACCTTGATAAAATGGCGGTCGCCATTGAAATTATCGATTCACGCTACGAGAATTTCAAATTTTCACTGGAAGATGTGGTTGCGGACAACTGTTCTTCCACCGGTTATGTCATCGGAGATTGGAAGGATTTGGAAACTAAAATTTCCGATTTGTACATTCGATTAAAAATCAACGATGAAACTATTCAACAAGGAAAAACCTCGGCCATTTTGGACAATCCGTTGCAATCGGTAGTGGAATTAAGCCGTTTAGCAACCGAATCGAACATCGCCGTGAAAGAAGGTTATGTGATTCTGGCAGGCGCGGCTACGGCTGCGGAATATTTGAAACCGAACCAAACCGTTGAAGCTGAAGTGGAGAAATTGGGGGGGATTTCGTTTAGAATAAATGAATAAAATTTTCTCGCAGATCAGCGCAAATGACCTCGCGGATTTTCGCCGATAAAAGAATCGAAAATTAGCGTAAATCAGCGTATTTTTAAAATCAGCGGAAATCAGCGAGAAAAATAAACAGATATGAAAGGAAAAACCTTGACCATTTTGGACAATCTGTTGCAATCGGTATTGAAATTGAGTAGATTGGGGAAAATTTTGTTTAGAGTAAATGAATGAAATTTTCTCGCAGATAGGCGCAAATGACCTCGCAGATTTTCGCAGATAAAAGAATCGAAAATTAGCAGAAATCAGCGAGAAAAATAAGCAGATATAAAAGGAAAAACCTTGGCCATTTTGGACAATCTGTTGCAATCGGTATTGAAATTGAGTAGATTGGGGAAAATTTCGTTTAGAATAAATGAATGAAATTTTCTCGCAGATAGGCGCAAATGACCTCGCAGATTTTCGCAGATAAAAGAATCGAAAATTAGCGTAAATCAGCGTATTTTTAAAATCAGCGAAAAATCAGCGAGAAAAAAACCAATATGACCGAAAACGAAATTTCATACAAAGTTAGGGGAGTGATTTTTAATTTGTATAATGAATTGGGTCCTGGATTGCTTGAAAAAGCCTATGAAATGGCTTTGGCACATGAATTAAGAAATGAAGGTTTGATCGTTCGAACGCAGGTAGGACTTCCTTTCATTTATAAAGAGCAAAAATTGGATGTAGGTTATGTAATTGATATATTGGTCAACGAAAAAGTGATTTTGGAAATTAAATCGGTAGAAGGTTTGGCAGATGTACATTATAAACAACTGTTGACTTATTTAAAATTGTCCGGCTGTAAATTAGGATTATTGATTAATTTCAACACCTCAAAAATCGACCAAAATATAAAACGGATCGTCAACAATCTTTAATAAAAATCAGCGGAAATCAGCGTATTTTTAAATCAGCGGAAATCAGCGAGAAAAATAAACAGATATGAAAGGAAAAACCATCAAGGGAAAAGCCACTCCTCGTGGAAAATACCCACACGTAAAACGCGTCGGCGATTTTATTTTTGTTTCCGGAACCAGTTCGCGAAAGAGCGACAACAGTTTTGAAGGCGTGGAGGTCGATGAATTCGGCACCACCAGTCTCGATATCAAAAAACAAACCGCTGCGGTATTGAAAAATATCGACGGTATTTTAAAAGAAGAAGGTGCGAGTATAAAAGATGTGGTTGATGTTTCAACTTTTCTGGTGAATATGAACGATTTCAAAGGATACAACGAAACCTATGGCGAATTTTTCGATGCAGAAACCGGCCCAACGCGTACTACCGTGGCGGTTCACCAGTTACCACATCCACATTTGTTGGTAGAAATCAAAGTGATTGCCTATAAAAAACAAGGATTTGCGGTGCATTGATTTCAACTTTAATATAATTAAAAGACAACCAAAAATAAAACTTAAACATCAAACCAATAACAAATTGCTGGAAAATTTGGTTCTGCCAACTTTGGCGATGCTTTGATTTTTAATACTTTAGAATTATAAACAGGTGTGTTTATAGATTATCCCAACACAACTGGAAGAAATCGCCAATCCAGGCCTTCGGATTTTCCGATAGAAGTGCAAATGGTCTTTTTGAACAAATCATACCAGAAAGCCGTATTTTGACATTCAATTCAGTAATTTTAC
This sequence comes from Flavobacteriaceae bacterium, assembly GCA_041689995.1. Taxonomy (GTDB): domain Bacteria; phylum Bacteroidota; class Bacteroidia; order Flavobacteriales; family Flavobacteriaceae; genus DASSWG01. The sequence goes on along the minus strand of JBDNFD010000046.1, from coordinate 3,053 downwards.
GAAAAATCACTTTTTAAATTTTTCTAATTCTATTGAAACCAATTCGATATATTCAATTGAGGAAAAAATCGATATATTAATAACAACTTCCGACCATGCTTCACCTTAAAAACTATATCAATAACGAATTCACCGAACCGAAGTCCGGGAAATGGCTTGATAATTATGAACCCGATACGGGAGAAATCTATTCCCGCATTCCGGAAAGTGGCAACGAAGATGTGGAAGAAGCCGTAAAAGCCGCAAAAACGGCCTTTCCAGATTGGTCAAATACCAGCACTGACAAACGCTGTAAGATTTTGATGCGTATTTCCCATCTCATCGAAAAAAATCTGGTGGATCTGGCGGAAGCCGAGTCTAAAGACAACGGAAAACCACTATCTCTTGCATTGGCGGTGGATATTCCCCGCGCAGCGAGCAATTTTGCTTTTTATGCCCATGCCATCACGCAATTTGGTAGTGAAAGTCACGAAACTACAGGTCGTAATAGTTTGAATTTCACCTTGCGAAAACCCATCGGGGTGGTGGGCTGCATTTCTCCGTGGAATTTGCCCTTGTATTTGTTCAGTTGGAAAATTGCCCCCGCTTTGGCCGCAGGAAATTGTGTGATTGCCAAACCCAGCGAAGTAGCGCCGATGACCGCTTTTTTACTTTCTGAAATCTGCAAAGAGGCCGGACTTCCAAAAGGCGTGCTGAATATTGTTCACGGCCTCGGAAAAAATGTGGGACAAGCCATCGTGGAACATCCACAAATCAAAGCAATTTCTTTTACAGGCGGCACCAAAACCGGGGAAAATATAGCTCGGACAGCAGCGCCTATGTTCAAAAAAATATCGCTTGAACTCGGCGGTAAAAACCCAAACCTCATTTTTGCCGATTGCAATTATGAAAAAATGTTGAAAACCACTGTGAAATCTTCCTTCGCTAACCAAGGACAAATTTGTTTGTGCGGTTCACGAATATTCGTGGAAGAAAAAATCTATGAACAATTCAAAGAAGATTTTATAAAAGCCACAAAAAAATTAAAAGTTGGTGACCCAAAAGATGCAAATATCGATTTAGGTGCCTTGGTTTCCAAAGAACATTTGAAAAAAGTACTTTCTTATATGGAAGACGTGGAAAACCAAGACGGAAAAATCCTTTTTGGTGGAAAGCAGTTGAATATTAAAGGTTTTGAAAATGGTTATTTCATGGAGCCCACAATTATTGAAATTACTTCCAACCGTTGCAAATTGAATCAAGAAGAAATTTTCGGGCCGGTTGTCACCATTATGCCTTTCAAAAGCGAGGCGGAAGTTTTAGAAATGGCGAACGATGTACGATACGGATTGTCCGCCACACTTTGGACCAATGACTTGAACCGTGCCATGCGATTAAGCAACGAATTAGAGGCCGGAATTGTGTGGATAAATACGTGGCTCAACCGCGATTTGCGCACGCCTTTCGGCGGAATGAAAGACAGCGGTGTCGGTCGCGAAGGCGGATTTGAAGCTTTACGGTTTTTTACCGAACCTAAGAATGTGTGTATAAAATATGAGTGATTTCTGAGAAGACACAAAAAGACACAAAAAAAACCATACATCCATGGGAGAAAATATGACAATGAAAAAATTAAGAATCAACGCCCATTCCCACCTTCTTCCCTACCCGGAAGAAATCCCACAATTCATGAAGGACAAGGAAATTTTTTGGGTGGATGATGAACGTAAATTCATGCTGCAGAAAAATTGGAGCCGACCTGTCACAGATTCCAGCTTCTTTTTGAAGGAAAAATTGGAATGGATGGAACGCAATGAGATAGACCATGCCGTTATTTTGAATTTGTCGCAACTCTATGGAAATGGCCTTCGTGTGGAAGAAATGAAGCAAGCCTTGCGTTTTCAAAATGATTTCAATTCAAATGTCCAGCAAAACCATCCTTCAAAATTTACTTGCGGTTTTGTGGTGCACCCCGGATTTGTGCGCGGCGCTTTATGGGAAATCGAGCGTTGCGTTGAGGAATTAGGTCTGCAACTATTGTGTTTGCCCACACATTATATGGACAGCATCGGCACTTGGCGCTGCATTTTCGATGAAGAAAATGAACCAATTTTTGAGATGGCCAGCAAATATAATTTAGCGGTGGAAATACATCCCTATGACGGCGAAAAATTCATCAAGTTGGAAAATACTTCTTGGCGGTTTCATCTAATTTGGATGTTGGCACAATGTGCGGATGCTTATCATTTTTTGACCCTAAACGGTTATCCGGACAAATATCCGAATATGAGGGTTTGTTTTGCCCATGGCGGACAATTGGCACAAATTAATTTGGGGCGAAGAATACAAGGTTTCGATGGCCGCCCAGATTTGTTCAAAGGAAAAACGCATCCTAGAAAATCTGTAGGACATAAAAATATCTTCTTTGACACTTTGGTGCACGATACCGGCTCGCTGAAATTATTAGTGCAAAACCAGAAAACCACACAAATAATAGCCGGTTTGGACGATCCCTACCCGTTGGGGGAAATGGAAAACGAACCGCAATCTTCCTATCCCGGAAAACTTTTGGATCTTGCCGTCGATGAAAAAATCATTACTTCAAAACAGCGTGATAATATTTGGGAAGACAATGTGATACAGTGGCTTTGTGGGGAAGATGAAGTAGCGAAAGAAAATTTGCGAAAACGGATTTTAAAGAAATGATTCCCGCTGATTTTGCGATTTGTCCCGCAGATCTCGCGGATAACCGCAGAAAAATAAAATAAAAATCAGCGGAAATCAGCGGAATTTGCGGGAGAAAAATACGATCAGCGAGAGAAAAAATGGACGAAAACCAGATTTCATATAAAACTAAATGCGCGATTTGTCCCGCAGATCTCGCGGATAACCGCAGAAAAATAAAATAAAAATCAGCGGAAATCAGCGGAATTTGCGGGAGAAAAATACGATCAGCGAGAGAAAAAATGGACGAAAACCAGATTTCATATAAAATAAGAGGTGCGATTTGTCCCGCAGATCTCGCGGATAACCGCAGAAAAATAAAATAAAAATCAGCGGAAATCAGCGGAATT
>JBDNFD010000045.1:0-21923 GCA_041689995.1 Flavobacteriaceae bacterium | reverse complement strand
TGATGAGTGATGAGTGATGAGTGATGAGTGATGAGTGATGAGTGATGAGTGATGAGTGATGAGTGATGAGTGATGAGTGATGAGTGATGAGTGATGAGTGATGAATGATGAATGATGAGTGATGAGTGATGAGTGATGAGTTAATCAAAAATCGTTAATCAAAAATCGTTAATCAAAAATCGTTAATCAAAAATCTCAATTCGTTAATCTCAATTCGTTAATCCTTTAATTCCAATGTTCATCAAAATCTAAATCGTCCAAATTTTCGAAATCGGAATCATTGAAATCATCAAAATCGTCTTCTTCGGCCTCAAACTTTTTTTCGGGTGGAGTTTCTGGCAAAACCCCATGAGCGAAAAGCAAATTCGGATAATTCTGACCATCTTTCGGTTCAGTGATTTCAGCTAATTCGACATAAAATGTCCACATATTCAGGAAATCGTAAATGTAAATCAATTTCGTTTGGTCTTCGGAAAGAATATCGTTCAGCAAGGTTTCGTCCATCATTCGAACCGGATTGCCCTCGCCCATTTCAAAAAGAACAAATTCTTCGCCTTGGTTCCATTGATCATCGCTGGAATAAAACGACGCCATTTCTGTTCCATTAAAACCAAAAGCTTGGCAAATTGCGTTGTGCAGATCTTCCAAAGTACTGTTTTCGCGCAGTTCGATATCGCGAAAAACATCGTCCAAAACGTCGAGCACTATTCGAAATCGATAAATCATATTCCAATTTTTTAAGGCTACAAAGTTATGTATTTTTTAATGGAACTTTGGCTTGCAAGCACTGCAAAAGAATATAAAATTGAACCGAAAAAAAAGCAGTTGCCAGCATTAAATGCAGTGGTTGTGATAAAAAGGGAAAATCAAAATAATACATTCCGATGCCAATGAATGTTTCCAGAAGCAAGATAATCACCAGGGAATCCATTAAGGAAAACCCAAGTTTCAGTTTTCTGTTTTGCCACCAAAGCATTAGATTTACCAGAAGAATTAAGACGGAAAAACTGCGATGAACATAAAATATTATGCTCGGATCGCCGAGCCAAAATTCTTTTGACAGATAACCCATCACATCAACTTGTTCATCCACAAATTGCCGGACTTGCGTGCCGAGCGCTATTTGGATCAAAGTGAAAAGAATGGCGATCACCAACACATTTTGAAAAGTTCTTACCTTTATTTTAGCAGATTCGTGTTCTTTGGAAATATGCAGCAAATACATCAAAATTGCCACAATGAACAAAGCCATTAACATGTGGATGGTGATTTTTGCCGGGGCCAGAACCGAATATACCACAGTCGCTCCGAGCCAACCTTGGAAACCCATTAAAAAAACCGTTATCCAAGAAAGCCAAACGATGCGTTTTTTATACCGCCATTTTTTGAAGGAAAAAAGTGCCATAACGAAAACGGCAATTCCCGCCAAAACCCCGCACAAACGATTTATATATTCAACCCAAGTATGCAACGCATTGAATTTTGCATAATCGTGTTTTGTGTATAGTTCCCAATTTTTTGCTTGAAATTCGGTTCCCGAGGTAAAATCTGACTGCGCCACTTGAAGTGTTTCTCCCAAGATAATCACCTGTCCTTTGTGGAAACTTTGATTAGCATGCCATTCGAGTTCGCCTCTTTCAGTGGGCGGAATGATGTGGCCAAAACATTTGGGCCAATCTGGGCAACCCATTCCGCTTCCGGTCATTCGCACGACCGCTCCTGCCAATATGACCAAATAAACAAGTATTAAAGCTATTTTGACCGATTTTCTGTACATTTTTTTAGAAATTTATTTTCAAAACTTTGAATGATAGTTTTTACCTTTTTTTCCTGCAGATCGCGCTAATTTTCGCTGAATGAAGAATTCATAACTCTGAATTCATAACTTCCAAACCCATCTTCTTTCCCGTTCTGAGCATTAAATCCCGCGCCGCCTCATGCTCATTCGGAATTTCCCCTTCCAATATTGCTTCCTTGATAGCACTTTTTATAGTTCCAATTTCCCGACAAGGTTTTAGGCCGAAAGTCTGCATGATTTCTTCCCCGGAAATGGGTGGTTGGAAATTTCGAATGTGGTCGCGTTCTTCCACTTCCTTTATTTTCTGCCGAACGATCATAAAATTACGATGATATTTTTTGAAACGTTTCGGGTTCTTGGTGGTAATATCTGCTTCGCAAAGTGTCATCAAACTTTCAATGTGATCACCGGCATCAAAAATCAACCTGCGCACCGCCGAATCGGTAACTTCTTTTACAGAAATGACAATGGGCCGCGAACTCATCAACACCATCTTTTGCACAAATTTCATTTTTTCATTCAAGGGCATTTTTAAGCGTTTGAACAATTTGTAAACCATTTTCGCCCCCACAAATTCATGGCCATGAAAAGTCCAACCATTTTTTTGTTGGAATTTCTTCGTCGGCGCTTTTCCAATATCGTGCAACAAAGCGGCCCAACGGAGCCACAAATCGTCAGTATTTGCAGAAATATTGTCAACGACTTCCAAAGTGTGCCAAAAATTGTCTTTATGACTTTGTCCTTCTATCTCATCGATTCCTTGCAAAGCGGTGAGTTCCGGAAGAATTTGGGGGAGTAATCCGGTTTTTCGTAATAAAGAAAATCCTATGGAGGGTTTTTTGGAAAGTAGAATTTTGTGCAATTCCTCGACAATGCGTTCTTTGGAAATAATTTTTATTCGATCGGCATTTTTGGTGATTGATTTCAAGGATTTTGGCTCGATTTCAAATCCCAATTGCGTTGCAAACCGAATGGCACGCATCATCCGCAGCGGATCATCGGAATAGGTAATATCAGGATCTAATGGGGTTTTCAGTAATTTTTCTTCCAAATCCTTCAAACCATCGAACGGATCGAGCAATTGCCCGAAGTTTTCCCGATTAACTTGTAAAGCCAACGCATTTATGGTGAAATCCCGGCGTTTCTGGTCATCTTCCAAAGTCCCATCTTCAACGGCGGGATTTCGGCTATTTTCAGAATAAGATTCTTTTCGAGCGCCAACAAATTCAATTTCCAAGTCGAACGCCCGCAACATGGCCGTTCCGTAAGTTTTAAAAATTTGAACTTTGGGTTTGGACGGAAGTAATTTCGAAACTTCTTTCGCCAGCTCGATACCACTTCCCACAGCGACTATGTCAATATCTGTGGAACTGCCACGCTCCAAAAAACAATCACGAACAAACCCACCGATAACGTAGGTTTCCAAGTTTAGGTTTTCAGCAGCCTCGGAAATAAAATTGAAAATCTTATGATCAATAAAGGATTTGTAATGACTGTTTCTCATCAAAAAATCAGGAATAAACTTGTTTTTGAAGCCCTTAGTGTCTTCTTTATAATTGAATTCTTAAACCCAAGGACCGCAAAGTTAAAATTATTTCTTGTTCGACCACCGATCCCTAACTATTTCCGAACTACGCTCACTTTTCCGTCATTGCCCAGCTTGATAATGGCCAGGGGTTCACGTTTTATTGGTTGCGCCACAAATTTACGATATAATCAACTTTTTCCGAAATATCGGGGGTGGTTTTCCTGCTGATATTTGCCAAAGAGGAAAAGACCAGATGCTTATTCCCAGATACAATTTACTTTTTTGGAATTATGCAGGGCAGGATCGTTTGTCAGCACCGGAACATCAAGTTGCTTTCCCACGGCGGCTATCAATCGATCGTGTAGTTCAGGTATATCATCAATTTCAAAAGCTTGGATTATATGCTGGAAATTCATTGGGCTTTCTTTGATGTTTGGATGAGTTTGTAGGTACTTTTTGACTTTTACCAATGAAGTGTCAATTCTTCCTTTTTCCGACAAGTAAGCGAGTTCAGCGAAAACCATGGCAGGTATATTGATTTTTGCTTCATCCTTTTCTGCAAGCTGGAAAATTTTTTTGATTTTTTGGGGCATTTGTCGACTTTCAAGCCTCAGAATCAAAGCCATGGTATCGGCCACATACTCATTCATGTGGATAAATTTGTTTGTAATCTTTAAATTCTTCCTCCAAGTGAGCGGTTTGTGATGCGCTAAGTTGAGTTCGTTTCACCATAATATTGTTCTTGTCGATCATTTTTTTCTGTCGAAGGAATTGAATAAAATCAATGATTTCTTGCAATACATCTTTTGGAAGGCCTTTTGTATGTCTTAGAAGTTCTTTTTCCAATTGTTCCACACGCATAATATCACAGATTTAAGAATGATTTTTTGAAAAGTCATCCATACAAATATACTGTTTTTTTGAAGGAGGTTATGAGAAAAGAACGCAATATGCAAAAAAGAGATCATTTTCGCACAATACTCACTTTTCCGTCATTGCTCAATTTGATAATGGAAGACGGTTTTCCGCTTTTATTGGTGCGGTGCAAATTTACAACATAGTCCACATTATCTATAATATTGCTATTAATTTCGTCAAAAGATTTCGGGGTTTTATGCCCGCTGATATTGGCGGAAGTGGAAACAATGGGTTTTCGGAATTTACGGATCAATTTGTTGCAAAAATCATCTGCGGTAACCCGAATTGCCAAGGTATTGTCTGGCGCAACCACATTTTCCGCCACACGGATCGGTTGATCATAAATAATGGTAGTGGGTTTAATGGCATATTTCAAAATATCATATGCCACTTCTGGGACATTTTCCACAAATTGCTCCAACATCCTAAAATCAGAAACCAAGCAAATCATCGCTTTGGTTTCCTGGCGTTGTTTTAGGGCGTAGAGTTTGTCCACGGCATCTGCATTGGTGGCGTCGCAGCCAATTCCCCAGATGGTGTCGGTGGGATATAGAATGAGTCCGCCGCGTTTTAGGACTTCCAGTGCGCTATAAATTTCTTCTTTCATTTTTTATCGGAATGAAGGATTTTCTTTCGTAAAGTTAACTTTATAAATTCATATTCCGAGGTAACCAAATACTTTTTCAGCAAACCGGTGATTGATTTCACGGCATTCCTCTAAAACACCGGAATAAGCTTGGGCCCTTTTCATATCAGTTTCAAAATCATCATAGTTAGTGATAACGGCCGGGTATTTGAAATCGTAGAACTTTGAGGTTGTGGGCACCACCACCACTTTTTTTTCCATTAATATAGCCCAGTACATCGCGTGGTAGCTATCGGTAACAATCGTTTCTGCAGAACCGATAAATGATATCATTTTATTCAGGTTGGTGGTGTTGGATGTTGTGGGGTAGTGATCTAGCTTTTTTAAAATCTTTTTGTTTTTCAAGGTTTTTCTACTGAAAATAATTCCGGTTTCATGCGTGGTTTCGTAGGCTTGGTCAAAAATGGGATGCAAACAGCTTACGCAAGGAACCCATTCGGTTTTCATGCTGTAATCCCGTGTGCCGACGAGGCCAAATTTGGCCGGATCAATGTTGTAGTGACTGATATTTCCAAATTGTGCCCGGTCAGTTTCATTGTGGCCCAAGCCCCATAAAACCGTTTTCTTCCCCATTTCCTTCAAAGTTTCGAATAGTTTCATTTGTTTCTGGAAATGACGCAAGTTTAGGAGCCCTCCCCCACCAATAATTAAAGCATTCGCACTCACTTTTTCAATCCACTGCTTTCGTTTTTTTATGCTGATTGATCGAAAATCTGAAATATCCAGTACTTTTCCTTTCAATTCCTCGAAATATTGGTGTGGCGCACAATAAAAATCACCAACATTGTTCGGTGAGTACCGATGTAAGTTAATCACTCCCGTATTTTGCTGAGGTAATCGCAGGATAGAATCGGTCACCATTTGTTTCCGCATATCACTGTCGATTACGGGAAAAAAATGGCCCAATGTTTTCTTAAAAGACATATGCGAATTTTAAGGGCAAGATACGACCTTTTGCATGTTTTTTAAAATCTTCCATGAAAAGACCATAAATTTGTAAAAAACCAAGTATCCTGAAAAATTTGAAAGTCTCATTATTAATTTCCACCTACAATTGGCCCAGCGCATTGGATCTGGTGCTGAAAAGTGCTTTACGGCAAACACAAAAACCCTTAGAAATCCTGATTGCCGACGATGGTTCAACGGACGAAACCAAAAATATAATTGACGCCTACAAGAAAAAAACTCCCCTTCCCATCCGACATTTTTGGCATAAAGACCAAGGTTTTCAAAAAGCATTCATTTTAAACAAAGCCTTGGCGCAAGCAAAAGGAGATTACATTGTTCAGGTTGACGGCGATTGTATTATGCACAAAGATTTCATAAAAGATCATCTTTTTTGTGCTGAAGAAGGTCTGTACCTATATGGCAGTCGGGTAAACATTAAACAAGATTTTTTACCGGAGCTTTTTACTCAAGGGATAATCGATTTTACTTTTTTAAGCAAAGGGATTAAAAAACGGACCCGCGCCATGCGACTTCCCTTTTTTAGCAGTTTGTACACCCCACAAGCTACGCTTTCAAAAAAAGTGCGGGGCTGCAATATTTCTTATTGGAAAAAAGATTTGCTGGCCATAAACGGGTACAACGAAGATTTTAACGGTTGGGGTCGGGAAGATTCGGAGATGGTAATACGTCTGATGAATAATGGTATTTTGGGAAAACGGCTACGTTACCGCGGAATTGTGTACCATATTTGGCATCGCATAAAGGACAAAAGCAACTTAGCAGAAAACACCCGCTTGGAAGAATGGTCCAAAACGCAAAACCTGAAATGGTGCCCAAACGGAATGGATAAATATCTTTAGTTTCCTGTTTCCAGAAAATCTAAAACAGCATTTGCGGCCCTTTGGGATGGGTTTGAACCCATTTCTGTATAAAAATTTTCAGCCATTATTTTTTCCTGTACCGGTTTGTATTGCTGAAAATTTTCTTCTACAAACCGGAGAGCGTTTTCCAGTTCGGAAACAGAACTGACCACTTCACCGCATTGCCAAAACCTAAAATTGATGTCGTTTTTATATTGAAAATGATAAGGATTTAAAAAAATACAAGGTTTCGGTTGGGCAATGAATTCATATACCTGACTGGAAACATCGCCCAAATATATATCGGCGGCCTTGGCATAAGTCATATCTACACTGCGGTGGCTCCCCAAATCGATATGGATGTGGGGGCAATCAAAAAAATTTGTCTCCAATTCATTTTCCGAGGCGCTGCCCCTTCCCCCAAACAATTGGATGTGGGGCGCAAAAATCAAATTGTATTCGTTTTGATTGTAAAAGAAATCCAATATTTCCTTTCCCATTGCATTCCAAGAGGTCAATTTTCGGGTAAAATGCGGTGCGTACCAAACCGTTTTTTTTTCATTGTTAAAAATACGAACGGCAGACAGGTTGGCAACGGCATCCAATTTTGGGTAACCGACAATTTTTGTTTGTCCGCTCAACAAATTCGCTTTTTTAAATTGTTGAAAGCTAAATTCACCAAATAATAGTTGCAGATCAAAATCCAACTTGTCTTTGCTGTAGCTATAAGCACGTCCTGGCGCACCGTGATCGATATGGATAAGTTTCGGGAATTGGCTTCTTTTTCGGGCTTTCACTATTTTGTGGTGAATATAGGCCGAAAAAATCAGGGCATCGAAATTTTTCATCAGGTAGGTTTTATTTTTGTCCATCCAAAAACCTATCCGGGGAATCGGTCGTCCTTTCAATTTATCGGTAAAGGCTCGGAAAAACCGGGTGGGTCGTTCTTCTATTTTCACCCTTTCCCCGCCCAACCTTTTCAACTCTTTCCGCAAAAAAACATGAGGCCCGGGATAAGTAATAATTGAAACATCGCTTTTTTTGGAAAGTTCCACAGCAACGGTGAGAAAGTGGAAAAGATGGTGGATTTTGTCCAAAAACACGAAGCCTATTTTCTTGCGTAGTTCCATACAATAAATTAAAAAATTAAAAAAACCGAAATTTATAAACTACTTGAAACCTTATGAATCAAAATTGTATTTTTGCCAAATGAAAACAGTTATTTCCGAAAGATATATTTTGCACAAAGATAATATTCTTCCACTTATAGCCAATTTCGATGAAAAGGGAGAAACCATTTCAGAAGCACGAAATACCATAAAGACCTTCGAGCTTCCCAATTTAAAAATTAATGTAAAAGCATTTCGGAAACCGAATTTCATCAATAAAATAGTTTATAATTTTTTTCGGAAGTCAAAAGCGCAACGTTCTTTTGAACACGCCGATTTTTTGTTGAAAAATGGCTTCAAAACCCCACAGCCCATCGCGTATATGCAGGAAGATTCAGGGTTGTTCTTCGGGAAAAGTTATTATGTGAGCGAACATTTGGAATATGATTTGACCTATCGCGATATTATCCATGACCCGACATTTCCAAATTGGCATGAAATTTTGAAACAGTTCACCCATTTTACGCACAAACTGCACGAAAAAGGAATTGAATTTTTGGATCATTCGCCCGGAAACACATTAATTCTTGTCAAAGAAAACAATGAATACGAATTCTTTCTGGTCGATTTGAACCGGATGAAATTCCATGAAAAAATGGATGATAAAACCCGGATCAAGAATTTTTCAAAACTCACTTCCGACAAAAATATGGTAGCGGTAATGAGCGGTGAATATGCCAAGCTCACCGGAAAAGATTATCACAAAGTATTCGGGGAAATGTGGGGAAACACCACCAAATTTCAACAGCATTTTCATCAAAGACGCAAGTGGAAAAAGAAATTGAAATTTTGGAAATAACTTAGTTGAAGTCAGAATTCAGAATTCAAAATTCATACCTACTTCCTATTTCGGCGTAACAACCACAATTTCACATAACGCATAAAAACAGTATAACCCTGAATATACCCGATTGTAAGTCCCACGACGCCATCGCGAAAACCACTTTGAATAATATAATGTTTGAAAAAACCCCAAAAAGGTTTGATAATAAAATGGTATGCGGTTAATCTGCCTGTTTTTTTATCGTAATCCATGGCTTGCCAAGTTGCGTACCTATCCATTTTGGCCATGTACTGATCAAAAGAAACATAGGTATTATGGGATAATTTTCCTTTTAATCGGCCCAACTTTCCATCTGCAATAATTTCTTCGTGAACATGTTTGTCTTCATAATGGCAATGTGCCTTTTGGAACAACCGAATTACCGAATCGTTGCGCCAACCGCTATAATGAACTCGTTGGCCCATAAAGTGGTTCATTCGACCGATCCAAAAACCAACGATATCTTCGGGTGTATTTTGCAATATTTTTTGAATTTCTTCCCGCAGTTCCGGCGTTACGCGCTCGTCTGCATCAAGCAACAAAATCCAATCGTATTTTGCCTGCGGAATAATCCAATTTTTTTGAGAAGCCGGGTAATTGAATTCGTGTTGCACAACTTTTGTCGCAAGTTCTTGGGCTTTTTCAAAAGTTCCATCGGTGCTGAAACTATCTACCACCAAAATTTCATCGGCAAAATTCACCGAAGCGATCACAGCTTCAATATTGTGGATTTCATTTCCAACAGGGATAATGGCGGTTAGTTTTTCCAATTTCAGCCTTTCTTTTTGGTGATTGGTTTTCTAAAACCTTTAAGGGTAAAATACTTCAACTGCTTCCTAATTTTATATTTTCGAATTAGGTTTAGCGGTTTTTTCTCCAGAAAAGACTTGTCTTTCTGCAAGAAATCGATGGAGGCATCAATCACGCGCGCACTGGAACAACCATCTCTTTTGGGATGAATTTTTTCTGCAAACGCCGTTATTTCTTCAATAATTTTTGGTGGGTATTGCAATGCGGTATCCAATGCACCTTCAATTAATTCCGGTTCCAAAATATTGATCAGCGCAGCATTCGGGCGGTTATGGGCATAAGTGACTATTGGCCTTCTTGTCAGCATAAATTCTTGAATGGCCGATGTGGTGTCTGAAAACATGCAATCGGCTTCTTTGAAAAGTGGATTCAAATTGGTGGTGTCATGGTAAGAAAAATAGTCATTGCTCAAACCTTTCCATTTTTCTTTGGTCGCCTCCGGAAGTTTTGGATGAAGTACCATCGAAAATTTATATTTTCCTGTTTCCGATAAACGTTTGATTTCTTCAAAAACATCTTCTTTCAATGCCAAACTCAATCGATGGCTAAAGGTAGAAGCTATGAATATAACGGGGATTTCATTGTTCGGTTTAGCTTCGATAGGAAAAAGTGAATCCATTTTTGACCAACCGGTTTCTATGACTTCAAAATGCGGATGTTTTTTCTGTTCTCTCCTAAAACCTTGGGTCATCGATGGGCCTTGGGTGCAATACAAATCGAAGAATCCGCGGATGGTGAAATGATTATCTTCACTTCGTTTGTCAGGATTGAAACCATGAAAAATCTGTACTTTCAAACCCGATAAAAAATCGGGAACATTGTCTGTGATCGTCAAAACAATATCGGGCCGATAGTTGACGGCTTCCTCGATCGTACCTAAAATTTCGCTGCTTTCCAGAAGTGTTTTCTCTGTGGAAGGAAGATCGCAAAACCATTTCACAGAATAGCCACGTTTTTGAATCTCCCGCTCCAAAGGCAAACCAATTGGAACGGCATAGGAATAAGAAAAATAAATGAGAAACCTATAATTCATCGATCGGAGAAATGGATTTGAACCCGCTAAAGTAAGGAAACTTTCGGATTTTAGCTTTTATTGGGCTCAATTGCGGATCGGTAATTTGTTCAAAAATATCTTCAGTTTTGGGTAAATCAATTCGGGTTTCAGTTCCTTGTAAAATTGACCGGGATTTTTCTTTGCGTTTTCGCTGTCCATTTTGGTCATTTCCGTAAAATCAGAAAGATGGACTGCTTGATTTTTAAGCAATTCCAATTCACCAAACCAATTTTGTTTGTTGATGAACGGGCAGAATATCATGAAAGTAGGAACATTCAATGCTTTTGCCATATTCACCGCGCCTCCTTCATTTCCGATCAAAGCATCACAGTGATAGGTGATTTCCATAAACTTTCCAAGACTATCGGCGAAAATTTCAAAATATATTTTAGAACGGGTTGCTTTTTCGCAAAGATCGAAAATAGCCTGAGCTTCTTTTCTTTGAAAGGGAATATAATTGAACAATAATTGGCCTCGGGGATATTGTGCGGCAATTTGATCGATCAACTTGGCCATGTATTCCGAAGGATAAGTTTTCTTTTCACTGCTGCCCAAAACCCCAATCATAAAAATTTGGTGGGTCAGATTTATGCCTTTTGTTTCCAAAAAAATCTTCCCCGCTTGGATTTCTTCGGGTGACAACTTTATTTTTGGCGTGATATACTGAAAAGGAATGTCCAAAGGTTCCAATAATTTCATTCTGTTTTCAATCGCCAGTCCGGCATTATGTTCTGGGTGCCATAATCTTTTCACCGTGTCGGTATAAAAAAATGAAGTATGCTTTTTGTAATAAGAAATCCTGATTTTTGCTTTTGAACACCAGGTGATCAACAAACTCGAGAGTTTCCCATATACGTCGATCACCACATCGTATTTTTCCTTCTGGATATCTTTCAGAAAACGAAAAAATTTAATTTTGTTGCGTTCAATTTCAGGCGTGAAAAGCACCAATTTGTCAATAAATGGATTGTTTTCCAAAACAGGAACTGTATGCGAGTTCACCAAATAATGCAGTTCTGCATCAGGAAATTTTTCTCGTAAGGCTTCAAACAAAATAGTTGTCGTCAGCACATCACCAATCATTTTTTGTTGAATGACTAGAATTTTACAAGCCCCTCCCAACCTCCCCGAAGGGAAGGAGCCATTTTTAAAATGATTTACAGAGTTGTTTTCCATATTTAGGAGAAAATAACCCCCCCTTTGGGGTTTGGGGGCTTATACCGCCACATCATACGTTCTTAATGCATCGTTCAACGAGGTCTTTTTGTTCGTGCTTTCCTTGCGTTTTCCGATTATCAATGCACAAGGAACCTGGTATTCGCCAGCGGCAAATTTCTTGGTATAACTTCCAGGGATCACCACCGAACGTGCCGGGACAATTCCTTTCTTTTCGACGGGTTTTTCACCGGTCACATCAATGATTTTTGTGGAAGCGGTCAGCACCACATTTGCACCGAGCACGGCTCCTTTTTCAATGCGGACACCTTCTACTATAATGCAACGCGAACCGATAAATGCGTCGTCTTCAATAATTACGGGCGCAGCTTGCAAAGGTTCCAAAACCCCGCCAATTCCAACCCCGCCGGAAAGATGCACATTTTTTCCAATTTGCGCACAACTTCCCACTGTTGCCCACGTATCGACCATAGTTCCCTCGTCCACAAAAGCACCAATATTCACATAACTTGGCATCATGATCACCCCTTTGGAAATGTAGGCGCCATATCGTGCCACGGCATTGGGAACCACCCGAATCCCTTTTTCCTGATAACCAGATTTCAACGGGATTTTATCATGATATTCAAAAATACCGGCTTTCATGGTTTCCATTTTTTGGATCGGGAAATACAAAACAACGGCTTTTTTTACCCATTCATTCACGTGCCAATCCCGAGTGTTCGGGATAGGTTCCGCACAGCGCAATCTTCCGTCGTCGAGCAAGGAAATCACTTCGCGAATAGCTTGGATAGTTGCGGTTTCTTTGAGCATTTCACGGTTTTCCCAGGCTTTGTTTATTCTGTTTTTTAAATTTTCCATTCTCAAAAAAATAATTTTGGTAAAGATACTCGCTTCCATTCGAATTGAAAGACAATCTACTTAGAAAGCCTATCTTTGCAAAAAAAATGGGATGGCAAGAATTTTGGCATTGGATTATGGAACAAAACGAACCGGGATTGCGGTCACAGACGAATTCCAGCTCATTGCCTCTGGATTAACCACCGTATCCACGGCTGAGCTTTTTTCCTTTCTGAAAGATTATTTTGTCAGTGAAAAAGTGGAACTTGTGCTAATTGGCGAACCCAAACAAAAAGACGGTTCCCCTTCAGAAAGCGAAGTCGCAATTCAAGTCTTTTTGAAACAATTCAACAAAGAATTTCCAGAAATAAAATTGGAGCGGGTGGACGAAAGATTTACATCAAAGATGGCATTCCAAACTATGATCGACAGTGGTTTGAAAAAAAAACAACGCAAAAACAAAGCACTTGTTGATGAAATAAGTGCAACAATTATTTTGCAGAGCTACCTTTATAAGTGAATATTTTATAATGAATATTTTATAATGAATGTGGATATTTTATAGTGGATATTTTATAGTGGTCTTATCCACTTTATATTATTATTTTGAAAAATATATTGATAAATAGAACAAAAGTTTTTGCGCACGAATGTGTGAAGCTCGCCATAAATTTGCCGAAGTCGAAATTGAGCTACCATATCGAAGGTCAACTAATCCGATGCTCAACTTCTGTTGCTGCCAATTATCGAGCAGCTTGTTTGGGTCAATCAAAAAAGGCTTTTATAGCCAAATTGGGAATAGTTATTGAAGAGGCAGATGAATGTATATTTTGGATTGAATTCTTAAGGGATGAAAATTTAGACAACAGTGATTTTTCGCTGAAAACCCTTCAAGAAGCCAAAGAACTCACCGCTATTTTCATTGCATCAAGAATTACCGCAAGTAAAAATATTCAATAGAAATGGAGAAGTATTCAATATAAAATATTCAATATAAAATTAAAAAAATGATTTTACCAATAATAGCATACGGCGATCCGGTTTTAAAGAAAAAAGCAAAAGAAATTTCGCCAGATTATCCAAATTTGGAGGAATTGATAGAAAACATGTGGGAAACCATGTACCAAGCCTATGGTGTGGGTTTGGCGGCGCCACAGATTGGACTTTCCATTCGCATGTTCGTGATAGACACTACGCCCTTTTCCGAAGATGACGAACTTCCAAGCGAAGAAAAAGAAGCATTAAAAGGCTTTAAAAAGATTTATATCAATCCGAAAATCATAAACGAATTGGGCGATGAATGGGCGTTTAACGAAGGTTGTTTGAGCATTCCAACTATTCGGGAAGATGTGTTCCGACAACCGGAAATAACTATCGAATATTTAGATGATAATTTCAAAAAGCACACCGAAACCCTCGAAGGCCTTCAAGCGCGAGTGGTGCAACATGAATATGACCACATTGAGGGCATTTTGTTCACCGATAAACTTTCAAGTCTGAAAAAACGCCTTATAAAAGCGAGGTTGGCGAATATTGCTAAAGGAAATATTGACACCGATTATCGGATGCGTTTCCCAAAAATAAAAAAAGCGCGATAAAAAATTTGAAAATCAACATAGAGAGGTGATATTTGCCAAGAAATTAATTTTGCACAATGAGCATAGAAAAAATTTTATCCATATCCGGCAAACCTGGATTATATGAATTAAAAGCACAAACCCGCGGTGGATTTCTCGCAGAATCCATGATCGATGGAAAAAAATTAAACGTCAGCGCCCGCCACAATGTGAGCATATTGACCGAAATTTCAATTTACACCTATTCTGGGGAAGTTCCTTTACAAGAAATTTTTCAAAAAATTTCGGAAAAAGAAGACGGTAAAGAAAGCATTGACCACAAAAAGCCGAACAAAGATTTGGAAGCATATTTTAGGGAAATCCTTCCGGAATTTGACGAAGATCGCGTTTATCCCAGTGATATCAAAAAGGTGATTCAATGGTACAATATGTTGAATAGAAAAGGCATCACCGATTTCTCCGAAACCGAAGAAGAAAGCGAGGAAAAGGAACATTCTGAAAAAGCCAAACCAGCGGCAAAAAAGGAAACTACCAGTAAAGTCGCATCAAAAAAATCGGCTCCGAAAGCTTCCGCCACCAAAAAAGGTGGAACTGGAAAGAATGCTGCCGCTCGGAAAGTGTAATTTTTAAAAGATGAATTTGTGAATGAGTGATTAATGTCATTCACAAAAAAACCAATTTCCAATAACCAAATTCATGAACGATCGCAGCTCACAATTGAAAGCTTTTGATCGCCTGTTGACGATTATGGATGAACTGCGGGAAGGTTGCCCGTGGGACCGCAAGCAAACCATGGAAAGTTTGCGGCATTTGACCATTGAAGAAACATACGAATTGGGCGAAGCTATTCTGGATAATGACCTGCAAGAAGTCAAGAAAGAATTGGGCGACGTTTTGTTGCATATCGTCTTTTACGCCAAAATCGGAAGCGAGAAAGACGGGCCCGCCCGCCCGGAACAAGGAGGAGGCGGGTTTGATATCGCCGATGTTTGCAATTCAATTTGTGACAAACTCATCGCTCGACATCCACATATTTACGGCGATGTAAAGGTTGAAAATGAAGAAGATGTGAAACGAAATTGGGAGAAACTCAAATTCAAAGAAGGCAAAAAAAGTGTGTTGGAAGGCGTTCCAAAATCGCTTCCCGCTATGGTAAAAGCCAACCGGATCCAAGATAAAGTGTCCGGAGTAGGATTCGATTGGGAAAAACCTGAACAAGTTTTTGAAAAAGTTAAAGAAGAACTGGGCGAACTGCAGCACGAAATAAATTCACAAGATACTGACAAAATCGAATCAGAATTTGGCGATGTATTGTTCTCAATGATCAATTATGCCCGTTTTTTGAACGTGAACCCAGAAAATGCCCTGGAACGGACCAATAAAAAATTCATCAAACGCTTTCAATATTTAGAGTCGAAAGCACAGGAAAACAACAAACCATTGAGCGAAATGACGTTGGCCGAAATGGATATTTTTTGGGAAGAAGCAAAAAAGATATGAAACCTTGAAAAATAAATCCGTCATCGAAAAATTATCTGAATTCAGAAAAAAAGAAACCGAGGATTGGCGGCACAAAATTTCCGAAGAAGAAAAAACATCTATTCAAAAAGGGATCAAACAAGCCAATAACAAAGAATTAGAACCTCATTCAAGTGCGAGAAAACACTATGAAAAGTGGTTATAAAATTCGGTGGACACCAAGTGCTTTGGAATAGTTAGATAAAACCATAGAATATCTTGAAAATAATTTCAGCAATAATGTGATTGCCGGATTAGCCCTAAGAATCGAAAATACGGTCAAACTAATTTCTCAAAATCCAGAAATATTTCAAGAATCGGAAACCAAAAATGTTCGTATGGTAGCTATTCTAAAATTCAACGTTTATGTATATTAGTGGTGTCGTATTAAAGCACGAACCTCTCCAAATAAAAACTGGCTTTGGGAAATCCGCTCCCGATAGCTATCGGGATTCCAAGTAGGCAAAGACCCCGCCATAGCTTATATACTGTGTTGTGTGCAGTTTTTTATTCCACAATTCTTTTTTTTAAATCCATTCTTTCGTGCAAAATTCTCGTTATTTCAACATAGCTTTTATTTAAAGTTCTGTAGAATATAATATGTCGATTTGCTTTCATTCCGAGAAGTTGCTTTGAAATTCCTTCATAGTTTTTTCCTAAATCTGGATTTTCAGCAATTTCTTGACAGTTAGAAATTAGTCCATCGTAATATTTGTCAGCTAGTTGTACAGACCAAACCTCAAATGTATAATCCCAAATCTTTGATAAATCCTCAACAGCTTTGTTCGTTAATCTATATTCAGCCATTCGAGTGTTTTTTCGCTTTAAGAGATTCAAGATGTTTTTTTGGGTCAAAGTCGTGAGCTATTCCGCTGTCAATTCCTTCTTGAATTGCGTTTTTTAAAGCAATCACTTTACTTTCTTCCTCTTCTAAAAGTCTTAATCCTGCGCGTATGACTTCACTAACATTTTTAAATCTTCCTTCGTTTATACTACTTTGGACGAATTGGTCAAAATAATTACCGAGTGATATTGATGTGTTTTTGTTCATTTGATTATTATTTTTCTCAAATATACCAAAAATTGGTATGCCAACAAAATTTTTCTTAAATTGCACACAACACAATGTATTATCGTGTCAAGAAAGACGAAATAGAAATAGTATCCTTCTTTTCGAATAGACAGAACCCCGACAAACGAAAATTATAGCTCAAAAAGCTTTCAAAATAACTCTATTTCCCCAGGGACAATAGATTGGCGAACAAGCGATAAGCACCCGAAACTCCGGCCGGAAATTCCCTGAAAAAGCTCAATCCCGTATAAACATAATATCCTTTTCCATATTTTGCCACGAGTAAACTTCCTTTCTTTTGGGTTTCATCGGCGTCGTTCATTCCCAAAATGGGAGTGAATTCTTTGCCCCAATCATCTGGAAAATACAGTCCGCGTTCCTGAACCCAGCCTTCAAAATCTTTGGAAGTTATTTTGTTCGGAATATTCAAAACCAAATGTTGCGGAACCAAAAATTTTACTTCGGAATTTTCATCTGTCACCCGGTCGCGGGAAAGTTCCAATTCGTAGGGTGCCAATTTATCGGTTTTCAGTCGTTGGGAAGTATTATATTGCACGATCATATTACCACCATTTTTCACGAAATCAAACAAAATTCCCTGTTTGGAATCTAAGATTCCTATTGTATTATAAGCCCGAATGCCTATAACCACCGCATCAAAATCGGTAAGTTTTTCTGGAGTAATTTCTTCGGGGGAAAGTATGGTAACTTCATATCCCATTTGTTCAATTCCCTTTGCGACCACATCGCCAGCTCCTTCAATATAAGCAATTTTTTCGCCCTTTTTTTCGATATCTAAACGCACAACTTTCGTTTTTGCCGGCAATAATACTTGGCGTTTTGGAATATGCGGATAATCGATAAGGATCAATTCCTTGGAAAAAGTTGACCCATTCACAGTAAAAATAGGCTGAACATAAACTTCCTCTGCATTTTTTGGTGGGGTAACCCAAAATGAAATGATTTTTTGCGAATTCTTATACGGAATTTCAACCTCCGCCACTTTTGGCGAAACAGTCCAATTGGAAGGAGCGGACAAAACCAATTTCCCTTTCAAATTATCTTGAAAAGCATGGACTTTAACCCGAATTTCTTTGGGAGATTCAGAATTGAAAATAAGCATTTTATTATCTAAACTTACAGATGCCTTTGGAACAATCCGAAATGCCTGATGGACTTCACCTTTAACCGGATCGGTGGTTTTGTAGGTCACTAATTTTTCAATTTGAAGAGAGGTGCCGTTCACTAAAAAGCCCAGAGTAGGGACCAACGAAGGTGGTGTTTCCGGTAATCCGATCAATTTTTTATCTTCCACTTTGTACATTCCCACACTGCCTGTTTCTTCCAACCAATACGGATTTGAAATAGGCATGTCATTTGGAATTTGAATCGTTATTTTTTGTTGAAAATCACGGTTATTTGTCAAAGTTTCATCGAGGTTAAAATCCGAATTTATCCCTGAAAATTCGATATTTTTCAGTTTAATGGAAATATCACTGCGATTAATGGCTTCCAAAGCAATTTGAATTTCTTCGCCTGGTACGGCGGTTTCACTCAGGCTGGAAATATCTATATAAACCCCTGCAGCGGCGAGAATAATATTTTTAATGGCTTCGGATTTAATAGCTTTCCAATGCGGATCGTTCAATTTTTGAATAAGCACATACGCTTCCAGTAATTTCGGGACGCTCGTTGCCGGATTTCTAAAATCATATTCCTTTTGAACTTCGGACAAAATTTTTCCAATTGCTTCTCCATTTTCCAATCGGTTCCATGAGGTATCGATCCCGGAAAAAACCGTGGTGTCCACTGCTGAAAATTGTCCTTTCAAGGGTTTTAAATATTCCATTTCTGATCCGCGACTACCCGCAACGCCAAAGCCTTGCGACTTATGTTGGCTTCTGCTTTTGGCTGCAATTTCCGTATTTGATAATCCAGATAAAGCATCGAAATCCCCCACATTTACCGATAGAAAATCCGATTTCTGCATGGCATTTTCAAACTTTTCTTTGCTGCCATAAAACCACCACGAAGTATTGAAGAACAAACGCTTCGGTTGCCAAGGTTGCAGATATTCAAGTTGATTTGGGAATTTAGTCGAATCACCTGCCAAATCGAAAGCTTTGGTGCTCAAAATGGCGGAACTTGTATGATGTCCGTGGGTTTTTCCAGCACTTTCCACATTGAACCGGTCGATGATCACGTCGGGGCGGAATTTTCGAATCGCGCGCACCACATCGCTCAAAACTGCATCTTCATCCCATATTTCCAAGGTTTCTTGTGGATTTTTTGAATATCCGAAATCATTCGCCCTGGTAAAAAATTGAATTCCTCCATCTATTTTTCGCGCCGACAAAAGTTCCTGCGTTCGAATTACTCCAAGCAATTCCCTCAATTCCGGACCCACTAAATTTTGACCGCCATCTCCGCGTGTCAAGGACAAATATGCGGTTCGAGCATTTATTTCATTAGAAAAATAGGAAATCAACTGTGTATTTTCATCATCTGGATGTGCGGCAATATATAAAACCGAACCCACGAAATTCAGTTTTTCAATAGCCTGGTATATTTCGGTGCTGTTGGGCGGTTGGGGATTTTGCGAGAAGGAAGAATAAAAAACCGAGAAAAATAAAAGGAAGATATAGTTTCGCATCAATTTGCTTTTTAAAACATCAAAGATAAAAATACATTTTGCTTTTTTAGTGAATAATCCATGGAATGATCTGCGTTTTATATTTAGGCCATTTTTTATTTCCAGATGGTTTTTTTTAACCGTAAAATGTAAAATACAAAATGTGAAAGTGGGATATTAATCAGTGAAAATCATATTAATCTGCATCATCTGCGTTTTATATTTGGAGGGTTTAAAATCTCTGGATGGTTTTTTTATCCGAAAATGCAAAACCGAAAAATGTAAAATTTAAAGATATGAAAGTTAACAAATGTCGAGAATTTGGGAAAAGCTGTTATCTTTACTTTCTTTAAAGCCAAATAAATGATATCGGAAAAAGACAAGAATTTCATTGAAAAAGCAATTGAACTTTCAAAAAAAGGAATAGAATCGGAAGCTGGCGGACCTTTTGGCGCTGTGATCGTGAAAAACGGAAAATTGATCGCGGAAGGATTCAACCAAGTAACTTCCAAAAACGACCCCACGGCACATGCGGAAATAGTTGCTATCCGCGAGGCCTGCAAGAAATTGGGCTCTTTTCAACTTGACGACTGCATTATTTATACTTCTTGCGAACCTTGTCCAATGTGTTTGGGCGCAATTTACTGGGCTCGACCGAAAGCCGTTTTTTACGCTTGTACCAAAGAAGACGCCGCCGAAATTGGTTTCGACGATCATTTTATTTATGATGAATTGGAGAAACCTATTGAAAACCGAAAAATTAAATTCATCAATATGGAGCGGGAAAAAGGAAGACAGGTTTTTGACCAATGGAAAAATAAGGAGGGAAAAATTGAATATTGATCCCCGAGTGCTCGGGATTGACTATTTTATAGGCTTTATAGGATTTCAGAGGAGTTTTAAGGTTAAACAAAATTAACCGCAAAGCACACAAAGAAAAACGCAAAGTGCACAAAGAGAAATTAGTGGAAAAGAAATGGATTTTTAGAGGTCAGTAGATAACTACACATAACATGTTGAATTTATTTATCTAATAATCAATAGTATATAAAACATAACCTTGTTTATTCGATCGGAGTCGAAAACTTTTCGATTGTAAAAGTAGGTTTCGACCCCGAGTACTCGGGGCTCAACCCGACATACTGGTTATAAATCGTAGATTCAATATGAAAATAACTACTGACCTCTAAGAAATTATTTTATATTAACTACTTTATATTAACACTCATCCCGAATGCTCGGGACTGAAACCCGGACGAATGCCTTTATTCCAAAAAACCATCCTTAAAAAATATTCCAATGCTTTGGATTCATCATTAATTGATGAAAAATGGAAGCAGTTCAAAGTTCATTTTCAGAATCCGGTGATTCAACAAAATATTCGGAACAGCAAGGAAGAGCAGTACCAAGAGGGTTTTATCGCCGATTTGTTCGTTACCATTTTAGGTTATGTCAAAAATCCCGCGCCCAATTTTAATATTACCACCGAACTCAAAAATGAGGGAAACAGCAAAAAAACCGATGCTGCCATTATTTTTGACCAACGTGTTGCCGCCGTTATTGAACTCAAAGGTTGCGACACCACCGATTTGTCCAAAGTGGAAATCCAAGCTTTCGGTTACAAAAACCGCCAGGCAAATTGCAGGTACGTCATCACTTCCAATTTCGAAAAACTGCGGTTCTATATTCATAATGCCATTGAACATATCGAGTTCAATCTTTTCGAACTTACCCGGGAAGATTTCGAAACTTTATGGCTTTGTTTGGCATACGAAAACCTTCAAAAAAATATTCCTGAAAGCATTCAAAAAGAATCGGTTTCCAATGAAGACCAAATCACCAAGCAGCTTTACAAGGATTATTCACAGTTCAAAAGGGATTTGTTCAACGATCTGGTCCGGAAAAACCCACAATTTGACAAACTGCAATTATTCAAGAAAACCCAAAAATTGATTGACCGGTTTTTGTTCATTCTTTTTGCGGAAGATCGGCTTTTGTTGCCCGCCAATTTCATTGTGAAAATCAATACGGAATGGAAACAACTGCAAGAATTGCGGGTGCAACAATCTTTGTTCGATCGGTACAAACTTTATTTTGAGGATTTGAATTCCGGCAATCCAAAACAGGGAATTTTCGCATACAATGGTGGTTTGTTCCAGCCCGATGAAGCATTGAAACATTTAAAAGTAAGTGATGATTTACTGTTTCTCCACACCAATAAACTAAGTTCCTACGATTTTGAAAGTGAAGTAGATGTGAATATCCTGGGCCATATTTTCGAAAATTCCTTGAACGAAATCGAAGAAATAACCGCCGAACTGGAAGGAACCGAACTCGAAACCAACAAAACCAAACGAAAAAAAGACGGTGTTTTCTACACGCCAAAATACATTACAAAATACATTGTGGAAAACACCATTGGCACTTTGTGCACGGCCAAAAAAGCAATGCTGGAAATCACGGATGAGTTTTATACCAACGCAAAAAAACGAAGCCGGAAACGCTTGGAAAACCTACAAAAATATAGGGATTGGTTGCTGCAACTCAAAATTTG
>JBDNFD010000044.1:0-19774 GCA_041689995.1 Flavobacteriaceae bacterium | reverse complement strand
TCACTAATTCACTAATTCACTAATTCACTAATTCACTAATTCACTAATTCACTAATTCACTAATTCACTAATTCACTAATTCACTAATTCACTAATTCACTAATTCACAATTAATTTTCGCATCTTTGTAGCTATTGAAAAACATACAAAAAAACCACTCATGAAAAAACATAATTTCAGTGCCGGACCTTGCATACTTCCTCAAGAAGTTTTTACAGAAGCTTCACAAGCCGTTTTAAATTTCAACAATGCGGGACTTTCTATTTTGGAAATCTCACACCGCAGCAAAGATTTTGTGGATGTGATGGAAGAGGCACGCTCTTTGGCTCTTGAACACTTGAATTTGGAAGGAAAAGGATATAAAGCACTTTATTTACAAGGTGGCGCAAGCTTGCAATTTTTGATGATCGCTTATAACTTGCTTGAAAAAAAGGCGGCATATCTCAACACCGGCACTTGGTCATCCAATGCCATTAAAGAAGCTAAGCTATTTGGTGAAGTGGTAGAAGTAGCTTCTTCCGCCGACAAAAATTTCAATTATATTCCGAAAAATTATACTATTCCCGGCGATGTGGATTATTTCCATTGCACCAGCAACAACACTATTGTCGGAACGCAAATGAAAAGTTTTCCGCAGACCGAAGTTCCATTGATTTGCGACATGAGCAGTGATATTTTTTCCCGTCAACTGGATTTTTCTAAATTTGACCTGATTTATGCTGGGGCACAAAAAAATATGGGTCCGGCCGGAACAACTTTAGTTCTGGTTAAAGAAGATCTTTTGGGGAAAGTCTCCCGAAAAATCCCTTCCATGTTGAATTATTCCACTCATATTGGAAAAGGAAGCATGTTCAACACTCCTTCGGTATATGCCACTTATGTTTCTATGTTAACCTTGCGTTGGTTGAAAAAAATGGGCGGAGTTGCAGAAATTGAAAAAGAAAACGAAAAGAAAGCAGATTTGCTTTATTCTGAAATTGACATCAATCCATTATTTAAAGGCTTTGCAGCAAAAGAAGATCGTTCCTTGATGAACGCTACTTTCAACCTCACAAATGAGAATTTGAAAGAAACCTTCGAAAGCATGGTGAAAGAGGCCGGCATCAATGGACTGAACGGCCACCGAAGTATAGGCGGATATCGCGCTTCTATGTACAATGCGCTTCCCTTTGAAAGCGTGACGGTATTAGTGGATGTGATGAGCGAACTGGAACGAAAAGCATAGTTTAGTTTGTAGTAGCAGTTGGCAGTGTTTAAATATTCATTGTTCAGTAAACAGTGACTATAGCCAACATTTTAAGGAAGTAATTAAAAATATCCCTGCTTTCGTGGGGAAATAAAAAAACAAAATATGAAAATATTAGCGAACGACGGTATTTCCAATTCTGGTGCCGAAGCAATGAAAAATGCGGGATTTGAAGTTATATTAACGAAAGTTGCGCAGAATCAATTAGAGACATATATCAACGAACACAAAATTGACGTGTTGTTGGTACGAAGCGCGACACAAGTGCGAAAAGATATTATCGACAATTGTCCTTCCTTGAAAATTATAGGTCGCGGCGGAGTTGGAATGGATAATATTGACGTGGAATATGCACGGGAAAAAGGCTTGAAAGTCATCAACACCCCGGCCGCCTCTTCTCGAAGCGTTGCCGAACTTGTTTTCGCCCATTTATATGGAGCCACTCGATTTCTAAATCATTCGAATCGGGAAATGCCCTTGGAAGGTGACACCAAATTCAAGGATTTGAAAAAAAGTTATGCCAAAGGGATTGAACTTCAAGGAAAAACCTTGGGTATTATCGGGTTTGGCCGAATTGGGAAAGAAGTCGCAAAAATTGGATTGGGAAATGGAATGAAAGTTATCGCCCGTGGTGATGATAACGAAAAAGTGCCGTTGGAATTGGAATTTTTCAACAATAAGAAAATCACCTTGGAAGTAGAAAAAATGCCCTTACCGGAAGTATTGAAACAAGCAGATTTCATCACGGTTCATGTTCCTTCCAAGAAAGAATGTAGAATTGGAAAAAAGGAAATCAACATGATGAAAGATGGTGCGGGAATCATCAATGCGGCCCGTGGCGGAGTTGTGGACGAAGTGGCCTTGATCGAAGCTTTGGACAATGGAAAATTATCGTTTGCGGCCCTCGATGTTTTTGAAAACGAACCTTCCCCAGAAATCAAAATATTGATGAACCACAATATTTCCCTTTCCCCACACATCGGCGGATCGACAATGGAAGCTCAAGATAGAATTGGCACGGAATTAGCTGAGCAAATTATTGCAATTTCCAAAAATATGGATTCCTAATTTTTTTCAATGTTGAAATACGTGCTTCCGCTGCTTCTTTTTTTCTCCATTTCTGCATTTTCCCAACCGAAACTGCAAACTGGAAAAGCTTCTTTTTATGGGGAAAAATTTGATGGTAAGCCCACTGCCAGTGGAGAGATGTTCCAGTCGTCAAAACTAACGGCTGCGCATCCCAATTTACCCTTCGGCACAAAAGTGAAAGTCACCAATTTGGTAAACCACAAATCGGTGATCGTGCGGGTGAACGACCGCGGTCCTTTTGTAATGGGAAGGATTATTGATGTTTCAAAAGCGGCAGCGGAAATGCTTGGATTCATTGCAAAAGGAATTGTCGGCGTGACCGTGGAAGTGCTGGAAGAGGGTAATTAAAGATTATATTGTTTTCAGTATTGCAAACAGTTAACACTATTTGATTAAAAACTCGATCTTGCCGTTCAGTGTTTTGGGTCTCAAAGTCTAAAACTCAAAGTCCGCGAGAAACTCTTCGGGGCAAGTAGATAAATTTTGTTACATTAACTTGTTGTTTAGAATAGACCAGCCTTTTATTCATATATCTCAAAAAAGAGTATCGAATATATATTTTGTACCGCAAATTATACAGAAATTGGATTTAGTAAACGGCTCAAAGGTACAAACACTAAAATGATGTCTTTAATCCAGACAAAAAATAGATATTTATCTATTATGAAAATTTGTTTTTATTCTATAATAATAATTCTTTTTAAGTCTTCTCCATTTGAAGAAAATACACTTAAAATATAGTTTCCAGTTTTTAAATTTAAATCGCTAAGTCTAAATTTGTTTATGTTAAACTCATTTTTATAAACCACATTGCCATAAAAATCGTAAATTTTAACCTTATTTGTTGTTTTTTTTGTTGTTTTAAATTGGAAATCATCACAAGGGTTTCCTGGCGGATATCTATTCACAAATATAGTACCATCGTTTTTTATTGGATTCGGATATGATGATAATTCCCAACTATTATCACATGGATTATCATATTTGTCATACGGATCATAAACCTCTACAAACTTTTGGCCTATAAAAGTTAAGCCACAATCGTTAATTGCTTTACAAGAAACAGAATATGTACCTATACATGCTCCCATATTTATATCTGCAAATCTAGTTGTTGAAACATAAACATTTGAATTGCTATCATTTATAGTTGGACCTGCTCCTAAACTACATGTTGTATTTGGAGTAACTGACCATTCATAACCTGTTATACCTATTTGCCAATCGACATTGTAATGAATTACTGAATTAACTGCTGCATTATCATAACCGCCATTTATGCCATAAGATGTAACTGTTGGAGAGCCAACAATAATTGATTTTTCAATTGTTTTTGTCTGTCCACATAAATTTGTTAATGTAGCGGAAATAGTCATCGTTCCTTTTCCTGTGGCTGTTAAGGCCGCATGATTTCCAATTTCATGAATAGTGGCAATATTATTGTCGGAAATACTCCACAAAGTAACAGATACATCATTTGGTAGATTGTTTACTGAATAGTAGGAGGTGGAACATAATGAGCTGCTACCGGCTATTGTTGCAGATGTTGAAAAAGAAGCACGGTTAACATTGCATGTTATTGTTGATTGAGGAACGCCATTATAAATAGGTGTTACCGAAACATCTGAAGGCAATACAATACCATCAATTGGAGTAAGAGTAACTGAATCCATATTAGAATTTACAGTTCCAGACCACCCACTTCCAATATTCCATTGATAAGTAATTGTACCATTAATACCTGATGAATGTGAAACCGTGAAGATTACAGGATTTGTGTTATTACAGGATAAGGTTAAAGAACTGGGTGAAAGTTCAAAAGGAGGAGCTTTTATAATGGGTATATGTTCAGATTCCCACTCCGTTCCTGGTTGGACATTTTGTTTCAGTACAGCGGACAGATAATTGCCATCTCCAAAATTAATTTCTGATGTGAGAATATCAAAATCATAAGAGGCCGAAGCTCCAACAATAAATTCGCTTTGAGGAACGTTAGTTATAAAATGCTCTGTGATTCCTCCATAATTATCAAAAACACTTATCCAAACTTTACAGTTCCCAATAGTGTAGAATTGATCTTTCGCTAAATCCACTCTAAATGTCACATTTGCAGATGAACTTGTTCCCAGATCTATTGGCAAACCGTTTGAGAGGTTTACTCCATTTACTTTTAGGTTCTCAATAGAAACCGTTACATTTTGGCCATAAAAAATTGTTGATACGACCATACAAAATTATAGTTATTGTTTTTTTCATTTTATTATTGTGTTTAATTATTTTTCTCTTTCTAAATACACTTGAATTCCAAAACCCAAAAGGATAGTATTAGAACCAACATAGATGTTATTTGTGTTTGAGTTTAAATATTCGAGCGCAATTTCAAACGCTACACTACGGTTCAAAAATATAGCAGCACCAGCTTTTGCGGAAAATTCTGTTAAGTTATTCTCGTTAAATAAACTAAATCCATATGAACTTTCCAAAAAAACATTGAATGGTTTTTCGACTTCCAAAAAATAATACCTCGCAAAAGGGGATGCTAAAAGACGATCAAACTTCGTTGTACCAGTTTCAAATTTAGATCGTGAAAAAGTATAATCTATTTTTGCACCAACCGCAACTTTGTTAAAAAAAAAGTATCCAATGTTTGGCGAACCTTTCATTGTGAAAGTTTTGCCTCCAATATCAGATTTACTTTCTGTATAAGAGAAAGATATATCTCCTCCCATCATCCAATTATTTTTGGTTATTTGTGCGTTTAAGGTTAGCGAAGTGATAAATAGAATGGATAAAAATAATGTTTTCATTGTTTTATTAATAATTATGGAGATCAGTATATAAGATGCCATCAATAACATAGTGAAACGAAACAGCTAACTACTGATCCTTAAAGTTTTAAATTGTTATATGATTTATTGTGTTAAGTAAACTTACAGCTGCGAGTTATAAAAAAAAATCAGAAGAAAATCCTTTAATTTTCCCAAAGTTTTAATTGGTGTTGATTTTTTCTGTATTTTTATTCTATGAAGATTTTTACAACCCTTTCTTTGCTTGTTTTATTAATTTATGGTTGTGGTGCTGTCAAAGACCGTGAAATACCGGACCACTCCACAACTGGAGACACCGTCACGATCGAAAACGACAGCCTCAATTTCAAATTAATCGTTTTTGAACCCGATTTCGATCGGTGGCTGGCGACTGAACTTCCAATGGAAAGCTATGATTTAGGCTATTTGAAACAAAAAAACCGGGTTTACACCACAGAATATAATCGACGTGCAAATGACCCGAAACAAAGCGATTTGTACCCCAACAAAATCAATTACGATCCGCAATTGGATTACGGATTGAAACTGAATTACATGTTATACATGTATTACGAATTTTTTCAAGAAAAATATAAGCAGGATTTGTAATATCTTCCCTTAAACCTAAGAGGTTTTTAAAAATCTGTTAGGTTTAAACGATTATAAACAGACGAAAAAACTACCTTGTTTAGCTTTTCCAAAAAACGTACTTTTGCAGTATGGATAAATTGAAAAACCGGTGGGGAGTTTCTTCCAATTGGCAGTTATTGGTTATCTTTTTTGTTTTTTCCGTGACTGGATCTTCCGCTGTGTTTTTGGCAAAACCAGTTTTGGAAAGTCTGGGAATCCTCCGAGACGGTTTTCATTCCAGCTTTTGGCTTGGAGCGCTTCCATACTACTTTTTCCGGATTCTACTGATTTTTCCCATCTATCAAATTTTATTGGTTCT
Organism: Flavobacteriaceae bacterium; assembly: GCA_041689995.1. Lineage (GTDB taxonomy): Bacteria > Bacteroidota > Bacteroidia > Flavobacteriales > Flavobacteriaceae > DASSWG01. Next base: position 13,683 of record JBDNFD010000044.1, on the reverse strand, counting down.
CTACGGATGGATTTTCGGCCAATTCAGGTTTTTCTGGAATTTCGAAAAAAAAATGCTCAAACGCATTGGATTAAAAAACCTTTTTTCAGACTGAGGTGAAAGCTGTTAAAATACATATCACGATCCTACTTTCCTTGGTCATACTTTTTCCATCTGGAATGAGTTTGACACATATTTTCGTGCACCATCACGAGCATAGCTGTTCCGATCACGGTCAAGGTCATTACCACTCCCAAAAAATGCAAATGGGGAAACCGATATTTCCGTTACGTTCGGAATTAGTGTGAATTGATTTATCGGAACTTTTCAAAAAAAGCCATGAAAAAACCACGGCTTTTTTGCTGTTTTTTACCGGACGCGTTTCACAAAACGTCCCGCCCTTCGCTGTTTTTCTTCGCGAAGCAAAGCGAGTTCCCTTCCGGTTTGTCCTTTTACCGAGGTGTTTTCCTGTGCCCTTCTGATCAAATAGGGAATCACATCTTTAATAGGTCCGAAAGGCACCAATTTGGCTGCATTATAACCGTTTTCAGATAAATTATAACTGATATTATCACCCATTCCGTAAAGCTGGCTGAACCAGATATATGGATGATTTTTGGCAAAACCCTTTTCTTCCATCATCTGAATGGTCAAATAGGTGCTGACCTCATTATGTGTTCCTATGTACAAATTGATGTCGTCGATATATTGCAATCCGTAGAACAAAACCGCATTAAAATTAACATCTGTTCCCTCCTTATCTTCACAGATCGGAGTTGGGTAGCCCAATTTTTGAGCGCGGGCATTCTCTTTTTCCATATAAGCACCGCGCACGATTTTTATCCCAATTTTAAAATTTCCCGCCAACGCACGTTCGTGTAGTTTTTTAATATATTCCAGACGGTCCCAACGGTAACATTGAAGCGTATTGTAAATAAAAACCTCTTCCTTATTGAATTCTTTCATCATTTCTTCCAATAAATCATCGGCTGCGTTTTGCATCCATGATTCTTCGGCATCGGCCAACAAACAAATTTTGGCTTCATAGGCGGCTTTGCAAATCCGGTGAACCCGATTTTGGATACGTTCCCACTCCTGTTTTTCTTCCGGCAATAAAGTTTCTTTCGCCGAAACCTTTTCCCAAATTGCAAAGCGTCCGATCCCCGTGGGTTTGAAAACTGCAAAAGGGATTTCTTTTCGGCCCGAAGCAAATTTTACGATTTTTATTTTTCGTTCAATGGCGGTATCAAAATCGGCTTCTGTTTCTTTGCCCTCTGCGGAATAATCCAGTACACTGTGCAATTTCATCGTGTACATTTTTTCGATGACCGGCAAACAATCTTTCTCGGAAATTCCGCCACAAAATTGTTTAAAGACGGTTTTTTTGATGATCCCATCCACCGGAAGGTTCAATTGAAGTGCGAAATTGGTCAACCTTGTACCAATTTTCACCAGCCACGGATGATCTAACATTTCAAAAATGAAAATTGATTGGTTGAGTTCTTCGTTGCTTTTCAGCGCAAAAGCCCGTTTGGTATTATTAAAAATTTTTGTGATCATAGATAGGAAATACTTCGTGCAAATATAAATAGTCAAACAAGATTATTCTGCATAATTCTACTTAATTTTGTTCTAAACAAAGACTTTCTTCCTAAAAAAAACCACCTTGTGCACCCAACCTACTTTTATCCAAAAGCGTATCCAGAACTTCATCGTTTTTTAAAGGTGAAAAAACAATCCATAATTTTCATTTTGGTCGATGAAAACACGCAAAAATACTGTCTTCCAAAATTTCTACAAACGTTGGAATCTGATGTGCCTTTGGAAATTATTGAAATCGAAGCTGGCGAGGAACATAAATCCTTGGAAACCTGTACCGGGGTTTGGAACGCTTTGACCGAATTAGGTGCGGACCGAAAATCTTTGCTAATTAATTTGGGTGGTGGTGTAATTACTGATTTGGGCGGATTTGTCGCTTCCAATTTCAAACGTGGTATCGATTTTATTCATGTTCCGACCACTCTTCTCGCCATGGTGGATGCAGCGATTGGCGGAAAAACAGGAGTTGATCTCGGTCCGATTAAAAATCAAATTGGTTTGTTTTCCTTTCCAAAATTGCTGCTGATCGATCCAGGTTTTTTAGAAACTTTGCCACAAAATGAATTAAAAAGTGGTTTGGCGGAAATGTTGAAACACGGATTGGTTTACCGCAAATCGTATTGGGAGAAAATGAAGGACCTCTCCAAACTCTCTTTGGATGATTTGCCACAACTCATTGAAGAATCGGTGGCGATAAAATCCGAAATCGTGGAAAAAGACCCGACTGAAAATGGAATTCGTAAAATCTTGAATTTCGGACACACGTTGGGACATGCTTTGGAATCTTATTTTCTTTCGAATGAAAGCAAAACAACTTTGTTGCACGGGGAAGCCGTTGCGGTCGGAATGATTTTGGAAACTTATCTTTCTTCGGAAATATGTGGGTTTCCAAAAGAATGCTTGGCGGAAATAAAAAACACGATTCTGCAAAGTTTTCCAAAAATTGATTTAGAAGAAGCAGATTTGGAACCCATTTTAAATCTGCTGAAACACGACAAAAAAAACAGCTATGGAAATGTCAATTTCGTTCTTTTAAAAGCGATTGGCGAACCGCTGATCGATTGTACTGTGAAACGTGAACAACTAATTGATGCTTTCCGGTATTATTAGGAATCAGGTTTTGGTCAAAGATGCCATCACTTTTTTACTATTTTTTCAACGTAATAATGATTATCAGCAATTATGTTCAAAATATAGATTCCTTTGTTTAGGCTAGAAATTTTCAGTGTAAATTCTGCCAAATTATTTCCTGAATTCCTCAGAAGAATTTTTCCTGAAATATCTAAAATGACAAGGCTTATTTTATGATAGCTTTTATCAAATTCTATGTTTAAATTTTCAGAGGTGGGATTTGGAAATATATTTAATGCAACAATATTGAAAACTTCTGTACTTAAAACAGTAATATCCAACGTCTTGGTTTTAGTGTCCGATTTTCCGCATTTAGTGGTTGTTAGGGAAACAGTATATAAACCACTTTCGACATAATTGTGAACAGGATTAATTTCGGTAGAGGTGTTTGAGTCGCCGAAATCCCAGAATATTGTATCAAAATTGCTGCTTGTATTAGTAAATGATACTTCCCCATCATTGATAACCTCAGAATAATCTGCAACTGGATTTTGAGTAAAGTCCCAACTTGCAATTTCATCAAAAACAATAATTTTGGCAGCCATTTTTATGAGATTTGCTTCATTTTCAGTTAAGGTTGAATTCCAAATTATTGAAGTTGGGTCCTTTTTGTAAATCATCGTGTAAAAAGCACAAGCCACGGCATACGATCCTGCCAATGAAGGATGTGAACCATCACTGGCATATAAATCTATATTGGGATAATTTCCCCTGAGATACCGCCAAACGGCTCCTGCTGGTGCAAGTTCTGCTTCATTGCTTTCTGCCATAAAGATATAGGTTGCTTGAATGACATCATCCATTCCCTCGTATGTGCAGACCCAAGGCAGGGAAGCGCAGTTGGAGGCATCGCCATTTTCACGGCCCCAAGTCATATAAAATAGCGGTTGCGAACATTCATTATTTGCTCTGATAGCATTGCTCAATGATTCGGCGAACGGGAAAACTTCTGTTTCCATTTGTGCTTGACTCAATGATGTTTCTTGACTTTGCGCCTGAAGCACCACATAATCCCAGTTGTCTGAATTTATTTTATCAAGCGTTGTGGGGCTGGAAGCGTGATCCATCAACCGGTAGCCACCTGGTGTGTTGGAATCGTAGATTAAAATATCCCCAGTGCTGGCGGCCATATTGTTTACCAGTAGTGGCAAATTATTGACGGCTGTATAACTATTGCCCAAAAACAGTACCTTTTTTGTGGTTTGACCCGAAACAGAAAGCGTGACTAAAGCAATCGAAATAAAAAATAATATGTGTTTCATTGCGTTCATATTTGTATATTAAAAGAAGCCTAAACATTTTATTGCTATGGTTCTATTTTGATATTATATTTTGCCAAAAGTCCAACCACCGTTGTTAAAGTGAATTTTGCTCCTTTAATTCGGTTGTTTTCTGGATCGATGGTAAAGTTATGGGAATTTCTGAAATCAGCGTTTCGCAAATCCGTGTTATAGAAAATCGCATCGAGCAAATCACAATCATCAAAAACAGATGAGCTCAAATCACATTCGGTAAAATCGACATCTTGAAGTTTGGATTTTGCAAACAATGTTTTTGAAAGTTTTTGTTTATAAAACGACGAATGATTCAGTTGGCAGTTATCAACTTTTATTGAGAATGCAAAGTCGCTACATTTCTGAAAATGCAATCCCAACATTTTACAATTCTTGAATAGTACGTCTTGAAATCCTGTTTGGTGAAGATTGGCGGAACTTAAATTACAGTCGTGAAATTCACACTCCGTAAACCGGATTTTGGACAAGTCGGAATTCGAGAAGTCACAATTGGAAAATGTACATAATTCGTAGTAGGCTTTCTCAAGTTCGTTTTCTGAAAAGTCTTTTCTTTCAAATAATTTGTCTTCTATAAACTGTTGTTTCATTTAATCTCACTGTTTTTTAATTTCTGATTCTCCACAAATTCCGTTATTTGATGGAGACGCTACCAACTACCATTTTTGGTCTTAATTTTCGTTTTCAATTCTTTGCGTTTCTTTGTATATCCCTTGGGATTCTTTGCGATTATTTATCAATTTATTCCATAACAAATTATTGCTAAATCCGAATGGAGTCTTATTCAATCTTTCTAAGGAATATTTATCGAAAAATTCCAAGAATTATCCCCTGTTTTGTTTTCCAAAATCTAAATACAGTATCCAGATTATTAATGTCCCGATATTAAGGCCCGCAACCAAAAATGCAGTTATGGATGCTATTAAGCTGAAGAGAATTATTTTTGTTTTCATAGTTTTATTTGTTAATTGCCTGTAAGATTTATTTCTATTCACATTTTGAATCTGTCCCGTTAGGAACCGTATATTGGTAGAAAAAATGACAGCAAAATATATTTCTGTGCCTTTAGGTACAGGATATATCTTAGGTTATGGATTTTAAGATATAGCGATCATCAAATTCAATTTCGAAATCTTTTAACAACTGCAAATATTCCTCGGTAAATGTTTTTGATTTGTGATGCGTCTCCTGATTTTTAATATAATTTATCACATTTGGCACATCTGATTTTGAATATGAAAATGCCCCATAACCTGCCTGCCATGAAAATTTTTCGTTTAAAAAGCTTTTTTGATTGATCCATTTCGATGAATCCTGTTTTACCACTTTCATCAAATCCGAAAGTGATTGGGTGGGTCGCATTCCAATCAAAATATGAATGTGATCTGACATTCCATTTATTTGAAGCATTTTATGTCCGTAATTTTGAAAAATTCCTGTTATATACTTATAGAGTTCATCTTTCCATTCGTTTTTAATGAGGCTCTGTCTATTTTGTACTGCAAAAACAGCTTGTATGTGTATTTGTGTATATGTGTTTGCCATATATTGTGCATTTATATTGCGTACCTAACGGCACACTGGTTCATATTTTATTTCTGTTCTACCAATATTATGTCCCTAACGGGACGTGTGTTATGGATATTTTTTCCCGACAGTATCCCAAATGATCACAAGCACAATTTCGCCAATGGCGTATTTAAGGTAATGCGTTGTTTTTCCTCCCGCCCGCACCGAAAAGGCACGTTCGGGCGGGTCTGTGAGAAGGTTTTGGCGAATACCCGCCTGCCGGACCCTTAGGTTTCTAAATAGTTTGATCATCTTTTGGAATATCTCTATCTATTAGTTTAATATGGCTTCCATGATATTTGAACTTAAAAGAATTGTTTCAATTCAAATTTAAATGAATTTAGGGGAATAAAGCAAATTCAAATGACTATAAACGCTTCTGTCCGTTTCGAACGAATAGTGCGGAACGGATTATTTCATGCGGCATCATGAAAAAACCCGCAAATCTCCCAGAGATTCTAAGCTATTTTTGGTCAATTTTTTCCTAAAAAACTCAGAAAAACATACAATAAGAAAAGCATTTCTTTTCCTAATTCTTATTCCGCAACAGCGGCACGAAGCGAAATTCATCTAACTGATCTTTTTCAAATTCGGTCTCGGATTTCCGGACATACAGGGTCATTATTTGGGAAGTATCGCCAACAGGAACCACGAGCCTCCCTCCTATTTCGAGTTGTGCCAGCAAAGCTTTTGGAATAAAAGGAGCTCCAGCCGTAACGATTATCTTATCGAAAGGCGCATATTCCGGAAGGCCTTTGTATCCATCGCCAAAACTCAAAAACTTTGGACGGTATCCGATTTTATCAAGGAATTTTTTTGTCTTTTTATATAATTCTTGCTGGCGCTCCACGCTGTAAACCTTTGCGCCCAATTCACATAAAATCGCCGTTTGATACCCACTTCCAGTTCCTATTTCTAATACTTTATCGCCCTTTTTCACTTGCAACAATTCGGTCTGATAAGCCACTGTGTATGGCTGCGAAATGGTTTGATCTGCGGAAATGGGAAATGCTTTATCCTGATAGGCATGATCTTCGAACCCGCTGTCCATGAACAAATGCCTGGGCACCCTTCCGATTGCTTCCAATACTTTTTTGGATTTTATTCCTTTGGATGCAATGGTTTCAACCAATTGTTGCCGCTTTCCTTGTTGTTTGTAGGTGTCTTCCAAGGGAATTATTTATCAATAAAATTTAGTATCTGTTTATGAAGTTGGGGTATCTTATTTTTTGCAACATCCCAAACGATAAAATAATTCACCCCCATATAATCATGGATCAATCTGTCCCGCATTCCAGCCATATTTTTCCATTCGATCGATTCTGTTTCTTTTTTGAAATCTGTTGATATATGTTTTGAGGCTTCTCCGATGATTTCCAAACTTCTCACAACTGCTCGTTTTAAAGTTTCATTTTGTAGAAATTCTTCCTTTGTCAATTGCGAATCAGTCACCGATAAAATATAAGAGCATTCATCGAGAATATGTTTCAGGTATTCAACGGATTTTTTAGACATACACGACTTCCTTTAAAATATTAGGGCCGATATAAGGACTTAATCCATTCTTGGTCACCACTTCAATCTTTTCATCTTTGAACAAATTCTCGAGCAAATCATAAATTTCCATATAATTGTCGAAATTTTCTTTATCGGGTTCAAAATCGATCAAAATATCAATATCGCTTTGTTTGGAATATTCATTTCGGGAATAAGAACCAAACAAACCAATATCCTTAATACCTAATTTCGTCAATTGAGGCCTAAAATTTTTAATGCTGTCCAAAATGCTTTCTTTTGTGGTCATAACACTATTAATTTTTCCACCAGTGATTTTATTCAAAGATACAAAAATTAAAAGTACGACTTCCTCGAATTTCACTTGATTCAACAGTTTTGAAAACCTATTGGTTTTATCCGGTGTTCCCAAAAGAAATCCTATTTTTGTGGAAAATAAAAGATAGATGCTGAAAATAGGCGTATTGGGTGCGGGACATTTGGGGAAAATCCATCTGAAACTCTTGCAAGGATCCAAAAAATATGAACTAATTGGTTTTCACGATGCCGATAAAAACCACGCGGAAGCAGTGGAAAAAGAATTCGGCTATCCTTATTTCGAAGATATTTCGACCCTTATTTCCCAGGTTGATGTCATCGACGTGGTCACGCCCACGATTAGTCATTTTGAAAATGCCGAAAAAGTAATCGAAGCCGGAAAACATCTTTTTGTTGAAAAACCCATTGCCGCGACGGTCGAAGAAGCTGATAAAATTGTGGCTTTGGCCAAAAAACACAATGTGAAAGGACAAGTGGGGCATGTGGAACGTTTCAATCCCGCCTTTCGAGCCGTAGTGGGAAAAATCAAAAATCCCATGTTCATCGAAACGCACCGACTTTCGGAATTCAATCCTCGTGGCACCGATGTTCCCGTGGTGCTTGATTTGATGATCCACGATATCGATGCTATTTTAAGTGTGGTGAAATCGAAGGTGAAAACCATTCATGCGAGCGGCGTTTCCGTCATCAGCGATACACCAGATATTGCCAATGCCCGTATCGAATTCGAAAATGGCTGTGTGGCCAACCTCACCGCGAGTAGAATTTCGTTAAAAAATATGCGAAAATCCCGTTTTTTTCAACGTGATGCTTATATTTCGGTTGACTTCTTGGAAAAAAAATGTGAGGTGGTGAAAATGAAAGATGTCCCTGAAAATCCTGATGATTTTGCGATGATCCTTCAAAATGCAGAAGGAGTGAGAAAGCAAATTTATTTCGAAAATCCCACTATTGAATCGAACAACGCCATTTTGGACGAACTGGAAACTTTCGCCGATGCCATCAACAACAATTCGGAACCAATCGTAACCTTGGAACAGGGAACGGCAGCCTTACGCGTGGCGATGCAGGTTATTCGGGGTTTTGGTCCGAGTACTCGGGATTAGTCCCGAGCACTCGGGAGGCAGTGGCAGTTTGTAAGATTACTATTCAACAATCATTTTTTTGGTGATTATTTCACGACCTTGACTCACCAAACTGTACAGAAAAATGCCTTGGTGCAATTCGCTTGAAGTGATTATTATGCTTCCTTCGGGTTTATTTAGTTCATATTTTTTCAGTAAATTCCCCGTCATGTCAAAAATCATGATAACCGCTGATTTATCGTTTTTTGGAACTTTATAGCTGATTATCGTCTGTTTATTGAAAGGATTGGGATTGTTTTGTTCCAAGCTGTAAACCTTACCTTCCAAATTTTCAATTTCTTGCTCGCTAAGCGCGTTATTGAGTACTACATAAGTTTGTGGGGTTTTGCTTACTTCTTTTTTCAACCGATCCACTTCCGCATTAAGTTCCTTGACCGATTGCGCCAAAATGGAGATCATTCCAATATAATTAACGGATTTGAAAGTGGTGTTTCCAGTAATTTCCCCTTTTTCGTTAAATACAGGCTTGGTAATATCCTTGACAAGTTCGGGAAACACTTTTTCCAAATCTTGCGCAATAAAGCCGTGTTGCAGTCCTTTTGGTAAATTGACTTTATCCGTGCTTTTAAACTGAAAGGCCACAGGTTTTAATTTTTCAATTTGTTCCAAAGCATTCTCCTCGGGTTCTATATTCTCTTTAAGCCGTTTATCGGAAGGATTTGTGAATGTCCCAGTAACCGTTACATCACCATCAAAAAACCCGGCATATTCATCGACCTGTGAATAGACTGTCCCGTAAATGGCGTAATTAGTAGAGACACTACTGCCCCATACCGATCCATGAACACCAAAATTTCGTTCCTCCGCGTTCTCAGCTCTACCAACAACGCCAAAATTAGTGAGCACGGGTGCTTCAGCTAAAAAATAACCCGCATAAGTTTCGGGATTTTCACTATCTGGCATATACACTTTTAAACCATAAATATTCTCGGAATAAACACCCACGGTGACACCATTAAATTGGGAAATATTGGGTTGTGTGCCAAAAACAGTGGAGCCGTCATTGCGCATAGTGGCCGTTAACTTGGCGCCCCCTGGCGTAAAAGTAGAAGCATAACGGAATTCTAAATCTCCCAAGTTCGAAATGCCGTCTCCTTTCCAAACGATTTGTGGGTTTAAATTGATTAAAGGATTATATCCCATGGCCAATCCTTTTCCATGGTTCACGAAATTGAGCCCATAAGATGTTTGCACACCTTGGACAAACCGTCCCAAAGTAAAGAACCTGTTACTGGTGCTAAAAGTACTGCCTTGGTCCAACTGCGTAACCACACCCGGTTGAAACCGGAAAATTTCGCCGGAGATCGGCGAAGGAGTAGAAATACTATTTGCTACAAAACCATCAGATTCGTTTTGTTGACCCAAAGCAATTTCGGCAATAAACAGGACAACCAAAAATAGATAAAAATTTTTCATGATTATGATTTTTAAAAGTTTAATAGGAGCAAGTTGCGACAAAAAACAATTATATTAAAAACAATTAACAATAGATTAACTATATCTGTTTTGAAAGTTGTAACTTTGTTTCTATGAGATTTAAAGAACTTTGCAAAGCACCATTTTGATAATGACAAAATTTTTCTATAAATATTTTTTGGTTTTTCTTTTTTACTCTTTCACTTCCCTTTATGCCCAAGATCAATTCTCACTTCGTTCACAATTTAATGGCTCATACGACTTTACAGCAATTGGGAATACTTTGAATTTGGCGAGCAATGCCGATGATCCCGCTAATCCTTGCGTCATTTCCACCTCGTCCAATGCCGCTTTAAACTTAGGTAACGGACAAGAGGTCGCAGTTGCTTATCTATATTGGTCGGGAAGTGGCGAAGGGGAAGGAAACTATACGATTCAGCTTAATGGCACGCCAGTTACGGCCGATGAAATCAACATCTCACCCATAGAAGAAAATAGTACGTTTTTTTATTTTTTTGGATGTGTGGCAGATGTTACCGGAATAATCCAAAATACCGGGAACGGTACTTATACGGTATCGGATTTTGACCTTACCAATGCAATTCCCGCTTATTGCACCAATGGTGGTAATTATGGAGGCTGGGCCATCATTATAGTCTATCAAGAGTCAGGTCTACCCTCCAAACAGGTTAATGTATATGATGGCTTTCAAGTCGTCAACATCAATTACAATACTTCCGTAAGCATTCAACTCAACAATTTAAACGTAACCTCCACTCAAAATGCCCGATTGGGCTTTGTGGCTTGGGATAGCCATAAATTTTTTTCGGGGGATGAAAGTTTGGAAGTCAACGGGATTCCTCTTTCTAATCCGCCGCTCAACCCAGTGGGCAATATTTTTAACGGCACCAACAGCTATACCGGTTCCGACACACTCTGGAACATGGACTTGGACTATTTCGACATTTCAAATGCCATCAATATTGGAGATACCAGCGCCACCATCACCTTGAGTTCCTATCTTAATGACTATGTTGCCCTCCAAAACATCGTTACCGCCATTCCCACGGAACTGCCCGATGCCAGCTTGGAAATTCTCAGTGCAGATTTAACCGTTCCCTGCGAAAGCGATAATTTGGACGTAACGGTCATGCTGTCCAATACCAACGCCACCGCCCCACTGCCCGCCGGTACGCCCATTAGTTTTTTCCTTGATGATCCGCTGGGGAACCCTGTATTTTCTGCAAGTGTTGCCACTTCGCAGCCCTTGCCCATCGATGGCAGCCTTTCCATCAGTTTAAGCATTCCCGTGCCGCCGGAAGTTTCGGGTTCCACGCTGCTCACGGCCACCGCCAACTTGGACGAATTTGGGCAAAACCCCATCAATGAAAACAATTTGCTCAATAACAGTGATTCCTTGCAAATAGACCTCCCCGGGCCGCCACCGCCAGCGTTCCAACCTGAAGATTTGTCCGAATGTGGTGAAGTCGGCACGACTAACTTCGATCTTTGGAACGCCATGGCAAATGTGGACATCACAGATTTGGAAGTAACTTTCTACCTGACTTTGGCCGAAGCCGAAAACGATCAAGCCGATCCCATTCCCGCCCCCGAAAATTTTGCGCCCACAAACAACGAACAGACTATTTTCGTTAGGTTAACAAACGATGACGGCTGTTTCACCATCGGCAGTTTTTCCATCGAACTTCTGGAATTGCCAACAGTTAACCAGCCTTCGCCTTTGGTGCATTGCGAAAGTGGTCCGCCCATGGGTATCGAAGAATTTCCCATTTTTGATAAAATCGGGGAGATCACCGGGGGAAATTCCAATTACAGCGTTGCGTTTTTTGAAACAGAAAACCTAGCAGAAAATGGGGATCCGAACGATGCACTTTCCAGTCCGTTCGAAAACACACAGCCCTATTCCCAAAGCATTTTTGCCCATGTGGAAACCGCGGAAGCTTGTCATAAAATCGTTCCCTTGGAACTTCTGGTGGAAAACTTAGAAGCCGCCCAGGACAGTGTGACTTTTGACGACTGCGGGGAAAATGGAACGGCCGATTTCAATTTGACGGGATTAACGCCTGAAATCCTAAACATCTTACAGCTGCAAGGTCTCGAACTGTACTTTTTTGAAACCCAAACCGATGCGGAAAACGGCAGCCCAGAAATCGGCGGTTTGACAAATTACCCGGTTACGGGAACCGCCACGCTTTGGCTTCGTGCAGAAAATGTGGAAGGTTGTTTTGCCTTGGCGCAATTGATTTTGGAGGTCGATGAAAAACCAATCATCGAAAACCAACCCGAAAATATGGTGCAGTGCATCGAAGGCGAAAACCCTGTTTTTGAGTTGGTCCAACAAAATGAAACCGTCGATCCCCAAGGATTGTTCGAGGTGAATTATTATGCTTCCCAAACCGATTTTCAGAACCAAAACCCCATCGGCAATCCAACAAGCTTTTCTCCCGAAGACTTGCCAAAAACCATTTTTGTTGCTCTTACCGATCCTGAAACAGATTGTATTTCCGATTTAACAAGTTTTGAACTCCGCGCCGCCGAACGCCCCGAAATCGATTTCTCGGATTTTCAACAGCAGGTTATTTGCGTAGATCCCGAAACGGGCGAAGCCTTGCCGGGGGAAATTCCCATTGTCCTTGATACCGGACTTTCCGCCGAAACCTACCAATTTACATGGCAACAAAACGGGGAAACCCTTAATTTTAACGGTCCAGCATTGGAAATCGACAGTATCGGGACCTATTCGGTAATGGTCAATCCGCTCGAAGGTCCAGCATGTCCGTCCACGGCTTCGGTGAGCATCGATCAAAGCAGCGCCCCGCTTTTCGAGCTACAACAACCGGGAGGTTTTGGTGAAAATCCCGTGATTGAAATTTTCAATATTCAGGGATATGGCAGTTATGAATTTTCGATAGATGGAACAAATTTTGAACCCGCTACAAGCGATCATCTAATTTTTCAAAATATTCCCGATGGGGAAATCACCGTCATTGGCCGTGATTTGAACGGCTGCGGACAGACCATAAAAAGTACGATAATCCTTAGCTATCCAAAATTTTTCACGCCCAACGGCGATGGCATCAACGACATTTGGGGCATTCAAAGCCTTATCGGTCGCCAAGGCGTGGTGATCCATATTTTCGATCGTTATGGGAAATTGCTCAATATTATTGAATCCACCGGTTTGGGCTGGAACGGCACCTACAACGGAAAAGAGATGCCGAGCAACGAGTATTGGTTCAAAATAAAGTATCCCTTGGAAAGCGGTGAAATTAAAATCTTTGCCGGTAGTTTTTCGCTTATTCGTTGAGGTTTAGGGCTTGATTTCCCCGGAACCATGGAAATGGAGCTACTTCTTCGAGTAGAATTTAAAGTAGAATGGACTTTAAAGATGAAAATAAGATTTCTGGCTTAGTAAATTCTTCAAGGCCATATTAAGTTCCTTGAACTTTTTCAAATTGCTTGACTTAAGTTTAGTAAGATTCTGCAATTTCCATTGTACAGCAGGAAATTTTTCAAAATTATAAATACTCCAATCGGGGGTTAAGTTGCTAAAGCTTAAGGCTCTATTCTAATATACGATTGATTTTTGTATATTAGCTAAAATACCTATAATGAAACCACGCGACGAAATCTTGCGGTTATTCAAAAGCCTTTCAGAAAAAGAGAAGCAAAAAGTGCTCAAGGAATTGAACGATGTA
>JBDNFD010000043.1:0-3953 GCA_041689995.1 Flavobacteriaceae bacterium | reverse complement strand
CCAATCGTTAATCCTAAATCGTTAATCTCCAATCGTTAATCCCCAATCGTTAATCTCCAATCGTCCACTTCTCAAAGAATCTGTTTCGCATGTTCTTTGGTTTTCACTTTATCAATGATCTCTTTTAGGATTCCTTTTTCATCTATTAAAAAAGTGGTACGCGCAATACCTTCGTATGATTTCCCCATAAATTTTTTCGGCCCCCAAACGCCAAAAGCATTAATGACTTCTTTTTCTGGATCACATAATAACGGGAAAGGCAGATTTTCTTTATCGTGAAAATTCTTCTGTCGTTTCATATCATCGGCGCTCACGCCCAGAATTTCATATCCTTCCTCCTGAAAACGATCCCAATTGTCACGCAGATTTTTCACTTCCGCCGTGCAACCTGGAGTACTGGCTTTCGGAAAAAAGAAAAGCACAAGCTTCCTTCCTCTGTAATCCACTGAATTATGTTCGTTTCCATCTTGATCTTTGCTAGAAAAGGCTGGTGCTTTTTCCCCCACTTTTAATTTCGACATAATGACTATTTTTGTACAAATTACAACAAATGAACAAACAAGAGAAGGTTACTTTCGTTATAAATACGTTAAATGATTTATATCCAAATCCTCCGATCGCCCTGCATCACAAAGATACCTATACTTTGCTTATCGCTGTGCTAATGTCCGCACAATGTACCGATGTTCGGGTGAACCAAATCACCCCAATTTTGTTTGAAAAGGCTGACAATCCCTATGAAATGGTTCGCCTTTCTGTGGAAGAAATCCAGGCGATCATTAGACCCGTTGGATTATCACCCATGAAATCGAAAGGAATCCACGGACTTTCCGAAATTCTGATCGAAAAATATGATGGCGAAGTTCCCGCCGATTTTGGAGCATTGGAATCGCTACCAGCGGTGGGGCACAAAACGGCGAGCGTGGTAATGTCGCAAGCGTTTGGCATTTCAGCTTTTCCGGTGGATACACATATTCATCGGTTGATGTACCGTTGGGGTTTTTCCAATGGAAAAAACGTGGTGCAAACCGAAAAAGATGCCAAACGCTTGTTTTCAAAGGAATTATGGAACAAAATCCATTTACAGATTATTTACTACGGAAGGGAATATTCGCCAGCGCGCGGTTTGAATTTGGAAAAAGACATCATTACCAGAACCATTGGCAGAAAGTCTGTTTTGGAAGAAGTTGCCAAAAAAAAGACCCGCAGCTAAAACGGGTCTTCAAAGTTTAGTTTAGAAGTGCTTCAAACTTCATTGCTTTATATTCAATAACACGTAAAGCCTTGGAATAATTCAGAAGAAACAATATCGTTTCTTCGCGAGGTCTTAAATTTTCCACCTTATTTTTGGGTGATCGGTTGAGATAAAGATTGGTCATGCATTCAAAATTTTTGGTTGTACCGCCATAGAACGCAAAAAACGCAATCCTTATTGTTTCAATTGGTCAAAATAATTTGGTGTTTTTCGATCACTTTTCGCAAATTAATAAGGGCATATCGCATCCGGCCCAAAGCTGTATTGATGCTCACGCCAGTGTTTTCCGAAATTTCCTTAAAACTCATATCTTTATAAATGCGCATCACCAAAACATCGCGCTGATCTGCTGGAAGTTCTTTGATTAAATTTCGCACATCGCATTCAATTTGTGCTTGCACCATTTGCTTTTCAATATCCGGACAAGCATCTTGTAGGACAGAAAAAATATTGAAATCCCCTCTATTTTCAAATTTGGGCATGCGATTACTTTTTCGGAAAAAATCGATCACCAAATTATGCGCAATACGCATCACCCAAGGTAAAAATTTTCCTTCTTCGTTATATTTCCCCTTTTTCAAGGTTTTGATCACCTTTATAAAAGTATCTTGAAAAATGTCGTCCGCAACATCTTTGTCGAATACTTTCGAGTAAATAAAACTGTAAATTCGTTGTTGATGTCGGTCGATCAATCTGGAAAGTGCTTCCTCGTCGCCCTTTATGTAGTCGCGAACATATACCGCATCCGTTATCTTTGCCTGAATTTTTTTCATACGTAGTTACCCTTTTTTAGAACGAAACCAAGTTCCGTCGTCGTTTATAAGATTTTAAAAAAGTAACTATATGCTATAGGCAATAAATTTTGCTTTGTTCGTTAGGGCGTAAATATACTAAAATTCATTCAGAAGAAACAAGCGAGTTAAAAAATTTAACATTTCGCGGCTTTTAGAATATTCAAACTAAATGCGCGTTAACAGATTTTTAAATTATTTCTTGATCAATTTCTGAATGGTTTCCCGTTGAAATATGTCGGTTATTTTCACAAAATAAATGCCGTTTGACAACTCACTGATATGATAGTTTTCCTGCGCCCGAAAGGTTTTTATTTCTTTACCAAACAAATTGTAAATAATGATCTTTTCTATTTCATTTTCCCCGCCTTCCAAAGTGAAATACTCATTTGCCGGATTTGGGAAAAGCGAAAAGCTTGTTTTTTGAATATTATTTACTCCCAATTGTTGGTTTTGGTAGATGGCCTCGTCGCCACTGGAGTTTGTAATGGTCAGGATAATGAGATTGCCTTGATCTGAAAAAGAGTAACTATAAGGATTCAAATACATGTCCCAATGTAAAAAATTATAAATATACAATAAATCATAGTCATCAATTGGGCCATTGCAAACTTGATCCCCAATGGAACCATTACCAATCGAAAAATTTTGATTGTTAGCATAGTTAATAAGACCATGAAAATCACTACAACCCTCATAACTAAAATGTAGCGAGTCCCAAAATTGTGACGTAATGGTGTAATCCTGGGGCGTATAGGTGGTAGTGCCATTAATAATTAATTTTTCTAAATACCACGTGTAATCTTCCAATGGCGCTACTTGACTGTTTGCATTAAATACCATTGTCAAGCATATAATTGCTGTTATTTTTTTCATAATAAATGTTTATTGAACAATTAGATTTTTACTTTCCACCACTTGTCCATCACAAACTAAAGTGACTACATAAAGTGCAGGTATATATCCCGTCAAATTAATTATTGCGGCTGATTGCGTAGTTTCTATAATATAATTATTACTTATTGTTTCAATTGGTCAAAATAATTTGGTGTTTTTCGATCACTTTTCGCAAATTAATAAGGGCATATCGCATCCGGCCCAAAGCTGTATTGATGCTAACGCCCGTGTTTTCCGAAATTTCCTTAAAACTCATATCTTTATAAATGCGCATCACCAAAACCTCGCGCTGATCTGCCGGAAGTTCTTTGATTAAATTTCGAACATCGCATTCAATTTGTGCTTGCACCATTTGTTTTTCAATATCCGGACAAGCATCTTGCAGAACAGAAAAAATATTGAAATCCCCTCTATTTTCAAATTTGGGCATGCGGTTGCTTTTTCGGAAAAAATCGATTACCAAATTGTGTGCAATACGCATCACCCACGGTAAAAATTTCCCTTCTTCGTTATATTTTCCCTTTTTCAAAGTTTTGATCACCTTGATAAAAGTATCTTGAAAAATGTCATCCGCAACATCTTTGTCGAATACTTTCGAGTAAATAAAACTATAAATTCGTTGTTGATGTCGGTCGATCAATCTGGAAAGTGCTTCCTCGTCGCCCTTTATGTAGTTACGAACATATACCGCATCCGTTATCTTTGCCTGAATTTTTTTCATACGTAGTTACCCTTTTTTAGAACGAAACCAAGTTCCGTCGTCGTTTATAAGATTTTAAAAAAGTAACTATGTGCTATAGGCAATAAATTTTGCTTTGTTCGTTAGGGCGTAAATATACTGAAATTCATTTAGAAGAAACAAGCGAGTTAAAAAATTTAACATTTTCGGGCTTTTAAGAATGTTCAAACTAAATGCGTGTGAAGGGATTTGCAAATTTATTTTTTGATCATTTTTTGAATAATCTCTCGGTGAAATACATCAGTAATTTTCACAAAATAAATGCCGTTTG
>JBDNFD010000042.1:0-6003 GCA_041689995.1 Flavobacteriaceae bacterium | reverse complement strand
GTATTTGAAACATTCCCCATCTTCATGAAACCGGAGCGTAAACTTTATCGAATGCACACCAAGATATCGATCTCTTTTATCCATCCGATAAATTTAAAAAAATTCTCGGAATTTGTGCGGCTTAAGCGATTATACCTATACAAATATTTATAGCACGTATGGTAAACTGGAATATCTACTTTCTGAAAATCAAAAATTGACACTTAATGGAAATCTTTATAAATCGATCCAGGATTCTCCTTTTATTCCAGTTTTTGGAGATGTCCAGGTATTTAATGAGGAAGGAAATTACACTTTGGAGCCAGGCTATGGTATAGAGGGTTCAATTCCAGGAGAGCAACCCACAGGTTCCCAATTGATAAATGGAAGACTGAAATATAATTTGAACTCAATTTTTTCCGGTACTACCGATTTTGAAACCGACCTGTATTATTCGAAAGCCAAGAGTATTTTCTTTTATTCCGATAAATTCGAAAATGGTGGACAATCCGTAATCAATTCCGAAAAATATGGCTTAAGACCTAATTTTAATACTCGGATCAATTCGTATAACGGTTTTGATCTCTCATTTATATATGGTCTGGATCTATTAAGGGATAAAACGAATCAAGGTTTGTTAGATGGAAGACTGTGGGTGCCAAATATTGAACTGATGAGCGTTGCGCCTTATTTACAAACTACTTTGAAATTAGACAAAAAGTGGGCGTTTAAAGCAGGAATACGTTATGATGACTTGAAAATGGATATTGCCAATTATAACACTCTTCCGTATTCGCCAAAGGGAGATGGTGTTTTTAACCCATCGGTGTCAGTTCAAGGGGGAGAACTTGCATTCGATAACCTTGCGTTTAATTTTGGGGTCAGATATATTGAGCATCAGGAATTCATTCCTTACATTAGTTATTCTCAAGGCTTTTCCATTGCCGATTTAGGTTCTATTTTAAGATCTGCGAGAGCTGAAAGTATAAATAATATTCAACTAGAACCAGCTGTTACCAATAATTATGAATTCGGATTTATTTCGAAATTCAATAATTTTCGCTTAGAGGCAGTAGGATACTATAGCACCTCAAATTTAGGCACCGGAGTTGTATTTAGTGATGAGCTAAATTCATTTATACCTTCAGTACAACCGCAAAAAATCTTTGGTGGAGAGGTTGCGATAGATTACGCTTTTCCAAATAATAAAGTATTTCTGGGAACGTCCTATTCCTATGTGGAAGGACTTAAAAACGCTACAGGAGATGAAAATAACTTAAGTTATGTTGGTGGCGATGTTATTTCTGCTCCCAAATTAACAGCGCATATTACTTGGAAACCAACAGAAAAGATAAGTACTTCCTTGAGAGTTCTAAATTTGGGGGATCGAAAGCGGTTTGATCCGTTTCAGGATACAGAAGGTAATTTTGCCTTCCGGCATACTGAATTTCCTGTAAAAGGATATACTTTGGTCAATCTATCAGCTACTTACGAAATAAAACCCAATATTGATGTTTCCTTAGGTATTAATAACCTTTTGAACGCGTACTATTTACCCACAAGATCACAGTGGGCGGCTCCATTAAGATCCTTTACCGTAGCTGGAGAAGGAGCTAACGCCCGTCTGGGTGTAACTTATAATTTTTAAATATGGTGGTGGCCGGTTACAATCAAATTTATTACTTGATGCCTTTCTCAAAAATAGTTAAGAAAATACATCTTTATTTAGGATTGTCTTGCGGTATTTTGGTTTCCATTTCAGGGGTCACTGGTTCTATGTACGTATGGCAGCCAGAAATTACGGCCGCTTTAAATCCAAAATTACTGAAGGTAGATGCCATCAATACTATTTCCGAAGAAAACCTTTTAAAAACTTCCTTAGCACTTTATGAAAAACATAAGGATACGGTAGCTAAGATATTTCTCCCTTATCGAGAACAGCAAACGATTTCTGTTGATTATACCAATGGCAAAACCCTTTATTATCATCCAGAAAATGGGATAGTTTTAGGACAAAAATCAGCTTCTATATCATTTTTTGAGGATTTGTTGAAGATCCATCGCACTCTTGGAATTCCCGAAATTGGTAAATACATTGTGGGTGGAAGTACACTTTTGTTTTTCCTTTTTCTCCTAACATCCGGAATATTTTTATGGTGGAAAAGATACAAGTTGAATTTTAAAAAAGGAGTGAAAATAAAATGGAAGCGAAATAAAAAACGGTTAAACTACGATATCCATAAATCACTTGGAATCATCTTTTTCTTTCCTTTGCTTATTGTGGCTTTTTCCGGAGCTTATTTTACCTATGTCACTTATTATAAAACTGTTTTCAATATTGTTGATGCGGTAAGCAGTAATGCCCAAACTGAAAAAAATATTTCTGTTGATATTACAGCGGTAAAACAGCTATTGGAGAATCCGGATAAAGTATATTGGCTTCGAGCGATTTATTTTCCAAAAGATCCAAACGACGTATATCAATTCCGGTACATAAAAAACCGTTTCATCACGCCGGGTCTTAGGAAAACCAAGGAATTAAAAATAAGCCAAAATGGTAAAGTGATCAAATCTACCGACTTTGAGGGCGATCCCTTAAGTGAACAAATAGCAGCACAAATGTATCCGATTCATATTGGGGAAATCGCAGGCTTGCTAGGGAGGATTCTGGTTTTTATCTCAGGCTTTATTCCTATGATTCTATTTATTACAGGTCTTCGGTTTTACTATTTTAACAAGCTCAAAGTTGACAATAGAAGTTAATCCCATCATTAAAACGTTCAATAAATTATCTGTGTTTTTAGTGCAATTAAAGTTCCGATTTTAATTCTACTATTTTAAAAATCAAATAGTTTAATTACATTATCTATACAGTCATTCCCCTGCATTTCACAAAAAGGTTCATTTCGGGAAAAGCGCTTCATTGCAAAAGTCTTGGACAATAGTATTATCCATAAGTTCGACAAACTGAAAGAATCAGTTTTTTAATCACCACATTTTTTAGTGCTATTTCCGAACCTTTAAACGATTGTAGATAAGTGTATTATTGTTTCCTTCCAATAAATGGAAATGCGGAAAACTTTACGCTAAAAAGCTTAATATAAGTGAGATTAAAAAGCCTTAGCAACACTTGAAAAACAAGGCTTCCGGGATTATCCATATTTTTCACTATTATCTTAAAACTCTTGATTATCAGTTCGAATTTTCTCTAAACAAATCCTAAAAACTTTTTCTAATTAAAATGCCTTCAGGTTTCGTAATAAAAATTAAATAACTATTTTCGCACCTGATTTTGAACTCAATATTCTTTGAAGCTATTTAGAAATATACTGTTTTTTGCAGCAGCCTTCATTATGATAGGTCACGACATCGTGCCTCATATTGATGCTGATGACGTTTTCAGTACTTCTGGAATAGGTTTTCAACAAGTAGCTCAAGAACATCTAGAGCTTGGCCATATATTCGAACACTTTCAGCATTCTTTAAATGAAAAAACTTTAAAATATGTAACGGGCACCGTTAAACATCTGGATGTAAAAATTAAAGTTTTTCAAAATCCAGTTTTAAAAGTTGATATTGAAAATCAAGAAATTTGGTACGCAAACTTTGAAAAACAACGCTTTCGGGATTGTCCTGTAATTCCATATTTTTCAGCATTACCTTCCCATACCATTCGGGGATCTCCGTCTTGTTAATTTCTTAAAGTGATATCTATTATTCAAGTTTCAACTGGGCTTGATGCAGTTTATATCACAATTTAGTTATGCAATAATCTTTTGTCATAGCTATTTCCCTAATTCATCTTTAGCATTAAAAAACTATAAGCACTTTTTTGAAGGACTTATAATATTAGCTCTCGGTGTTTCACATTTTCGTTTTCCAACTTAAAATTCTTCTACAATAATGTTAGATAAAATCATTCAATTTTCGATCAACAATAAGCTTGTTGTCGGAATATTAACCTTGTTCCTTATTGGCTGGGGAGCCTATTCCCTAACACAATTGCCCATAGATGCCGTACCGGATATTACCGATAATCAGGTAATGGTCATTACCGTTTCCCCTACACTTGCCGCGCAAGAGGTGGAACAGCTTGTTACATTCCCAGTTGAGCAAACAATGGTAAGCATCCCTGGCATAAAGGATATGCGATCTTTTTCGCGTTTCGGACTTTCAATTGTTACCATTGTTTTCGAAGAAAATGTAGATTTATATTGGGCCCGACAACAGGTACAAGAACGCTTATCGCTAGCAGCTAAAGATATCCCCGAAGGTGTGGGAATGCCTGAAATGGCCCCTGTAACTACTGGGTTGGGGGAAATTTACCAATACGTAATACATCCCAAAGAAGGTTATGAAGATCAATATGACGCAACCGAATTACGTACTATACAAGACTGGATCATTAAACGACAGTTACTTGGAACACCTGGTGTCGCGGAAGTTAGTGGCTTCGGAGGCTTCGTAAAGCAATATGAAATTGCTATCGACCCCAATAAACTTCAAAGTATGAATGTTACTATTGAAGAGATTTTTAGTGCGCTTGAAAAAAACAATCAAAATACTGGTGGGGCTTATATAGATAAAGGGCCAAATGCTTATTTTATACGTAGTGAAGGTCTAGTGAATAATTTGCAAGAGCTAGAAAAGATAGTAGTCAAAGTAAATAACGGCACACCAGTTCTTGTTAGGGATGTTGCCAAAGTACAGTTTGGACACGGTGTACGATATGGGGCTGCAACCCGAAATGGTGAGGGCGAGGTGGTTACAGGGATTGTAATGATGCTAAAAGGAACAAACTCTTCCGCAGTTATTAATGATGTAAAAGATAAAATTGAACAGATCAAGGAAACCTTACCAGAAGGAGTGACCATTGAGCCATATCTGGATAGAAAAAAGTTGGTGGATCGAGCAATTGGAACGGTAATAACCAATCTTACTGAAGGAGCGTTGATAGTAATATTTGTATTAATCCTATTTCTTGGGAATTTAAGAGGTGGATTGATAGTGGCATCGGTCATACCCCTTTCGATGCTTTTTGCTATCTCAATGATGAACCTCTTCGGAGTCTCCGGAAACCTTATGAGTTTGGGAGCAATAGATTTTGGCCTTATTGTAGATGGGGCAGTAATCATTGTTGAATCTGTAATGTTCGGGATTCATACCAGTAAGAAGAAATATGCTGGAGTTGAAAAGTTATCTTCTGAACAAATGGATACCGAGGTAAAGCGATCCGCTGGTAAAATGATGAATTCCGCGGCATTTGGACAAATAATTATTCTTATTGTGTACCTACCAATTATGGCTTTAAGCGGGGTCGCAGGAAAAATGTTCCACCCAATGGCTCAAACGGTTTCTTTCGCTATTTTGGGAGCATTGATTTTATCGCTTACGTATGTTCCGATGATGTCTGCCCTTGCCCTAGGTCGCAAGACCGAACATAAAAGGAATTTTTCCGATAAAATGATGGATTTCTTTCAAAGGATATATCATCCAATAATAGAAACGGCTATCCATAAAAAACTATTGGTGGTTTCAGTAGCTATTGGTCTATTCATAATTACAATTATAGCTTTTGCCAATATGGGTGGTGAGTTTATTCCCCAATTGGACGAAGGGGATTTCGCAGTAGAAACTCGAGTGCCTGTTGGGAGTTCCATCGACCAAATGATCGATGTTTCTCAAAAGGCGCAGACCATATTATTAAATGAATATCCCGATGAAGTTACCCAAGTCGTCAATAAGATTGGGTCAGGAGAAATACCCACAGATCCTATGCCTATTGAGGCCGGTGATATGATGGTGATTTTGAGCCCCAAAGACGATTGGACAAGTGCCGAAGATAGAGAAGGATTAGTAGCGGAAATGCAAGAATCCTTATCTGTTATTCCTAACGCTACTTTTAGCTTTCAACAGCCCATACAAATGAGGTTCAATGAACTTTTGACCGGTGCAAAACAGGATGTAGTAATCAAAATTTATGGCGAAGACCTTAATATTCTTTCTGATCTAGCTAGCAACGTC
>JBDNFD010000041.1:0-19569 GCA_041689995.1 Flavobacteriaceae bacterium | reverse complement strand
TAAAAAGTAAATATGAAAAATAGCATTATCAAAATAGCAGAAATTCTTCAAAAAGCAGAAAAAACCGGCATTCCTTGTCCTACGATCCGGGATTTCTTTGAGGGGAAAGATTTAGAAAAAGCCTACCGTGTTCAACAATTTATCACAGAAAGCAAACTGCAAACCGGACAAAAAATTGTCGGGAAAAAAATAGGGCTAACTTCCAAAAAAGTACAAGCACAATTGGGCGTAAATGAACCTGATTTCGGCGTTTTATTGAAGGAAATGCAAATTGAAAATAAGGAGTTGCTTTCCTTTTCGAAACTAATGCAACCCAAAGCAGAAGCCGAAATCGCCTTTATTTTGAAAAAGGATTTAGATCAAAAAAAACTTTCCCTCAAAGAATTAAAGGAAGCAATCGATTACGCGAGAATAGCCATTGAAATTGTGGGCAGCCGCATTGAAAATTGGAACATTCAAATCACCGATACCATTGCCGATAATGCTTCCGCAAGTCATTTTGTGTTGGGCGAAAAAAAGGTTCCTATTGAAGATTTGGATTTAGAAAATTGCGGAATGAAAATGTACATTAACAAGCAGTTGATTTCCGAAGGGATAGGAAATGCTTGCTTAGGAAACCCGTTGAATGCCGCGCTTTGGCTCGCCAATAAAATGTTGGAAATGGGAAATCCGTTAAAAGCCGGTGAAATTATCTTGTCCGGCGCATTGGGCCCGATGGCAAATTTGAATTCCGAAAACAATGTACGAGCAGAGATTGACGGATTGGGAAGCGTCGAATTTTCTACCATTTCCTAACTTTTGACGGATAAAAAATACTTCTATTTCTCTTTAGATGAATTATAATCTGGAATGAAAATAAATTATAACTATCTTTGTGAAAATTTTAACCTATGAAATACCTTCCATTTTTATTTATTTTCTTCGGATTTTCACTCTTCGCCCAAGAAAATAAACCTATTGCAGAAAAAATAGCGGAATATCATCAGGAAAATAATCGGTTTGAAAGCTTCAATTTATTAGCCAGAAATCCTTCCTCTGAAAAGCAAAACCAATATAAAGCATTGGCAACCGACGCTGTGGTTTTAGAGTTAAATTCAAATGAATTACAGCGGTTAATGAACGAAAAACCGAAAACCATTGAAATTACTTTTCCGTATCATGAAAACAACATTACCGTTGAACTTTTCAAAAAAGATATTTTGACAGAAAGTTTTTCGGCAGTCGATCAAAATTCGAAAACCATTGCATACGAACCAGGAATTTATTACCGAGGCATTGTCAAAAATGATCCGTCATCTATTGTTGCGTTTAGTTTTTTCGATCAAGGAATTATGGGAATTGCTTCTACCCCAGAAATGGGAAATATCGTGATCGGAAAGGCGAAAAATGGACAAGATTATCTTTCTTACACGGATCACACCCTTACCACCGAAAATCCTTTCAAATGTGGCGCGGAAGATATTCCAGAAAACCAAGGACGGCAGATTTCATATGACGAAAGCATGAGCTCAAAAGATGAGTTGACTATTCCAAAATGTGTGCGGATTTATTATGAAATCGCTTACCAACCATTTTTAAACAATGGCGCAAACACAACTACCACGCTAAATTGGATGACAGGAGTGCATAACAATATCGCTACGTTATATGCGAACGACAATATCCAAGTTGCTTTAAGCAATGTGCTTATTTGGACAGAACAAGATCCATTTATTTATAATTATTCCGGAAATCTTGAATATTTCAGAAATCATAGAACCGCTTTTGATGGTGATTTGGGTCATTTAGTGAATTCTCCATCCACCACAAGTGTCGCTTATTTAAATTCATTGTGCGGTGAATCGCGTTATGCGTATTCCGGAATTAGCCAATATTATGAAGAAGTGCCCACCTATTCTTGGACCATTATGGCGATGACGCATGAAATGGGCCACGCCTTAGGATCGCCTCATACACATGCTTGTGCTTGGAATAGCAACAATACTGCAATTGATGGTTGTGGACCAGCGGCCGGATATGATGAAGGCTGCGATGGTCCTTTGCCAGCTTCCGGGACGATTATGAGTTATTGCCATTTGGTTTCCAGTGTAGGAATCAATTTAGCCAACGGATTTGGACCGCAACCCGCTGCTCTAATTCAGAATACCATTGCATCGAAATCGTGTTTGGGAACGGATTGTGTAGTTTCTTGCGCTTTTTCCATTACCGATCTTAAATTTGAAAATGTGACCTCCACCTCTGCGGATATTATAATAGAAGATGTTATTTCCAATGATTGGGAATATAAATTTTATCCTGTTTCAGGCTGGCAAAACAGCTGGACTCAAACCAATTCCAACACAGTTCAGATTTCTGGTTTGCAACCGAACACCTATTATAAGGTCGTTGCAAAAAATATATGCGTTTCTGGATCGATCAATACCCAAATCTCGCGACTTTTATTGACCGATGCCGATTACTGCGACGGTGAATTATTTTTGGATTCCGGTGGTCAGAATGCTAATTACGTTGATGGTAATCAGGTTCTTGTAAAAACTTTTTATCCGGATGGCCCTGGAACTCTCACACTCACATTTTCTGAATTTGACATTGAAGACCAATTCGATTTTATGACGGTTTATAATGGCGAAAATACCGATGCACCGATATTTGATAATGGAGAAAATTTAACTGGAAACACAATCCCTGGACCTTTTGAATCTACCTATCCAACGGGCGCTATTACCGTGAAATTTACTGCGGATAGTTATGTGACGGCACTGGGTTGGGTTGCAACAATTACTTGTAATTCACTGGCAGCGGAAGACTTCCAAAACTCATTGGGAATTATGGTATATCCGAACCCAAGTAGCACTGAGGTAAATATTGAATCCAAAATGCCGCTGCAACAAATTGAAATTTATGATCTTTTGGGAAGGTTGGTGAAACAGAAAAGCCCTATAAACACCTTGCAAACCAAAATGCAATTGACCGGAATGGAAAATGGGGTCTATTTTATCCGAATTCAGTCTGGGAATCAATCCCAAACTATTAAGTTGATCAAGAAATAAATTCCAAAAATCAACAGAATATTTTTAAAGCCATCGAATTTTCGGTGGTTTTTTTGTTGTGCCATTGATTGAAATAATATTGGAGATTGCACGTCGGCAGTTTCGTAACACCAATTGGGTTCCAAACCCTTTCAGCGTTCCAAACGCTGAAGGGGTTAAACAACATCATCATTCGTTCTATTTGATTTATCGATTTAGACGGGATCAATTTGCTATTACGGAAAATAATTTTCACTGAATCCAAGTGCTGAAGCCTTCTAAATTAGCCAACAAAAAAAAGGCCGCCCTTTTGGACAGCCCTTTTTTAAAATACGGTATTGGTTTATTATTTATTCGAAATCAGCATCTGAAACCCCTTCGTTTATTTTTACCTCCGTAACGGTCATTTCCATTTTTTGCGGACCGAAAGAAGTGCTCCTGGAAAATGGGAATTTTACGCCCCCAACTTCTTGATAATCTTCCAAAGAATTGGTTTGCGACATCGTTTGCCCCCTTGCCTCTTTGACGGTGGTGCTTCCAATTTTCAAACCAGTGATAGTGTCGTAGTACGCCGTGGTACTATCATCCATTTTTATAACATACGCATCTTTTCCATCAAACTTTCCGACTTTTTCCAAAGTGGCGCCAGTTAAGTTCAGTTCTGGAAAGATTCCTCCGTCATCTTTTTTGTCGGCCACTTCATCAGCAGTGTAAGCTACTTTTTGCCCCTGCCCCATTCGGTAACCGCTTTCGCCATTAAAAACATCTTTACTCAAACTGTTGCCATTCATCGAAACATCTTTAAGGGATTGTGTATTGGTTTGTTTCTGTATAATATTTATATGCATTCCTTGCATTTCCGTTTCACCAATAACATAAATAGATTTTATTCCTTTCACGGATTTCTCTCCACCAATAGCTTCAATATAATCAGCAAATACGGTCTTGGCCGTAACACCTGTCGGAATTGGCTTTTCAAAAATCGGTTTTTCCACGTTGTTCCCCATTTTATCGTAATAAAATACAGGAACGGTTTTTCCATTGAATTGAATATTTTCCAATCCTTCCAAAATTTCGCTTCCTTTTCCGGCCACTACAACTTGCAGGTTGTCAGTTTTGAAATATTTGTTAGCGACACGCATCACATCTTCTGCGGTTACGGCCTGAATATTTTTTAGGTAATTCAAATAAAAATCATCATTTAAATCCTTGGTTTTGATATTTAAGGCAAAACGTGCAATAGTTTCGGGTCTTTCCAACTGAAGAACGAAATTCCCGGCATATTTGTTTTTGGCCAAATTCAGATCGGTGGTCGAAACTTTTTCGGTACGGATACGTTTAATTTCTTTCAATGTTTCCACCACCGCACTGTCGGTCACAGCGTTACGGACGCTTGTAGAAGCAGAAAATCGGGACGCGTATTTGTCAGTACCAACGCTTGAACGTGCGCCGTAAGTAAATCCATGTTTTTCTCGCAGGTTCATATTCAAATAACTGCTGAAATTCCCACCTAAAATTTGGTCGGCGATCAAAACTGGAAAATAATCTTCATCGGACATTTTCAAATCGACCGTATTTTGTACCCTTATTTCGCTTTGCACCGCATTCGGCATATCCACAAAATCGACTTGGGTATATTGTGCCGGTTGAACCGCAGGTAAATTTGCCGAGGGCGGTGTCGCCGATTTCCAACTTTTGAAATTATCCTTCACCAATTTTTCAACCTCTCTTTGCGAAATATCGCCAACCACCACCAAATAAGCATTTTCGGGAACAAAATAATTTTGATAGAATGTTTTTATATCCTGTAAGGTTATTTTTTGTACAGATTCCGGAGTTGCAAATTCACCATAAGGATGATTTGCGCCATAAGCCAAAACCCCACTTAATCGGGAAGCAATAGATGCCACACTTTTATCGTCGAATTTAAGGCCTTCGATAAGTTTGTTTTTTTGAGCATCAAATTCTTCCTGTGAAAATTTTGGATGAAGTGCCCCATCGGCCATCAATTCCATTACTCTTGGAAAATATTTTGATAAAGAATTCGCGCGCACGCTTTCTGCACCAAAATCCACCGAAGCTCCTAAAAAGTCGATTTCTTCATTATAAGCATCTTTTCCTATTTTTTCGGTTCCGTTACCCAACATCATACTCAACAAGGCCGATGTTCCTGGTTTTGCTTCTGAATGAGGTTTATTATCGATGATCATTTGCGCGGTAACTTTTGGCAAAGTGTGGTTTTCCACCACCATCACTTCAAGACCATTGCGCAAGTTAAAAGATGCCGGTTTTTCCAAATTGATTTTCGGTGCCGGTCCTGATTGAGGTTGTACCGACCTGTTCACTTGGGCTTGAACTCCCACGGCAAATAAGCTTGCCACAAAAAGCGAAATTATTTTCATTTTCATGATTTATTATTTTTTGAATTATTATTGATTATTTGCGGTATTTTCCTTATCATCTGGCAAATAATACAATTTTAAGCTTTGGTTTTTATTCAGATATTTATTGGCCACCTCTTTGATTTCCTCCCGGGTAATACTTTTATAAATATCAATTTCTTTGTTTATCAAATCCGTTTTCCCACCATACATCGTGTAATAAGAAACAAGTGATGCCGCAATTCCTTGCGCGGTGCTATTGGAATTTACGTAGCGATTGAGAAAAATGTTCTGCAATTTTTGATATTCCCGTTCTGAAATCAATTCATTTTGGAGTTTTGCAATCTCTTCGTCCATGGAAGTTACCAATTGATCTAAAGGCATATCGCCCATTGGAAGTGCGCCCATTATATAAACGCCATAATCTTCTTGAGATTGATTAAATGCCAATACCTGCAGCGCTTCTTTATCGTTATCGACCATTCGTTTGTACATTCTCGAACTTTTCCCGTCGGTCAAAATCGTGGAAATCATGTCAAGCACATAAGCATCATGTTCATGCATTGCCGGAGTTCGATATGCCAAAAGCACCAATGGAATTTGAATATTCGAATCATAAACCGTGTCAACAATCATTTTGGTGATCGGATCTTCCGTAATATTTGGATGGATTACTTTGGTGCCGGCGGGAATATCACCGAAATAATCTTCGATCAATTGTTTTGCCTGAGCAGTTTCAAAATCACCAGAAACAACCAAAGCAGCATTGTTTGGGCCATAATACTTTTTGAAAAAAGCTTTGAATTCATCCAAAGAAGCAGCGTCCAAATCTTTCATGGTGCCAATAACCGGGATTTTATAAGGATGTTTTTTGAAAATATTCTCGCTTACGGCAGCATTGAATTTCCCATAAGGCGAATTATCGATGCGTAGTCTTTTTTCTTCTTTCACCACTTCATTTTGTGTATCAACACCAATTTGGTTGATAACCGGATGCAACATACGTTCCGATTCCATCCACAAAGCCAGTTTTAGGTTGTTCGACGGAAAGGTTTCGTAGTAATAAGTCCGATCTTGGCTGGTATTCGCATTGTTGGAACCGCCATTGGCACCTACAATATTGAACCATTCCCCACGTCCGATATTATCGGTCCCTTCAAATAAAAGGTGTTCAAAAAAATGGGCGAACCCAGATCTGCCTGTTTCCTCATCTTTGCCGCCTACGTGGTACATTACGCCTACCGTAATGACCGGGGCCAAATTGTTTTTATGCAAAATAACGTGCAGTCCGTTATCCAAATTGTACTCTGTGAACTCCACCTCTTGGGAGAACCCCGAAATGGCCACTAACAAAGCACAAACAGTAAAGCTGAATTTTCTGATCATTGTTAAGGTATTTTAAAATGTTTTTCGATTATTAGATTTCAAAAGTACTATTTTTGAAACAGAATCCGATGAAAATCTTCTCTAAGTTACTTTCTTTAAAGAAAACCGCTCCCGTTCGAAATAAAATTAACATATTTTTAATCGTGATACTTAACAATTTTTCTGAAATTTACCTACTCAATTAAACCCGATTTTATGAAAAGTTCTGCAATTCCTTTACGTTATGGCGTAATTCTCGGAGTTATTTTGGTGATTTATTTTCTGATCCTTTCACTTCTCGGCCTACATACATATGTTTGGTTCAGCCTATTGAACGCAGTTTTTACATCTGCTGCTATATTTATGGCCACCAAAGATTTTAAATCGCGCAAACGGAATTTCAAATATCAAAAAGGTTTTATGGCCGGCTTAAAAACAGGCTTTTATGGTACTGTGATTTTCACTGTTTTTTTTGCTATTTACGCGAGCAACATCGACCCTAATTTTATCGATGCACTTTTAAGCCGCTATGATATGAATTACGATTCACAATTGGCACTTGTCATTTTCACCGTGGGAATAATGGGCGTTGTCACGACTTTTATAGCAACATTGGTTTGCATGCAACTTTTCAAGGATAGTTGGAACACAAGTAAAACGCAGGATCATCATATTGCCAAAAAAACCATCTAAAAATCTAAGTAATTCTTCTTTATCAGCCAACTGCAATGATTTATCATTACTTTACCATGGAAATTATCTATGTGTTTTCGAAATAAATTTTAACTACTTTTGAAGTTCATAATTTAGTTTTCAATGAAGAAACTCATTATTGTCAACCATCCCGAAAAATGGCAATTTCCCGCAAATAACCTAGAAATTGTCTCCGCGGGCGATTATCTGACGAAACCCGAATATGCCCAGTTGAAAAACGCACGCATATTTAATTTATGCAAAGATTACTCCTACCAATCCAAAGGATATTATGTTTCGCTTTTAGCGGAAGCCCGCGGTCATTTGGCCATTCCAACGGTTAAAAACATCGTTGATCTTCGTGAACCTAAACTTGTAAAAGTTATTTCCGGCGAATTTGACGAGCTCGTTCAACAAAGCCTAAAAAATATTAAGTCACAAGAGTTTACACTCAGCATTTATTTCGGACAAAACACCGCCCAAAAATACAAGGAGTTGAGCGCAATGTTCTACAAACATTTTCAAATTCCCTTTCTGCGGGTGCGCTTCAATTTCACCTCTAAATGGAACATAAAAAATATCCGTGCCATTTCGGAATCCGAAATTCCCGAAGAACATAAACCTTATATGCGTGAGTTCGCCTCGCAATATTTCGCCAAAAAACGCTATGATACTCCCAGACCTAATAAAGTCGAATTCGATTTGGCCATTTTGGTTCAGGCAGATGATCCCGCCCCACCAAGCAATCCAAAAGCGATCAAAAAATTCGTGGATCTGGCCGAAAAAATGAATTTTTATGTGGAAATAATTTCACCAAAAGAGCTATCGCGGCTTTCAGCTTTTGATGCTTTGTTCATTCGACAAAGCACAGAAGTCAACAATGAGGCTTACGCTTTCGCCCGAAAAGCCCAACAAGAAAATATTGCACTGATCGATTATCCCGATGCTATTTTAAAATGTTGCAATAAGGTTTACATGGCCGAAGCATTGCAAAACGCCAACATTCCTATTCCGAAAACCGTGATCGTTCATAAAGACAATAAAGATGAAGTCTTAAAAATCACCGGTTTGCCGTGCGTTTTAAAATCGCCGGATTCTACTTTTTCTTTTGGCGTAAAAAAAGCGAAAAACGAAGCAGAATACAAAAAATTGGTGAACACGATGTTAAAAAAATCGGACTTGATCATTGCGCAGGAATACAGTTTTTCCGAATTTGATTGGCGCATCGGAATTTTGGACAACAAGCCACTTTTTGCCTGTCGCTATTATATGGCGAAAGGACATTGGCAAATTTACAACTGGAACGCTTCCAAAAAGGACGATGAAGAAGGAAATGCCGATTGCCTCGGAATTGAAGAAGTCCCTGAGAAAATTTTGACCATTGCCCTTAAATCGGCAAAATTAATGGGTAAAGGTTTGTACGGAATCGATATCAAAGAAGTGGACGGAAAACCATTGGTGATCGAAATAAACGATAATCCGAATATCGATTTTGGCGTGGAAGATCGATTTTATGGCGATCAATTATATATTGAAATATTATCAGCATTGAAATCACGGTTACAAAAAACAACATAATGTCCTATCATCTTTTTGAGGTTTTTGGAATTGAATTGGAATATATGCTCGTTGATTTAGCCGATTCTAAAGTTGTGCCCATTGTTGATAAATTGATGCAAGCCAAAAATGGCAGCATCGTTTCTTCCGTAGAAAACGGGGAAATTGAATGGAGCAATGAATTGGTGGCACATGTCGTTGAATTGAAAACCAATAAACCCACAGCTGATCTTGAAAATTTGGACATTCTTTTTGCCAAAAACATTCGAGAAATCAATCAACTTTTGCTTCCCTCGAATGCGAAATTATGGCCCACGGCTTCTCATCCCTTTATGAATCCGCAAACTGAAATGCAGTTATGGAAACATAATTACAGTAAAATTTACGCACTCTACAACCGCATTTTCGATTGCCACGGCCACAGTTGGGCAAATGTGCAAAGCATGCATCTAAATTTACCATTTTTTGATGATTCGGAATTTGAGAAATTGCACGCTGCAATTCGGATTTTATTACCAATTATTCCCGCTCTAAGCGCAAGTTCACCAATTTTTGATGGAAAATATACAGGTTTTAAAGATGCCCGGATGCACGTTTATAAAACCAATCAAAAAGAAATTCCGGAGATGACCGGAAAAGTAATTCCGGAACAGGTTTTTAGCAGGAAAGCTTATCAAAATGAAATTTTTGACCCAATCAATAAAGCCATAAAACCACATGACACCGAAGGTATTTTGGATCACCATTTCCTGAATTCGCGCGGAGCCATCGCCCGATTTGATCGAAATGCCATTGAAATCCGCGTCATCGACACGCAAGAAAGCCCGAAAGCAGATATTGCAATTGCAGTACTTATTATTGAAAGTCTTAAATTATTGATTTCCGAAAAAATGATTTCTTTGGAAGAACAAAAAAAATGGCATGAAAACGAGTTATTGGAAATTTTAAATGAAGTCATTGTTCATGCTGAAGATGCCGTTATTTCCAACCATGATTATCTTCTATTATTTGGAATAAATGAAACGGTTACCGCGGGCGAAATTTGGCAACGATTATATTTTCTTACAAAAAGTAATATTTCAAAAAAACATTGTGAAACCATAGAATTTCTTCTTAAAAACGGCAGTCTGTCCACCCGAATATTACAAGCCTTAGAAACCGATTTTTCCATAGGGAATTTAAAGAAGGTTTATAAAAAATTGGGCGAATGTTTGGCAGAAAATACTCTTTTTCAGCCATGAAATTGGTGATCACTTGCGAACATGCAGGAAATGAAATTCCCAAAAAATTCCAATTTCTATTTGAAGGAAAAGAAAAAATACTGAATTCTCACCGAGGATATGATTTGGGCGCTTTCGATATTTTTCAGCATTTAAAATCATTGACCGATTTCAGTGAATTTCAAACCATAAGCCGATTATTAATAGAAATGAACCGGAGTTTGTGGAAAGCGGATTTGTTTTCTGAATTTTCCGACATTTTATCTTTACAGGAAAAACGGTACTTGTTGGAAACTTATTATTTCCCCTACCGCGAAAAAATGGAACATAAAATCGAAGAATTAATTCAAAAAAAAGAAAAAGTATTTCATTTATCGGTTCACAGTTTCACACCAAAATTGAATGGAGAAATAAGAACAGTCGATATCGGTTTGCTGTACGATCCAACCAGAAATCAGGAAAAAACGGTTTGCAAAATGATGAAAACACAATTAAAAAGAGCGTTTCCGAATTTGAAAATTCGGATGAATTATCCATATTTAGGAACCGCGGATGGTTTCACGACCACATTACGAAAAAAATTCCCAGAGAATTATATGGGAATTGAACTGGAAATCAATCAGAAATTTTCCACCGATAATCAGATGGATATTTCTTTAAAATCGGGAATATTCAAGGTGCTTGAGAGTGTTGTCGCCAACGATTTTCCATAGCAAAGGAATAATCAGTTCAATTTTTATTGAAACCTTTGCGGATTAATAATTTAGCGGTATATTTGCACCCGCTTACCAAAAAATGGTGGCATAATTTGAATTCAAACAATCAATAAGACAAGCTATGTATGCAATTGTAGAGATAGCAGGGCAGCAATTTAAAGTTGCGAAAGACCAAAAAGTGTTTGTGCACCGTTTGGCAGGAAAAGAAGGGGACAGTGTTTCCTTCGATAAAATCCTGCTTACTGAAGATGGCGACAACATTGTTTTAGGCGCCCCGGCTATAAAAGGAACTTCGGTAGGAGCAAAAATCACCCGGCACTTGAAAGGTGACAAAGTAATCGTATTCAAAAAGAAACGTAGAAAAGGATACCGTGTCAAAAACGGTCACAGACAAGCGTTGACGGAAATTGTAATCGAAAGTATCGGCGATTCCAAAACCGAAAAGAAAACCACCGCCAAAAAAGAAGTTTCAGAAAAAAAGGAACCCGCTAAAGCGAAAAAGAAAATTGAGGTCAGCGAAAACCTGGTCAGCCGTGCGGAACATCGTGCGGAAGACAAAAAGATCGAAATCAATATTGATAAATTGCTACACAGTATTGGCACCGCGACCAAAGCAGAAGCTGACGACTTGAAAAAAATCAATGGCATTGGCCCCGTTTATGCAGAAAAGTTGAACGAAATAGGCATTTACACCTTTGAACAGATCAGCAAATTAAAGGCGGGAGATCGTTCTGAACTCGAAGCGTTGGGTGGTATTACCCGAGAAAAAATTGAATCTGAAGAATGGGTAAAACAAGCCAAAGCACTTTTAAAAAATAAAGGATAACCCTAAAAAATTATAGAACATGGCACATAAAAAAGGGGTTGGTAGCTCCAAAAACGGTAGGGAATCGGAATCCAAGCGACTAGGCGTGAAGATTTTTGGCGGACAGCCCGCCATAGCCGGAAATATTATTGTAAGACAACGTGGAACCGTGCATAGCCCAGGAAAAAATGTTTATGCAGGCAAAGATCACACGTTGCATGCCAGAATAGACGGCCTGGTGAAATTCGCAAAAAAGAAAAACAATAAATCTTTCGTTTCGATTGAACCCTTCGAGGCCTAAATTTTTCTTTTTATAATCTTATAAAACCTTTTTTGAGCAATCAGAAAAGGTTTTTTAGTTAGTGGAAATATGCGGATATTTGCACTTAATCAAATTGCTTACTTCAACGGATGAAAGCATTTTCAACCTTTGGAAAAAATAGATAAAAAAAACCAACTCAATGTCCCAAATCACCAGCACTTTGTTAATGATACGGCCCGTCGCTTTTCGAATGAACGATGAAACGGCCGTAAACAATTATTTTCAAAAAGATGTTGAAACTATTAAATTGGATGTCAACAAAATGGCTCAACAGGAATTCGATGAATTTGTTGAAAAATTACGAGGTGTGGGAGTGGAAGTAATCGTTGTGGAAGACCTAAAGGAAGAACAGACCCCAGATTCGATTTTTCCAAATAATTGGGTTTCTTTTCATGCAGATGGTCGGGTTGCTTTATATCCCATGTTCGCAGAAAATAGACGTCGGGAGAGGCGTGAAGATATTCTGGTGAAATTAGAAGAAAAAGGTTTCGTAATCGATGAAATAATTGATTACACCTCAGCAGAAGAAGAAGACAAATTTTTGGAAGGAACCGGCAGTTTGCTATTGGACCGCATTCACAAAAAAGCTTATTGTTCACTTTCTTCCAGAGCTGACGAAGATTTACTGATTGAATTTTGTGAGGATTTTGAATATACGCCCGTCATTTTTCATTCTTTTCAAGATGTAACCGGCGCGCGAAAACCCATTTACCACACCAATGTGATGATGTGTTTGGGAACGGAATTTTCAGTAATATGTTTAGACGCCATTGATAATAAAAAGGAGCGAAAAAATGTAGTTGCTCATTTGGAACAAGATGAAAAAGAAATTATCGAAATTTCAGAAGAACAAATGAACAACTTTGCGGGAAATATGTTGCAAGTTGAAAACGCACAAGGAAGACAATTTTTGATAATGAGCGATGTTGCCCGCAAGAGCTTGAACAAAAATCAGATTGAAAGCCTTGAAAAACACTGCGAGATTCTCAGCAGCGACTTGGAGATTATCGAAACATGTGGCGGTGGAAGCGCACGATGTATGATGGCCGAAGTTTTTCTGCCGCGAATCTAAACAAGGCCTTCTTACGCCCATGCTTCTGTTTCTGGGGCTTTTCAATTAATCGGAGTGTATCCCGCGAAAACAAGGCGGTTTCCCCCGTATTATTTTTTTCTTGTTTAACGTCAAATTATTGTTAAATAATAATAAGTTTGCGTATATTTGCTTTAATTTGTATTGAGAAGTATTTTTAAGTTTGGATAAAACCGTGTTTTTTGTAATCTAAATCGTCTTATATTTGCCCCTAACTACCAATGAAAAAAATAATTAAATTAAATTGACATGAAAAGAATTATCTTATTATTAGTTTGCGGGTTATTCAGTACCGCAATTTTTGCACAAGAGCAATCGGAATTTAACCATTGGTCAATTGAATTGGAAGCAGGGGTCCATAAAGCGACAAGACCTTTCTCTGCGGGCTATTACACCGCAACACCTTCTTTTTTTCAAGGAAGTTTGGGTGCACGCTATATGTTCACCAACCGCTTCGGATTGAAACTTGACGCGGGATACTATAATATCGAAGAAAATGATAAAGGGAGCCTTCCATTCAAAACCCGCTACATGCGTTATTCTTTGCAAGGGGTCATCAATGCTGGTGATATTTTGAATTTCAAAAATTGGACGGATAGGCTTAATTTCTTGGTACATGGAGGTGCAGGGGTTTCAACCTTGGCTTCTCAAGAGCCAAAAGAACGGGATGGCGAGATGATGGGTCAGTTTATTGCTGGAATAACACCTCAACTTAAATTAAACAACCACATCGTTTTGACTGGCGATTTTAGCGCAATAGGTAACGTTCGTCAGGATTTCACTTGGGATGGTACAAATAAAAACAGAGTACGGGGATTTGATGGAATAATGATCACTGGTTCATTAGGTCTTACTTTTTACTTGGGAAATGCTGCTGAGCATGCCGATTGGTACGGTGGTGCCACAAGCATTATGGGCGAAACCGTCGACTCCTTGTCGCAACGTGTCACGAAAATAGAGGACGATATGCTTGATTCTGATCAAGATGGTATTGCTAATTATTTAGATAAAGAACCGAACACGGTAAATGGTGTTGCAGTTAATTCCAAAGGAGTGGCTGTTGACAGAAACAACAATAACATACCTGATGAATTAGAAAAATCACTAGACGCAAGATATGCTTCTACCACAAATAAAGTTGGTGGAGGTAGCGGAATGATCTCAGATCTATTAAACGACGGTTATGTGAACGTGTATTTCAAATTCAACAGCACGCAACCTGAAACCTATTCTTTGGATGCCATTAACTACTGCATCATTTATATGCAGAAAAATCCAAATTCTCAAGCAGAACTGATTGGTTATTCAGATGAAATCGGCAACACCGAATACAACCAACAACTTTCAATGTCACGAGCTCAGAAAGTTATGGATATAATGGTGGCCGCCGGAATTGATGCTGGAAGATTGAGTGTTACTGGTAACGGAGAAGATGCTTCAGTAGATAAAACTTCTCAACCTGCCCGTCAGTTGGTGCGCAGAGTGACTTTCAGATTGAAATAAACCGATTTTTGTATAATTTTTAAACAACCACTTTCCTTTGGAACAGTGGTTGTTTTCTTTTATAAAGATCGAAATGATATAGCGATGAAAGCAAAAAATGATTTTTTCCCATATAAAAGAATTACTTTTCCATTTAATATTTGAGTTATGGGCAATACATTACGAGTGGTTTTAATTCTGATTGGATCGCTCATGATTGGCTATGGCCTATATCTGTGGATATCTCCAGAAGTGAACGCACTTGAGTTTATCCAATCAGAAAAAGAAAATAGAAATTCGCAACTATTTGCGATGATTGCTTTCGGAATCTTAATGTTGATTAGCGGAATCGCCTATAAGCGCCGATAATAATTCTGAATTAATTAATTTCGGGCACGGCGGCCAAATAATGTATCTTTGGCCCTGATATTTAATAAGAAGAACAAAATTGTATCTATCTATTTATGGACAAAAAGGAAATAGAACAGTTGAGAAGACTTTTGGACAAACCGAAAAAAATCGTGATCGTTCCACACAAAAGCCCTGATGGCGATGCCCTTGGTTCTTCATTAGCTTTATATCTTTTCCTGAAATCCAAAGGGCACCAAGTGAAAGTTATTTCCCCAAATGATTACCCTCAATTTCTGAAATGGATGCCCGGCGAAGCTGAAATACTGAAATTTGATCAGGATGTAGAGAAGAGCAAAAAAATTATATCTGAAGCAGAACTTATTTTTACATTGGATTTCAACCACTTTTCACGCGCGGGAGACATGGAAGATTCCTTGAAAAATGCGACTGCAGATTTCGTAATGATAGACCATCATCAGGAACCGGATACTTACGCCAAGTTTATGGAAAGCGACACAGCCATGTCTTCCACTTCTCAAATGATCTATCATTTCCTATACCGAATCGATCAATTGAATGCGGTCACGGCCGAAATTGCGACATGTTTATATACCGGCATCATGACGGACACCGGCTGTTTCAGATTTCCTTCGACCACCAGCGCAACTCATCGAACAGTAGCATTTTTAATGGATCGGGGCGCAAAAAACAGCGAGATTTATCAACAAATTTATGACGCCAATTCACTTGACAGTTTACAATTGCTCGGAACCGCACTGAAAAACATTAAAGTGCTGAAAGAATATCGCACCGCATATATTAGCTTGTCACAAGACGAATTGGATTCTTGTAATTTCAAAAAAGGTGATACGGAAGGATTTGTTAATTATATACTTTCGCTAAAAAATATTATTTTTGCTGTAATATTTATTGAAAACAAACAAGAAGGAATCATAAAAATGTCCCTTCGCTCAAAAGGTAGTTTTGACGTGAATCAAGTTGCCCGGAAATATTATCATGGAGGCGGTCATCGGAACGCAGCCGGAGGAAGAAGTTCGGAGAATATGGAGAAAACCATAAAAGGATTTTTCGATATTCTGCCTGAATATGAAAATGAATTAAAATGAGGAACTTTTTATTGGCACTTATAGCAATATTTCTTTTTACGGCTTGCAAATCACCTGAGCCACGATGCCCTGTTTCAAAATCTTCGGGTAGTTTTATTGATCGCTCCATAAAGCACAACAAAAAATTGATCGCTTTTCAGGAGAAAACTATTAAAGGAATAATTATGAAAGATACCCTCCATAATTATTTAACCTCTCCCAATGGCTTTTGGTATTATTATAATACAAAAATTGACACCGTCAGCCAGACGCCCGATTTTGGTGATAAAATAGTTTTCAAATACAATATTCAGCATTTGGACGGATCGCCAATATATTCCTATGCCGAGATTCCGATCCGCAAGTATATAATGGACAAGGAAGATTTGATCACAGGACTTCGTTTAGGTTTGAAACTCATGAAAGAAGGGGAAACTATCACTTTTTTGTTTCCGTCTTATAATGCATACGGATATTATGGCGATGCGGATAAAATTGGAAGCAATATGCCAATTAAATCCACGGTCACCCTAGAATCCATAAAAGAAATGGCCGAAAACCACCCAGACACTTTAACTGAAAATTGAACTAAAATGAAAAAAATGAAAAAAACCAGATTATTGTTCCTCCTCGGAACCATGTTAACATTAATGGCATGCAACGACAAATATCCCGATTTAAATGATGGGCTCTATGCGGAATTCACCACCAATAAAGGGAGTTTTCTTGCGAAACTTTATTATGAACAAACGCCACTTACCGTGGCCAATTTTGTTTCTTTGGCGGAAGGAACCAACCCCATGGTCGATTCGACATACGATGGAAAACATTTTTACGACAATTTAATTTTTCATCGGGTCATTAAAGATTTTATGATCCAAGGCGGTGATCCCGACGGCACTGGTGAAGAAAAGAAGTTGAAAGCAAAGCAAAGAAAGCTGCTAATGATCCAAAGCGACGATCCCAAGGGCACTGGCAAAGGCGGTCCGGGATACAAATTTCCAGATGAATTTGTTGATTCACTTAAAATGGACAGCAAAGGAGTTTTGGCGATGGCCAATTCCGGGCCTGGCACTAATGGAAGTCAATTTTTTATTACGCTGAAGGAAACTCCATGGCTGAATGGGCATCACACCGTTTTTGGAAAAATTGTTAAAGGTCAGGAAATAGTAGATTCCATAGGATCTGTAGAAACCACAAAAGCCGCCAATAAGCCCGTTGAAGATGTTGTGATTCAAAAAGTTGAAATTATTAGAAAAGGAAACGCTGCCAAAAACTTCGACGCCGCATCCGTTTTTTCCAAAGAAATGGAAAGAATCGAAAAAGAACAAGAAGAAGGAGCCAAGAAAATGGAAATGGCCATTTCTGAAGCTAAAGGAAATTTCGATAAAATGAAAGCAGAAGCCAAAACTCTACCAAGCGGATTGACCGTTTATTTCAACAAAAAATCGGATAGTGAAAAACCTAAAAAAGGTGAAAAAGTCGGCGTGTTTTATGAAGGATATTTAGCCGATGGCACATTGTTCGACACCAACAAGGCAGAAGTAGCTAAAAAATTCGGGGCTTTTGATGAACGCAGAGCAGAGGCAAACGGATATTCACCAATGCCCAT
Source organism: Flavobacteriaceae bacterium (assembly GCA_041689995.1). Classification (GTDB taxonomy): domain Bacteria; phylum Bacteroidota; class Bacteroidia; order Flavobacteriales; family Flavobacteriaceae; genus DASSWG01. The sequence goes on along the minus strand of JBDNFD010000041.1, from coordinate 1,840 downwards.
GAAATATAGCCCAGATGCGCGCATGATCGCTGGCTTCAAAGAAGGTGTTCAATTGATGAACGTAGGTGATGTTGCCACATTTTTTATTCCCTCTCATCTGGGTTATGGAGAGCAAGGGCAAGGTCCTATTCCTCCAGGAGCAGACCTAATATTTAAGGTAGAGCTGACCGGCATAATAAAGTAAATTTTTTACGGTCTAGAAAATAAAAAGCTCTGTTAAAAAAAATAACGGAGCTTTTTGTTTTTAAAGAAACTTACCACTTTTTGATCTCGTCCCGAAGTTCCTCTTTGGATTTACCCGTTTTTTCTTGGACTCGTCCCAACATTTCATCAAATTTCCCTTCGGTAAAAGTGACATCGTCATCGGTCAATTTGCCATATTTTTGTTTGAATTTTCCTTTGACCTGTTTCCATTTTCCTTCCATTTCTTGATTGTTCATGATTTTTCGTTTTATGAGCATTACACTCGGTTAATAACGTTTAAAGTTAATCTTTCCATTTCTAAATTTCTCATAATGAAACCCTAAGCTTATGATAGATGATTTGAAATTATTTCAGCAATATGAAACAAATATAAATCATGATAAATTCTTATTTTTGATTCAATTATTTTATAGCTTTCGGAATGCCATTTCATCCTGAATAATTTTAAACAATCATACTATGAAATACAGCCTCTTCTTTGTTCTTATTCTTTTAATGGCCTGCAAAAACGACCAACAAAAGACAGGTTCAGAAAAATCAACAATCGAAATAAAAACACCCTTGGAAAAGACAACTTACTATTTGATCAGACATGCCGAAAAAGATTTAACGGATTCCACTAATCATGATCCCAATTTAACGGAAGAAGGATTGACGCATGCACAATTTTGGTCTCAATTTTTCAGTGATAAATCCCTTGACATGATTTATAGTACGCAATATATCCGAACGATTCAAACGGTCATTCCCACCTTGGACGAGACCAAATTGCAACTCACCTTCTACGATCCGGACAAATTATATTCCCAAGAATTTTTGAACGAAACACAAGGTAAAACCGTTCTGATCGTCGGTCATCAATCTTCCATACCAAATTTGGCCAACAAATTATTGGGGAAACAACAATACAAAAAAATACCGGCAGATGTATATGACAATTTATATATAATTGTATTTGAGTCAGATGGGTCGAAAAATGGAAAAATAGAAACAAAAGCCTATCAAAATTAATATCTAAAACGAACGCCAAACTTCTTTTGAATCAGAGTGTGAAACCTCGATTTCAGATGTATATTAAACTTGAATTTTTTTATCTAAAAAAACAACAATTTTTCTTTGGTGAATAGGGATTCAAAGCTTAGATTTGCAATCGCTTAAAATAAGCAAAAAGTTCTTTATTTACCGGAGAGATGGCAGAGTGGTAATGCAGCAGATTGCTAATCTGTCGACGGGTAACCGTCGCCAGGGTTCGAGTCCCTGTCTCTCCGCTAATTTTACTGCCTCTTTAGGTAGTTGGAATTTAGAAATATCGGGGTGTAGCGTAGCTCGGTTATCGCGCCACGCATAGGCGTGGAGGCCGTAGAAAGAAAATACCCCGAAAATTGAAATACTGAAACAAAAAACACCTTTTCGGGGTGTAGCGTAGCTCGGTTATCGCGCCACGCATAGGCGTGGAAGCCGTAGAAAGAAAATACCCCGAAAATTGAAATACTGAAACAAAAAACACCTTTTCGGGGTGTAGTGTAGCTCGGTTATCGCGCCACGCATAGGCGTGGAGGCCTAGGAAGAAAGCACCCGGAAAATTGAAATACTGAAACAAAAAACACCTTTTCGGGGTGTAGCGTAGCTCGGTTAT
>JBDNFD010000040.1:0-2175 GCA_041689995.1 Flavobacteriaceae bacterium | reverse complement strand
GCAAGGCTTCAAAAACCTTGTAGGTATAAATGAAATGAAAAAAGAAGAAACCTACAAGGTCTGAAAAAGACCTTGTAGGAAAACAACTTTCCGCAAGGCTTCAAAAACCTTGTAGGTATAAATGAAATGAAAAAAAAAGAAACCTACAAGGTCTGAAAAAGACCTTGTAGGAAAAATATAATATCCTGCAAGGTTTCAAAAACCTTGTAGGTTTATATGAAATAGAATTTGACAATACCTAAAAGGTCAAAAAAAAACTTGCAGGAAAAACAGTCTAAAATGATAAAAAACGATTTACTTCTCAAAGCATTAAAAGGGGAAACGGTAGAACGCCCGCCTGTTTGGATGATGCGTCAAGCCGGCAGGTATTTGCCCGATTTCATGAAAATAAAGGAAAAACATGATTTCTTCACGCGCTGCCGCACGCCTGAACTGGCAACGGAAATCACCATCATGCCCGTAAACCAAATTGGCGTTGATGCAGCGATTTTGTTCAACGATATTTTGGTGGTGCCGCAAGCCATGAATATTCCTTTCGAAATGAAACCAAATTTGGGCCCGTGGCTTCCCAACCCGATCCGCAACGAGAAGGATGTCGAAAAAGTGATTGTTCCAAACATCGAAGAAAGTTTGGGCTATGTAATGGACGCCATAAAAATGACCAAAAAGGAACTGAATGATGAAGTTCCGCTCATTGGTTTTGCGGGTTCCCCCTGGACTATTTTATGCTATTGTGTGCAAGGACAAGGTTCCAAAAACTTCGATCTGGCCAAACAATTTTGTTTTACAAATCCGATCGCAGCCCATAACCTTCTGCAAAAAATCACCGACACCACCATTGCCTATTTAAAAGCCAAAGTCGCTGCCGGCGTGGATGCGGTTCAGCTTTTCGATTCTTGGGGCGGCATGCTTTCGCCGGTGGATTACCAGGAATTTTCTTGGCAATATATGAACCAGATTGTTGATGCCCTGGCCGAAGAAACTAAAGTTATCATTTTTGGAAAAGGCTGTTGGTTCGCTTTGGGAAAAATGGCAAAAAGCAAAGCCTCCGCTTTGGGCGTGGATTGGACCTGCTCGGCACAAAACGCACGTTATTTAAGTGGTGGCGAAATTACGTTACAAGGGAATTTTGATCCGGCGCGTTTATTTTCCCCACCTGCGGAAATCAAGAAAATGGTACATCAAATGATCGATGAGTTTGGAAAAGATAGATATATCGTGAATTTAGGTCATGGAATTTTGCCGAATATTCCGGTGGAAAACGCTCGCGCTTTTGTAGATGCCGTGAAGGAATATCCAAGTTTTTAATTTTGGATTTTTAGGTTAAATCGGAATTATAATTATTGAATCGGAAAATATGAACCTGTGGAACCGCATTAAAATACTTCGCCCGAAGCAACTCGGAAAATTAATCATTCTTTTGGGCAGAAATCCAAGGTTGGTATTTCCCACAATTCAAGCGACCAAACGCACTTTGACCATTTGCGATTCCCTCTATGGGAAAAAGCACCACAGAAACAATCCTGCGAATGCTTTTAGACATGCGTTTTGGAACATGTTGCTGTGCCGAGCAGTTTTTAAAATCCATGGAGATTTGGAAAAAGCATTGGATTGGGCCAAAACTATCACAGACTTACACGAAGAAATCTCCTTCAGCAATGATTTGGCTAAAGCCATGGATCTGCATAATAATGCCGTTGGTAGAAAACTTTTTAAAGAAAAACACAAAAACTTCCGCCTCGAAAAGGAAATTATTTTTATTTTAAAAGAAATAGCAAAAAATGCCCAACAAATTGCATTGCCGAAAGAGGTGGAAAATTATTCTGGAAAATTGGTTTTTATTGATGTTTGAACTAATTTTTGATTACAAAAAAAACATTCCTCGAAAAATTCTATAAAATATTCTTTTCGGAAATCTTAGTTGTTGGCTTTATTTTGTAAATTACCAGTTCATTTCACTTCTGATGAAAACAAATCATCTTATTCCTTTTTATTAGTTTTTCCGTTTTTTCAAGTTACTTTATCAACGCCCAGAATTTTAAAATCACCTATACTGTTTCTGAAAATAAAACCTATTTCGAAAACAAAAGAACTGATTCCATTCCCGATTCATTTTACAAGGAAATGGACGAAACCATGTCCTATTTTGATCAAATTGAATACACATTACTTATT
>JBDNFD010000039.1:0-25706 GCA_041689995.1 Flavobacteriaceae bacterium | reverse complement strand
TGCCCACGAATATGAGCCTGTGCGGTGATGGCAGCGGCACGCAAGGCTTTGATTTGACCATAGCCGGGGCGGAAGCCTTGGGGAGCCAAGACCCCGCGTCCTTTACGCTCAGTTATTACACCAGCGAAGGCGCTGCGCAAGTCCCGATAGGGGCGATAGCCGCCCCCACGAACTATATCCCGGTGAACAATGTGGAAACGATCTTCGTAAGAGTGGACAACAACGGGAACGCCGATTGCCATGCCATCGCCAGTTTTGAGATAGAGATATTCGATGTGCGCGTGGGCGAGGTAACGGACAAGTTCGAGTGCGACGGCGGGAACACCGGTTTTGCGGAATTCGACCTGACTGAAAGCGATATTGAGGCCTTGGACGGGCAAAGCCCACAAAACTATACCGTGACCTACTGGGTGGACACGGACGGGGACAATATTCCCGACACACAGATCGCCACGCCGGAAGACTACGAAAACACCGAAAATTCCCAGACCATATGGGTGCGCGTGACCAACAACGCCTCCCCGGATTGTTTTGAGGAAATCAGTTTTGAGATCGAGGCGATGCCCTCGGCGCCGGTTTACGATCCCACGCCGCTGATTGCCTGCGACAGCGACAACGACGGTTTCTACAACCAGTTCGACCCCTCCATCAAGGACGGGGAGATCACGGGCGGCAACACGGATTTGATCGTGAGCTATTACCCCACTCAGAGCGATGCCGAGAACGAGGTCATCGAAAACATAATCAACTTTCCCTATTCCAATATAGTGGTGGACCAACAAACGATCTATGTTCGCGTGGAAGATGTGGTGAGCGGCTGCGTGCTGTTCACGACCCTGGAACTGATCGTTTACGACAGCCCGGTGATCGTAGCGCCCGAACCCTTGGTGCAGTGCGATGAGGACAGTGACGGTTGGGGCACTTTCGACCTGTCAGAGGTCAACCAAGAAGTGTTGGACGGTCTGGACCCGGTACAATACCAATTGAGTTTTTATGAAACCTTGGAAGACGCCCAAGCCCCACAGGCGGCCATCACGAACATCGGCTCCTACCAATCGGAAGGGCCCACGCAGACGGTATATGTGCGGGTGACGGACCTATCCACCGCCCCCGCGGGCTGCTCGCGCATCGTGGAATTGGAACTGATCGTCAACCCGTTGCCCGTAGCGGTACAGTTGCCGCAGTACGAGCTCTGCGATGATCTGGCCAGCGGCAGTGATGTGGACGAGACCAGCACCTTCGATTTGACCACCCGCAACGCTGCGATCAGCGGGAACGATTCCACGGTAACGGTGACTTGGTACGAAACCCCCGGTGACGAAGCCGCGGACCTTCCCATCGCGACCCCGGGCGCCTATGTCAATCTCACCAATGCGCAGACCATCACGGCGCGACTTACCGATGAGTTCGGTTGCAGCGCGACCATTACGTTGACCCTATACGTGAACCCGTTGCCCTCGCCAACGCCCACCGCGCAGTTGGAAGCCTATGTGTTCTGCGATGACAACAACGATGGGTATGCCGAGTTTGACCTGAGCACGCAGGACGACCTTATATTGGACGACGAACCCGATGTTGAAATCAGTTATTACCTCACGATGGAAGACGCAGTGGAAGGCGATCCGTTGGAGCAACTTCCGGAGCTGTACGGGAACATCATCCAATGGACTCAAACGATCTATGTGCGGGCCACCAATACGGATACCGGCTGCTACCGAATAGTGCAGCTTGTGCTTGAAGTGTCACCTTTGCCCATCATCCCATCGGAACTTCCTTCGCTTTCCTCGTGTGGGGAAATCGAGGTGCCGGCCGTATTCGATCTGACAGAAAATGCCACGATCATCTATGGCGTACAAGACCCGGCGTCCTATACCTTGACCTATTATGAAACCCAGCAGAACGCCATTGACGGGACCGGGCAAATAGCCAATGCAACGGCCTATTCGATGAACGGTCCTTCGCCCCAATTGATCTGGGTACGTTTGGAAGACAACGAAACCGAATGTTTCCGTGTCCGCAGCTTCGAGCTTATAGCGGGAGAAACCCCGAGCGTGATCCCCCCGTCTCAATATGAAGTATGCGATGACAGCAATGGGATGCTTGGCGACGGCACGGGGCTTTTTGACCTGAGCACCAAGAACAACGAGATCACCGGAGGGAACTCGGGATTGGAAGTGCTCTATTATGAAACCCCTGCCGATATGAGCGCGGGGACGTTCATCGACCCCGCCACGGCATACGAGAACATCACCAACGCCCAGACCCTTCAGGTGAAGGTAAGGAACTCCGATGGCTGTGAAAGCTTCACGACTTTGACCTTGGTGGTGAACCCGAATCCGAGTTTGGCGGCAGAGCTTGCCGATATGGAAGCCTGCGATATGGACAACGACGGATTTGGGGAATTCGACCTGGCCTCACAGGTCCCCATCATTTTGGATGGCGGCCCCGGGGTGAACATCACCTTCCACTTGACACCGGGCGAAGCCGAAACTGGGGCGAACCCCCTTGATACGACCCTTCCCTATGGGAACATCCAAGCCTATTTGCAAACGATCTACGTACGGGCCGAAAACGTGGGCAATGGAAGCAACGGCACGGGCTGTTATGTAACGCGCACTTTGGACCTCGTGGTACTTCCCAGCCCAGAGATAATGGACCTTGAAGACCTTTACGTTTGCGATGACGGCGATGCGAACGGCTTTGCGGTGTTCGATTTGACGCAGAACACCCCTTTGGCCATTGGGGACCAAACAGAAGTGACCTTGACCTACCATTTGACACAGGCCGATGCGGAGATCGGCGCAAGCCCGATCGCCGTTCCTGCCAGCTATACGAACATTGTGAACGAACAAGTGATCTATGTTCGTATCGTGGGGGACAATGGCTGTATCGACACCTTCGATTCGGTGGACGACCCTGGGAACACCTTCACCTTGAACGTGGAAGCCCTTCCGGTGGTGAACGACCCCACGCCTTTGCAGGTGTGCGATGACGATTACGACAACGTGCCCTTGGCCACGACAATGTTCGACCTAACAGTGAAAGAACAGGAGATCACGAACTTCAACCCCGTGCCCTCCTATATTGAGATCACCTATATGGCCGACACGGATTTTGATGGCATCCCCGATACGGAAATCACCGATCCGGGGAATTATGTGAACATAGCCAACCCCGAGACGATCTATATCGAAGTGGTGGACACCACCACCGATGGGCTTTGTGGCGACACCACGACACTTAACCTACAGGTACTTCCTTTGCCGAGCCCGAGCGAGACCGATCCCGAAGCTTTACGAATGGAAGCCTGCGACGACGATGGCGATGGGGTAGCGGCCTTGCCGTTCGATCTGACCCTCAGCGGAGCGTTGATCTCTGGAGGGGAGAACGTGGTGCTCAACTATTACCTCACCCAAACCGGGGCCGAAAATGAAATCCCGGGGGATTTGATCGCCGACCCCGAAGCCTATGTGAACGACCCAACGCTGAACCTATTGGACGCGAACGGAATGCCGACCAATGTACAAGAGATCTATGTGCGTGTGGACAATAATGCGGCGGGCAACTTCTGTTATGTGATCGTCCCGATGGAGATCGTGGTTCACCCCGAACCGAAGATAAACCCTGTGGGAGTGCCCTTTGGCTACACGCTTTGCGCCGATCCCGGTCAAGGCCCGGCCACGGCCACGTTGGGCTCGTTGGAATGGATCGCCTACAACCTGTACGACCATACCTTGGGCGCGCCCAACCAGTTGGTGCCCTTGTTGGACCCGGCGGCCGTTCCTGCGCAAGACCTATCGGACTTCCTCGTGAGCTATTATAGTACGTCCGATCAGGCTGAGGCAGGCCAGGGCGCCATTGCGGCCGGCTATGTGGTCACCGACGGTGAAATCTTCTACATCCGAGTTGAAAACATTGAAACCGGTTGCTACAATATCGGGAATTTCCCGGAAGTGGTGGTGGAGATCGAGCCCCGTCCGGGGATAGCCTTGGGCAACCTCGCACCCATTATGGTATGCGCCGACGACCAGTTGGACCCCAATGTGGCCACGGTGGACCTCACGGTAAAAGACGGGGAAGTGAGCCCCGGGGAACCCGCGGGCACGGCAGTGGTATATTACGCGAGCTTGGAGGACTATGAAAATATGTCCCCGATCTTGGATCCTACCTCATTCTCGACCGACCACACCCCACAAACCATTATCGCGGAGACCATTGACCTAACGACACTATGTTCATCAGCGACCACCGTGAGTTTTGACATTATTGTCGATCCACTTCCGGTGGTTGACATCAGTATGTACGACGGATTGGTTTACTGCGTGGACAAGAACCCGAACACAGAGGTGATCGGCGGCAGCTACGGACCGATCGTGATCGAAACGGGATTGGACGAAAGCCTTTACAGCTTTGAATGGACCTTGGACGGGGCACCGCTTACGGAAACCGGTTCCGGGGTACTTGTCACCTCAGGTGGCACCTATGAAGTAACGGTGACGGACATTGCGACCAATGGTGCCACTTCCTGCTCGACCACCGCCAGTGCGCTGATCATCGAGAGCAACCCACCAGAGTTCACGGTAAGCACGCTGAGCGAATCCTTCAGTGGGGAGCACACTGTAAAGATCGACAATGTTACGGGGCTTGGGGATTATGAGTTCAGCATCGACAACGGCCCTTGGTTTTCCTTGGGAAGTGGCGGCAGTTTGACCTTCACGGGGATCTCTGCTGGCGACCACATGGTCTATGGACGCGACAAGAGCGGATGCGGCACCACGGTGATGGACGCCTCTATTATCGATTATCCCGCATTTTTCACCCCCAATGGGGACGGTTACAACGACACGTGGAACATTTTGGGAATTGGAAGCCAACCCGGCGCAAAAATTTATATATTTGACCGCTACGGGAAACTGATGAAACAACTCAGCCCCACAAGTCCTGGTTGGGACGGGACCTACAACGGGCGGCAGATGCCCTCCGATGATTATTGGTTCCGGGTGGAATATATAGAACCCTTGGATGGGATGCCCAGAACGTTCAAAGCGAACTTTACATTGAAGCGCTAGATAATTATTAACATTTTAAACGATCATTGATAAAAATATTTTTCAGTATGTTCAAAGAAAGAACGTACTTGCATGCCTCTCTAAAAATTAGTTTAACGTATGAAATTGAACAGAATTTATTTCGTCTTGATAGTGTTTTTACCCTTTTTTTCCCAAGCACAGGAAAGGGGGATTCCCGTTTACTCGGATTATCTGACCGATAATTTGTATTTGTTGCACCCCTCTATGGCGGGTGCTTCAAGTACGAATAAAATCCGATTAACGGCACGTCAACAATGGTTCGATGTGGAAGATGCCCCGAGTTTGCAAACCCTTAGCATCAATGGGCGTATTGGGGAAAAAGTCGGTGTTGGCGCTATTTTATTTAATGACGCCAATGGTAATTTTTCGCAACAGGGAGCCTATCTGACTTTTGCGTATCACTTGGTGCTTGCCGGTGATTGGTCGGATCTTAATATGCTTTCATTTGGTTTAAACGTTGGTGTTGGACAGGAGAAACTGGATGAAACAGGTCTGGTTGGTGGCTCTAACCCCAACGATCCCATTATTTCTGGTGGGGTGCAAAGTGATGCCTATTTTAATGTTGATTTTGGAATGTCTTATTATTATCAGGAATTTTTTGCCCATTTCACGGTTAAGAATATTATTCCACAAAAAAGGGATATTTATTTTCAGAACTCACCAGAATCGGCGGAATTGACCAATCAACGGCAATATGTGGCATCTTTGGGATATGTTTTGGCTCCCAATGCTTCGGATTGGAGTTTCGAGCCTTCGGTTATGGCTCATTATAAAGATCAAACCCAAGAAATGAATGTTGATCTTAATGCGAAAATATATCGTAAAGTAGATTTCGGAATGATTTGGGGCGGACTTTCCTACAGGAGAAGTTTGGATGGTGCGGAATATAGTAGCGGTTCTGGGGTGGTTGATAGCCAAAAGTTGCAGTATGTCACGCCGTTTTTAGGTGTGAATTTTAAAAATTTCATGTTTGCATATACCTATTCCTACCAGGCAAATTCCGTTGTTTTAACCAACTCCGGATTTCATCAAATCACCTTGGGGTATAATTTTGGCGGAGATGGCAACCGTTACGAATGTAATTGCCCTTCCGTCAACTTTTAATTTGTAGAAGAAATTAGTTTAGGAAATCGGTCGACTATTCTTTCGAGGAAATCGACCGACTTATTTTTGTGACTTTTCGTGGGCTCGAATATCTTTCAAACTTTTTTACCATATTCCACCTTTTTCAATAGTGATTTTATATTTTCCTTAGAAAACCTATGGGATATTGCGCAAGTCTTTCAGGAAATTCAGATTGATTTAAATAAGGCTTTTCTATTGTTCCGACGATTCATCTTTCTTAAGTTCCTTACCGGCAATTTCACCTTCAGTGCGCAAAATTCGCATGATTCTTTTTTTATCGAGGTTCTTTTTACTCTTTTTCCTTATTTTTTCCAGTTCCTGATAAATGGCGGGTTCGGCGTATTCATTCGGAACTATTTTTTCATTGGTATGTAACGCATATTGCACGGTGAATTCTACCCCATAAAAAAGGATCAAACAAGTATAATAGACCCATAATAGAATTAAAATAAGCATGGAAGCCCCGCCATAAACGGATCCTGGATTTGTTTTTCCAAAATAATATCCGAGTAAAAATTCCCCTATTAAGAATAAAACGGTGGTGAGGGCTGCGCCAAAAAAGGTGTTTTTCCATTTCAGTCTAACATCGGGCAATAATTTGAAAATCGCGGCAAAAAGAACGGTAATGAAGATGAACGAAATAAAGAAACTCAAAATTTGAATCATCAGGGTAGAAAATCCGGGGGCCAAGGAAGATAAATAATCACCAAAAGCCACCAATAATGCAGAAATAATCATAGAAATCAGCATTAAAAATCCGATAACCAACACCATTCCGAAAGAAACCAACCGGTTGATAACCATTCTTAAGAAAGTGTCTTTGATGGCCCTTACGTTCCATATGTCGTTCATGGTAAGTTTCAAATGATAGAAAACTCCCGTGGCACCAAAAAGCAGGAGCGCATTCCAATAATAATATTCCAAGAGGAATTCTCATTGAGGCTGGCGTTTGCAATAATTTGTTCAATTGCATCCGCTGAATTTTGACCGATAAGTCGATCAAATTGTGCAGTTATGCGGCCCTGTACCGTCTCTTGTCCGAAAAAATAACCGGCAATCGTGACAATGATAATCAATAAGGACGGTAAAGAAAATATGGCATAATAGGCCATCGTGGCACTCTGGCTCCATGGATTGTTATCTATCCAACTGAGGAAAGCGCGCTTCAACATTCCCCAAAATTCCTTTAATTTATTTAGCATTGGTAAGGCTGAATTTTTATCTCTATTCAAAAATACAATTTCAGACCTTCACGACTCCATATTTTAAGAAAAATACATGCTTTCCTAGGGTTATTGATGGAAAAAAGGGAAATGTTTGTTGTTTTCACCTTTTCACCCGAAAACTTTTGCTTGCTTCATCAAATTCAATGATATCAAGCGGAAATAAGCTGTTCAATTTACCTTTTTGAATTAATGCTTCCGGACTGCTGCAAACTGCTCCGGAATTATTCATCAAAATTATTTTATCACACAATTGCAGTGCTAAATTAATTTCGTGAGAGGCGAACAGGATTGTTTTCTTGGTTTCTTGTGTCAACTTTTTTAATAGTTGCAATACATATGCTTTGTGGTATAAATCTAGATGTGTGGTGGGTTCATCCATAAAAATCAAAGAAGTATCTTGCGCCAAAGCTCTTGCTATCAATACTTTTTGAAGTTGACCGTCACTAAGTTCATTGCATTTTTTTAGGGCCAAATCGGTTAATTCAACTTGCTGAAAAGCCTGATTAACGGCATGATGATCCGCTTTGCTTAAATTTCCCCACCAATTGGTATAAGGCTGTCTTCCCAAGGCCACCAGTTCAAAAACGCTAAGGTTTTTGGAAATAGTTTGATTGGTCAAAACTACGCTGACCAGTTCTGCGAGGATTTTGGTCGAATAATTTTCCAAAGAAATGCCATTTATCAAAATTGAACCTTTTAGGGGAGAAAGTTCTTTGGTCAAAGTTTTTAATAAAGTGGATTTCCCCGAGCCATTTATGCCAATAATCGCCACTAACTGTCCCTCGCCAATCGAAAAATCCAAATTGGACGCAATGCAAGTTTCACGGTTTTTTCCGCGATATCCGATAGATAATTTTTCGGCTTTTAAAACAGGTTTTTCTGAAGTGTTCTTCATTCGATTTTAGATCTATTCCCGACTAAAAAATCAATTTCTTTTTTCGGATCAATAACCAAATAACGATCGGTGCGCCGAAAATGGAGGTGATCGCATTTATCGGAATCACATAAGCGCTTCCCGGCAATTGTGCAACGGTGTCGCAAAACAACATCAGAATTGAGCCGGCGAGCAAAACGGCAGGCACTAAAACCAAATGGTTGTTCGTGGGAACGACTTGCCGAACCAAATGAGGAACGGCCAAACCAACAAAAGCAATGGGCCCGGCAAATGCAGTGATGCTTCCGGCGAGCAAACTTGTCGCGATGATGACCCAAATTCGGTTTGTTTTAATGGGAACACCCAGACTTTTCGCATATCGTTCCCCGAGCAATAATGCGTTTAGGTTTTTGACACAAAAAATGGCAATAAAAATTCCGACAACCCAAAACAAGGCCAAAAGTCCTACTTCTTCCCAAGAAAGATTCCCCAGGCTTCCAAAAGACCAAAAAACATAACGTTGTAAATTGGCGGCCGGACTAAAATAGGATAAAACATTCACCACTGCGCCGGTGAGGCTAGCAAACATTAATCCGACAATCAGAATGGCCATGGTGTCGCGCAATCGAACGGAGGCTGCTAGCACTGCAAAAAGCACTAACAAACTTCCCAGGCTTGCTGCGATGATCAGCGCCCATTTCGAAAATAAATCATCTCCCAGAAAGCTGCCGAGCCAAACTCCGCCCATCAGCAGAAAAGCCACGCCTAAACTTGCGCCACTGGAAAGTCCCAGTACATAAGGTCCCGCCAATGGATTCCTGAAAAGGGTTTGCATCAACAGACCACTCAGGGCAAGCCCAGAACCGGCCAAAATTGCAGTTAAGGCTTTTGGCAAGCGAAATTCCAAAATGATGTATTTCCAACTTTCGTGAGGTATATCGCCACCAATCAAAGTGGTTAAGGTTTCTGAAAAGGGAATTTTTACGGAACCAAGACTGATATTCAGTAGTAGAATCCCTAAAAAAAGGATAATTCCCACCAAGAAATATTTCCAGAGTTTCGCGTTCAATCCAAAGGTTTAAAAAATGTGGGTTCGTAATCGGGCAACAAGTTGGGGTGGAATATTTTTATCAGATCTTTCAGTACCAAATCCGGTCGGTTTGGCGCAAATTCGTAATATAAAACCCCTCCGGATTTCCCGACAACTCCAGCATAATTATAGGTTTTTTTGTTCTGAAAAGCTTTAAATTGCTTATAATGCTCCGAGCTGTTCAAAAGTTGGGAATAACTTACAAAATTCCCGGGAGCGATCCAAATATCGGCATCTTTTCCATCGGCGAACACTTTTTCGAACGACAACGCAATGCTACCATTGCCAAAAGTTTTTCCGTAAATATATTCCCCCCCAGCATCTTCTATAAAATGGCCTTGCCAACTGTCCCCAAAAGGCAAATACCATTTGTCACGGTACATGGCACCAGAAAGTACACGGGGTTTATTATCGGCGGTTTCTGCTAATTTTTTAGCTGCCAGATAGGAGTTTTCTACCTTTTCAAAAGCGGTGGTAGCTTCCGGAAGTTTGTTATATAAGGCGCCAAAAAACTTGATCCATTCCGCTTTTCCCAAAGGATTTTGTTCTGTCCAATCGCTGTTGAAAACCACGGGAATTCCATTTTTTCGAATCAAATCGTAGGCTTTATTGTTTCCGTTCACGGAAAAACCAACCACCACATCGGGTTGAATTTCTAACAATAATTCTGTGTTGATATCCTGATTGGTACCGAGTTCCTGGATTTTTCCGGCATCAATCAGCGCCCGGGTTTTCGGGGAGGAAATGTAACCCACCGTGGGAAAACCTTTCAAAGTGTTTTCGACGCCCAAGGTTTCCAAAGAAGGAATATGTGTGGTGGAAGTAACCACAATATTTTCCACAGGAATATTTATTTTTTCATCATATTTTAAAGCTTTCGGGATTTTGGCATCCTTTTCGGCCAAGAGATAGGTGAAGCTTTTTTCCGCTTGCGGCCAAGGATCTTTCACGGTAATCAATTTGAAACCGGCATATTGAACAATATTAAAACCTTTTGCGTAATCCACGGAAAGCGTATCTCCATTGGCCAAAACCGTGGCCAATTCTTTTTGATCATTTTGGCAGGCAAAAAAGCCAAGACTCAAGAACAGAAAAATTATTTTTTTCAAACCTGTTTTATTTTTCGGAACAAAAGTAAGATTATTTCCATTTTAAAGTTGGGATGGTCGCCCAAATGTTTATTTTTGTTGAAATTTTGGTTTTGATGCGATCTTTCGTTCGTGTCGAATAAAAGGGAATTCCGTTCAAATCGGAAGCTGTTCCCGCAACTGTACGTTATGCCCGTGAAAATGGGTGTCTCTGAAAAGAGATTTGTTGCAAACTTAAAACCACTGTTCCAAATAGTTGGGATGGGAAGGTAGCAACAAAAAAGCAAGCCAGGAGACCTGCCAGAATTCAACCTAAAAATTTGGGGCTTTCGGGAAAAAGGCCGGCTTGTTATGAAAACTATTTTTCTCTTTCTATTAGGCGTCCTTTTCTCGGGGGCAATGAATGCGCAAAAAGATTCAATCAACAAATTGAACCCGGTGATATTGCATACTTCCATCTTGGAGACATTTTCCGACACACAACATGTTCGGGTTTTGGGTGATTCACTTATCGAAAATGCGGAACCGCTTTTAACGGATATTTTAAAATATCAAACCCCTATTTATTTCAAAGAAAACGGGTTGGGAATGGTTTCTTCGGTGTCTTTTCGCGGAACTACCGCTTCGCAAACCGCCGTGGTTTGGAATGGAATTAATGTTAATTCAAAATTCAATGGACAAACAGATTTCAATTCGATCAATATTGGCGGATTTGATGAAATTTCCATCAGAAGTGGCGGCGGGAGCGTGCTTTTTGGAAGCGGCGCAATAGGAGGGAGCGTTCATTTGAACAATACGTTTCAATTTGAAAAAGGCTGGCAAAATAAATTGAAATTTGGCTATGGAAGTTTCAACAGCCTCGATGTGCGTTATGGTTTGTCTTATTCCAACGAAAAAACCAGCGTTCATGTCAATGCCGCGCGTGCGAGTTCTGACAACGATTATCCGTATGTGAAAAGCAAACGGGAAAATTTAAACGGGCAGTATTACAATAATAACCTCAAAGCCGATTTTGCCTATAAATTCAATCAAAACAATCTTCTTGAAATCCACACGTCGGTTTTTGATGGGGAACGGCATTTCTCTTTAATCCGGCCTTCGGAAACGCCCACAAAATATCGGGATTTTCACACCTGGAACTTGATTGCTTGGGAAAGTGATTTCGATAACTTTTCTTCCGAATTGAAATTTGCTTATTTAAATGAGGAATTCAATTATTATCCAAATACGGAAGAGGAAAGCCACACCTACGGAAAGGCGGAAACTTTTCTTGGAAAATATGGGCTGGGCGTAAATTTGGAAAATGGAATGGAGCTGCATGGATTGTTGGATTATTCCTATGCAAAAGGCGTTGGTTCCAGCGTGGCCGGGAATTCACAGAAGATTGGTTCGGCAGCTATTCTGATGAAGCAAAAGCTTTCGGAGCGTTTTTTATATGAAATAGGGGCGAAGAAAGAATTCACCCAAGACTATAAAAGTCCGTTTTTATATTCCGCGGGTGCGAGTTTCGAGGTCTTCAATTTTTATACTTTGAAACTAAATATTTCCAAAAATTATCGCATTCCCACCTTGAACGATATGTTTTGGGAGAAAAGCGGGAACACGAATTTAAAACCGGAAACTTCGCACCAAGTGGAACTGGGGAATTATTTTCGGCGGAAAAATGTACGCTTTTCAATCACCGCTTTTTTCATTGAAATTCGCGATATGATTCAATGGGTTCCTTCCACCGCAATTTGGGAACCGAGCAATGTTGATCAGGTTCAAACCTATGGAGTGGAATCTAATTTTGATTATCACAAGAAATTCGGCAACCACCGACTTTCCTTTCATGCTACCTACTCCTATACTGTTTCGGAAGATAAAGAAACTGGAAAACAGCTTATTTATGTTCCATTTCATAAAGCAACCACCAGCCTCGGATATGATTTTAAACGATGGAATTTGAATTATAATTTCTTGTTCACTGGGGAAGTTTTCACTCGTTCGGACAATGATCCAAGGGATATCATAGAAAAATATTCCCTTTCAAATATTCAGATCACTTATTCTTATCCATTAAAAAAGGGAAAGAGTCTGAACATTGGTTCCAAGGTGCGCAACCTTTTCAATAAAAATTACGAAAGCGTGGAAAACCGGTTTATGCCCGGTATTAATTATAAATTGTTTGTAATCTTTAAATTTTAAATAAAATGAAAAAAATTGTATTTGCCAGTTTATTGAGTGTATTGTTTTTGGCCGCTTGTAGCGATGACAATTCCAAGGTGGAAAGCGATCTTGGAATGTACGACAACGGATTTTTCGTGTTGAACGAAGGTTCTTTTAGCGCGGGCGACGGAAGCCTAAGTTTTGTCAGTAACGATTTGGAAACCGTGGAACACGAAATATATTTTGCTGCAAATCCAACGAAAAGTTTGGGATTGGGTTCTGTGTTGCAATCGGTGTTTTTTTATGGGGAAAATGCCTACATTATTTCAAATGTGTCCAATTTAATTACCGTTGTAAACCGCTTTTCGTTTGAATTCGTAGGGGAAATAGTGGGGGATTTGAACGCGCCGAGATATGGAGCGGTCGCCAACGGAAAAGCTTTTGTGACCAATCAGGCTTCATGGCAAACTTCCGATGATGATTTTATCGCGGTGATTAATTTGGAAACCTTAGAGGTGGAAAAAACCATTCAAACGCATGCGGCGGTGGAATATATTCTAGAGAAAAATGGGAAATTATATGTGCAAAATGCCTCTTTCAGTGTGGGAAGTGAAATTTCGGTGATCAATCCGCAAACGAGTGCCGTGGAAGAAACGATTGAAATGGGAGCTGCTTTAAATGGGATTGACATAGAAAACAATACCTTATATGCCATGGTAAGTTCTGGAATCAAAACCATGGATTTGGGAACCAAGGAAATTTCCAATCTCGTTGATTTTCCCGACGATAGTGTTTTTGCTAATTTGGAAGTGGAAAACAACCGGATTTATTATACCGGCGGAAACAAGGTTTTTTCCTTTGAAATCAATGCGCCAGAAATTCCCCTCACACCAATTATTGAAGCAAATGATGTTTCCGTTTTATATGGATTTGCGGTGGAAGGAACCAAAATTTATATGGCCGATGCGGGAGATTTTACTTCGAAAGGACACATTTATATTTATGACAATTCAGGAAGTAAGCTAAAGGAATTCCCGGTGGGCGTAGCACCGAACGGGTTTTATTTTAATGATTAATTGTAAAATTATGAGTTCGGGGAGTGATGATTTTTGAGTTCCTCTTAATTTTGAACCTGCCTGACCACAGACGGGTTCTATTTTAATTAAACCATTAAGAAGTGAAGGGAAATGAAGAATAAATTTTGAATTAGGAATTTTTGACTATTCACTCATTCACTCATTTATATTTTGAATTCGAAATTTTAAATGCTTCTCAACTGCACTCGAAGTGACAAGAAAAAAAGTTATGGTTGAACGAAATATCAGGTTGAACGCAATCGAAACCTCTTTTGAATTCTTTTATGCGTTGTTTTATTTAAACCATTAAGAAGTGAAGAAAAATGAAGAGCAGATTTTGAATCTTGAATCTTGAATTCTCAAAACTGAAAAATGTAAAACCGAAAAATGTAAAATGTAAAAGTGGAAAAAAACTTTTTATTTTGAATTCGGAATTCGGAATTCAGTCACATCTTCCCTCGCATCATCCGGAACCGAAAAGGAATATCGCGGTCAAATTCCCTACGGTTGTAAAAACTGGTTGGATAAGCTCTGTCCGCTCGATTTTCGATCATTGGTTCCGAACTTGGATCGTAGGAATTTAAAAGTATTTCTTCGTGATTGCGGTCAATTGATGCTTATTTTACCGTCAATGATTGAATTACTTCCAAATAAGTTTGCCGTTCTTTTTTAAAGCTTTGGACCAGGGTTTGCAATTGCTCCATAAAAAACCGGCGTTCTTCATTATTGGCTTTTGAAGTTACTTTTTCGGCATGGTAAAAACCTAGTGCATTGTTGTTGAAACAATTGGTGAAGGCTTGGTTTTCGTTGAAGGAAAGAAATTCCTCGGTCTTGATACCGTAGATTTCCGCAAGCTGCGTGATGCGGTCAAGGCCGGGATTGGTCTGGTTGTTTTCCAAATTGGCATAAGCACGGCGTGAAAGGTTCAGTTTTCCGGCCACATCGGCTTGGGTATATCCTTTAAGTTTGCGCAACAATTTCAGTTTTTCGCCCATTTTCATAATTCGGTTGGTTTGTATGAGAATAATCCACTTTGCAAATTAACCAAATTTTTCAAGTGTCAAAATTTATTTTTATTTTATCTTATATTTTTACATCTTGAAAATCAATGTTTTACAGTAATAATTTCGATCCACTGCCTTTTTGTGAAGAAATTTCTCCAAAAAAGGCAGTGGATCGCCTTGTTTGGAAGCTATTTTTTGCAGTATCTTGCAAATGTTTATAAAAGGCTGCAAAAAATCGTTAAATGGTTTTTAAGTGACCTTATTAAAAAAGGAATGTTAAACCAACCTGTTGCACACGGGCCAAAAATCAATCAATTATGACATAGCTATCCACGAAAAAAAGGGAAAGCCCCTACCAGGTAGAGGCTTCCACCGTTTCAAAAAAGGCGGGCACAAAAATACGCGGCCGTAATATTTGAAAACTCGCAATGCAAATTTACGGTTAATTTTTTAAATACCCACATAATTGTCCCGGCTTTTTTGCGATGGTGCTTGCACCCATCGAAAAACAAACAGGCGAAAAATCATTTTAAAAAATTAATACGTGAATATTATGAAACTTATAACAAAAACAATAGTGTTTATTGCATTGGGGGTTTTTATGTTGGCTCCACTTCAAAGTGAAGCTAAAAGAATCGAACCGGAAATCGCAGTGAAAGAAAATCTAAACTGTGAAAACACAATAAAAGAAGTCGAACATCAAATTTGTCTTTCGGTAGTATTTATCACTTATTGTGTGACTTTTACAACTGGAGAACCAGATGAATGTAACCAAACTTGCCAACGCCAGATAGATGCTTGGAATTCTACGGATAAAACTCCATTAATGGAAGTCTCGGATGAAACTCTAGTTATTCATGGCTTTAATGAAATATTGAATGGGATAACTGTTGAGACGAAAGAGGCTTCATGCGCGGGAGGCACATTGCTTGCTGGCGAATATATAATTAGAGATGGAAAATTAATTGTACCAATAAAAAGGTAAGTTCATTTCAACAATAACCAAGGACAAAAAATTTAATTGTCCTTGGTTTCAATATTTTATATGATGAAAAATAAATTTTTAAAGGGCTACTTAATCGGATTGGGAATAGCGATTGGTTTTTTAATCCTCGTGGTGGTCTTTTTAGGATTCATGGGAAATTTTAAAATTAATTAAAAATGAGTAAAAATTATATCTTCGGATTAACGACAGGATTTTTAACTCCAATTCTTTTTCTTGTGATTTTATTTTTTGGATTTAAAAATTTTTTTAATGACACATCAAAATTGAATCTCACTTCAATTATGGTGAATGATCTATCTGGAAAATTTGCTTCGTTGAATGATATCGCAAATGGAGAAGATATTATTGTTAATTTTTGGGCTACTTGGTGTGTTCCGTGCATTAAAGAAATGCCGATACTGGAAGATATTCAAGCTGAAACCGGGATAAAGGTCATTGCCATATCTAATCAAAAAGCAGGTGTCATCGAAGATTTTATTAAAGACAGCGACTTTGAGTTTGATATTATGCAATATAAGTTTAATGATGGAAGTAGAATAAATGTTCTGCCCACAACGCTTTTTATTAAAGAGAACCAAATCATTTGGATGCAGCAGGGATCTATTACAAAAAATCAAGTTTTACAGGTGATAAAAAAACATACCGTTGCTCAAAAAAAGGGAAGATGAGTAGATCCGGGAAATTCAACTAGGTTGGAAGTTCCCGAAAACATGAAATCACGAATGGGTTTATCCGCTTTATATCTATTATAGGAAAGGGCAATATTTAGAAAAATGTTATTTTTTAAAAGACTCCATGCTTTTCAAGTTGCAATAATTTGATTGGTTTTACCAGTTACATAACTGAAATAAAATCGGTAAAAGAACACAATATTACATTATAATTTCAAGTTAACCTCACCAAAAATGAAAACATTCTATACAATTTTACTAATATTAACAGCTACAATAAGTGCCGCCCAGGAAAACCGGGTTGCGGTGGAAGCCAATTTTGAAGGCCGCCATTGCCGCGGCGATCGGGGCATTTGCAGCTTGCAATCCATCGGAAAACAAGAAGCAAACGCCACGCTCTACAAAACAACCGAAAACATTCTTACAATGGAGATTTTTCGGAATAGGTTGAGCCCCGAACAGGAAATTCAGTTGTTTGGCGAAGCCATTACACCGGAAAATCAAGACAGACTTGTCTTTGAACAACCCGAGGCCCAAAGTTTATTGCCCGAACTGAAATCTGTCCTGAAAATCGATGAAGGCATCTATAACATAGCACCCGGGAGTTACCCGGCAACAGTTACTAAAGAACGGATATTCATTAGGCTTTCACTAAGGTGAAAACCATCCTAAACCAATAGCGACATGAAAACGATTCGACTGATTTTAGTGGGCTTTTGCGTGTTTTGGTCCGTTTTCGCTTATGCCAACAGCCTAGCGGAAAAAGAAAAACCCATTTCCGAAGTGTTGGAAAGTTGGGCGCGCGAAACGGCGGAAGTAAATTACTATTACCGAAAGTTAAACCGACCGCTTTATAAAAAGCTTAATGAGATCGGTCAGGAACTTCCCCAAGCCCAAAATTTGGAAAAACAGGTCGGTTTGTTGGTGGAAAAAGCGCGATTGGAAAAACAACTTCGAGAAAACAAGGCCGCCAAATTATCGGACATCAGCAAAATACGTTATTTAAAAGGCTTGGAAGTGGTTCAAATATTATACGGAAAAACGCTCGCCTTGGACCATCATTTTGCTTCCATAAGCACTTTCCATGAGATCAGTAAAATCGCCAACCCGAACAATTATCCAGAATTTGCCGACCTGAAAGAACAGCTTTCTAAAAAGGAGGACAAACGTCAGGGTTTTGATCTTACCGCCTTGTTGGGGCAAAATATGTACACTGCAGTGATTCACTCGATGGTTTCGCTGTTTGCCAACCAAAACCTTTCCAAACAAGAGAAACAGGACGGGCTAAAAGAAGTGGAGTGCATCCTGGACTTTACCCTGCAAATGCACAACGACCTTAACACCATTTATTTTGAAACAGCTTTTTTACAAAAAAGCAATGAAACCTTGATGAAAGATCTGCAACAGCTTTTTAAGGATTATACCGATCCTATTGGCTATGGGGCTTCGTTGGAAGATTGCCGTCAAAACGACGAATGGGACAAGCTCCGCGATAAATTGGATGTATATGTGGACAACATGGACAAGGTCGCGGCCGATGGCACCGATCCGGAAAAAGCCCTAAAAATGCGTATCGCCCTGGAATTCCCCATCGACCGGTTGTTGCAATTCATTATGGCCTACAACACGTTCATCGATCAGGGCACCGAATTCTATGAAAAATTCAAAATTATGTTGGATAGTTATGAAAACGAACAGCAATGCGCCACAAAGATTCCCATTGCCTACAAGGAATTGAAATCTGGGATGGATACCGCCATTGAAAAGTTCACCACGGCCTATCGTCCGGTGGAGATCAACGGCAGTAAAATGAAACAACTTTTGTACGGGATTAATGTATATGATTGAAACCAATTACCACGAATAATTCAGAAACTCCCTTTTGAGCATTGCCGAACGGGTTTTATAAGATGGAATTTTCACTATTTTTATCCGCCCAATCTACATTTGCAATATGGAACCTGAAATTACCTGTAAAAATTGTGAAAATAAATTTGATGCTACTTTTCGTTTTTGTCCGTATTGCAGTCAGGAAGCCAATGACAAACTGACTTTAAAACTATTGTTCCACAACACGATCAGCAATTATTTTTGCGTGGATGCACGATTTTTCAAAAGTTTCGTTCCCCTTATGTTTCAGCCTGGTTTGTTGCCAAAACGCTTTGTAGGAGGGAAGAGAATGCTTTATTTGCACCCTGCGCAATTCTATTTGTTCGTTTCGTTGGTTTTTTTCTTTCTTTTTTCCTTTGTGGCGAGGGAACGAGAGCAAGAAATGGAACAGGTCTGGAATTCCGCATTCGAGTCAAAAGACACCATCGTTATTGAGCCAAAAAACTTTCCGGTTGGGATATCCATTAAAAACAATTCGGAAGATAAAGTTGATTTGGGACAAGAAATAGATTCCCTGATCGCTATAAATGCCCCGGAAGAACAAATTTTGGGAGCCATGGGACTAGCAAAAGAGAGCAGCACGTTTAAACACAGATTATATTCGCAGTCATTGAAAGTATATAAACGGCGTGGCAGCGGAATTTTGCAAGGTTTTTATGATAGTATCCCTATTGCCTTGTTCATTTTACTCCCTATTTTTGCGCTTATTCTAAAACTTTTCTATTTTAGAAAGGGCCGTTTTGCCCATCATTTGGTGTTCGGGTTCTATTTCTTTTCATTTATGTTTTTTGTTTTCAGTTTGTTGTTGATCGCCGGCTTTATTTGGAAAGCGATGCCGAGTTGGCTTGTTACATTGGTTTTATTTTCCACCTATTTTTATTTGTGGTTCGGCGTCAAGCGTTTTTATGGCCAAGGATTTCTCCGAAGTTTTTTCGAAAGCGCCGCCGTAAGTTTCTTGTTCCTGATGTTTGTGGTTCCCCTAAGCCTTGTCGTGATGGGCTTCACCACTTTCCTGTTTTATTAAATTTGAAGGAAAGGAATTACTGAAAAAAAATTCCGAAGGAAAGTTAGCTCTCTTTCTCCGCAAACTTTCGGGAAATCCGTATTTTCGTTTCCATGAATGCGGAAAAACTACAAACCCCAATCGATTATCTAAAAGGCGTTGGACCCAATCGCGCAGATTTGTTGCGGAAAGAACTTGAAATTCACACGTATCAGGATCTGCTGAATTCTTTTCCGTTCCGCTACATCGATAAAACCCGGTTCCATAAAATCAATGAATTGCAGCGGAATACTTCCGAAGTGCAGATTATCGGAAAAATAACCGAGGTAAAGATGATTCCTCAAAAACGGGGAAAACGTTTGGTCGCAATTTTTGAAGATGAAACCGGGAAAATGGAACTCACGTGGTTCCGCGGACATAAATGGATCCGCGAAAACATTAAAACCAATATTCCCTATGTTATTTTTGGGAAAACCAATTGGTTCAGCGGACTGTTTTCTATGGCCCATCCCGAAATGGATTTGCTGTCAGAGCACGAAAATAAATTGCGAACAGTGATGCAGCCTGTTTATCCTTCCACGGAAAAACTTGGAAAGAACGGCATTAGCAATCGGGTTTTTTCAAAACTGATGCAACAATTATTTGCGGAACAACAAAGCGTGTTTTCGGAAACACTTTCTCCGATGATTTTGAACGAATTGAACCTACTTTCAAAATCGAAAGCTGTTTTCAACATTCATTTTCCACAATCGCAGGACCTTCTTTCAAAAGCACAATTCAGGTTGAAATTTGAAGAATTGTTCTATTTGCAACTACAACTGATCCGAAAAAATGTGTTGCATAAATCGAAAATAAAAGGCTATCCCTTTGAAAAAATCGGGGACCATTTCAACAATTTCTATAAATATAATCTGCCCTTCGAATTGACGAATGCACAAAAAAGAGTGTTGAAAGAAATCCGCTCCGATTTGGGAAGTAACGCACAAATGAATCGGCTGCTTCAAGGCGATGTGGGTTCCGGAAAAACAATTGTTGCTTTTATGTCGATTCTCATCGCGCTCGACAACGGATTTCAAACTTGTTTCATGGCGCCGACCGAAATTTTGTCAATTCAGCATTATTCGAATATAAAGAAATTATGCGAAAATTCGTCCCTGAATATTTATCTGCTCACTGGTTCCACGCCGACTTCAGAGCGGAAAATTATTCATGAAAAACTGAAAAATGGCGAATTGGATATTCTTATCGGAACCCACGCGTTATTGGAAGATAAAGTGGAATTTAAAAATTTGGGCCTTGCTATTATTGACGAACAACACCGATTTGGGGTGGAACAACGATCGAAATTATGGCACAAAAATGACTTGCCTCCACATATTTTGGTGATGACCGCCACGCCAATTCCCAGGACATTGGCGATGAGCATTTATGGTGATTTGGATATTTCCACCATCGACGAACTTCCCCCGGGAAGAAAAAACATTAAAACCGTTCACCGATTTGATTCCAACCGCTTGAAAGTATTTCGTTTTCTAAAAGATGAAATCCAAAAAGGGCGGCAAATCTATGTGGTTTATCCGCTGATCCAAGAATCTGAAAAAATGGATTACAAAGATTTGATGGACGGCTACGAAAGTATTTCGCGCGAGTTTCCTCCCGATGGTTCCGGACCGACCTATCAAATTTCCATTGTACATGGCAAAATGAAGCCGAGGGACAAAGACTACGAAATGCAGCGTTTTGTGAAGGGTGAAACCCAAATTATGGTTGCCACCACCGTTATCGAAGTTGGCGTTGATGTTCCGAACGCCAGCGTGATGGTTATTGAAAGTGCCGAGCGGTTTGGACTTTCGCAACTCCACCAATTGCGCGGGCGCGTGGGCCGTGGGGCGGAACAAAGTTATTGTATTTTAATGTCCGGGCACAAACTTAGCAGCGATGGAAAAACCCGTTTAAAAACCATGTGCAAAACCACAAACGGTTTCGAAATTGCCGATGTAGATCTGAAACTTCGCGGTCCCGGCGATTTGATGGGCACGCAACAAAGTGGAATTCTCAATTTAAAAATTGCCGACATAATTCGCGACAATGACATCTTGAAATTGGCAAGGGATTGGGCAAGAAAGATTTTGGAGGGCGATCCAAATTTGGAAAAATCCGATAACAAAGCCATTAAAGATACGTATTTCCAATTGGCGAAATATCGGAATATTTGGAATTATATAAGTTGAATTTCAGAAAGAAAGGAAGAGGAATAAAGAAGAGTAGGGGACGAGCTTTACAAAATAATATTGAATGGGTTAACATTTTTTTAATACATTTGAAGGGAAGCTTCGCATTGATATTTCCTTTCTAATTAAAACCCAATGGTTGTTGGGGTTTATTTGTGAGATATACGGAATTGGGGCTTCGTTTATGCTAATGTTAGTAGTAATGGTAAGAAATCCCGAACAAACAGATAATTGAATGACAGACATTGACGACATATTTTTTAACGAACAATGGGACAAGGTTCTTGAAGCAATTTCTAAGGACAAAGTTCTCCTTAAACAAATTGACTCGTATGACCTTGCGTGGAAACGTTTTCAATATCAATTAGCCGAAAACGGTATAGAAGAGCTTGTTTCGCCTTTTGGTAAATTTACAGACCTTCTTAAATTAATAGACATTTGGAAAAATCAAGGTTTAACAGGAATGACAATTCCACAGGCAACAGCATTCCAACAGATTGACCAAATTAAAAAACTACTTGACCAAGGACACAGCATTGACGAACAAGATTTTGGTGAGAGAACCGGGTTACTCGTGGCAGCGACACTTAATGACTTTGACCTTGTAGAATTTTTTATAAGCAACGGAGCATTTGTTTCATTTTACGACCAAGACAATTTCGAAGCGATTGACTTAACGACATCAAAAGAAATTATTGAATTATTGACTAAGCATAACGGGCGAACAAAAGCACAAAGGCGGCAAGACTATGACGAATATTGCGATGCAAGAGAAAACCTCAACATATTGAGAGAAATCAATCTCTCATTTATGAAAGGAGCAGAGAAAGGCGACATAGTTCAACTTGAAGAAGCATTAAAAAATAGTTCAATGGATTTTATGACATTGAATTTTGCATATCCAATTAACGGTTGGACAGCATTACATTATGCAGCCAAAAACAACGACAAAAAGACTTATGATTTTTTAGTAAGCAAGGGTATTGACACTATAAAGAAAAATATTGACGGCTTAACGGCAATGGAATTAGCAAAAACATTAGGACACAATGAACTCTAATTTAAAGGCAGAACAAAGAACCACTACTGCTAACAGCACCTACAAGAAATTGGCGGTTCAGTGGTTAAATGAAGCTTTGTGCTTCGTATCAAGTTTTGTGGTGGCAGACAGTTTTCGTCTCCGAAATCGCCAACTTCTTGTAGCTGCAAAACGTTGTGCGTCATTTGGACACAACTTACGACTGACCAAAATAAATTAATACAATAACTAAATAATTGACAATTTTTAAATATTAAATTTTATGAAAAAAATCAACTTTTTGACTTGCCTTTTGACTACAGGTATCCTATTCTCTTGCGGAGAAACCAAATCTGACTGTGAATTTTCTCACTTAACTATCACTACTGCGATTGACGGAAAACAAATCGACCAAAAGACAGGTAATGATTGCTATTCAATAATAAAAGAAGAAGGAGAAGGAGAATTAGCAACATTTACAGTTGGAGGAAAACAAACTTCCGATAAATTTTCAATGACATACTATGACGAAAATTCCAAAGTTGATTTAGGAACTGGTCAAGGAACTGCCTTAAAATTTTTGAATGTAAACATTGGTGGAAAAAAAACAGAATGGCGAGCAAATAAAGGTCATAACATTTACAAAATTGAGAAACAAGATACTTTAGGATTTATATTTGGAGACAACGCTAAAAAAAGTAATTCTGTTTCCGTTAGTGTTCTGTTTACGAAATAAAAACGAACATACAATACCGTATAGAAATAATTGCGGTTTAATGCTAAAACAAAGATAGTTGCGTGTTTGCTAAATCTGATTTTCCTGCGGAAAATCCTCGCACAAACCCGCAACTATTCTTATACATAAACATTGCCATTCATTGGTGGAACACATTAAGCCTCGAATAAAATGAGCAAATTAATAACAAATAGAAACTTGATAATTGTGAATTTTGCAATTGTATTTTATTTTATTCTGATTTGGTTGATTAATTTTTATAAAATAGATTTTGTTTTAATTGAAGTTTTTAGAGAAGTATTGACAATACCATTTCTTATTGCACAAATTGTTTTTCTAGTTATCGGAATAAAATATTTAATAAAAAATCAAAGAAATTTCTTAACAATAATTAGTGTTTTATTATTGGCTATATGTACGATTATTACAATTGGAAGTTTCTTTTAAAATCGGATTGTGGGCAGAATTTAGCAAGTTGCGGAATTGCTCACTCAAACGGAACTGAAAAGGTTTTCAGAATAAAACGCCGACTGAACTCACTTAAATTCTGAAAATAAAAAGAATTGACAACTGAATTTAAACCAACAGAAAAAACAACGAAATGCCAACAAAGGACTGTGGTAAAAATTCCATTTAATTTTGGACCTAGTTTCCTAGCATTGTGGAAATTGGAATATTGCGCATAGCAAGTAATTGAACGAAAAAAGAAACAACAGGTTCCACAACATGCGGTTGCCCACCTCCACAAAAACTTGGCCGCAGAATTAAAAAAAATATCATTAAATTTGAAATCGAACCAGAAGACGTCGGTTTTAATAATTCATTGAATATCAGTAACTAAAAGTTGACGTTAGTTGGAAGCGAATAAAAATCGATAATCAAAAAAACAACCGCTGAATTTTATAATTCAGTATCTTTGATAAAAAGCTAAATAAAATGGATTTAGAAGCAAGAAAAATAGAATTTGTTCAAGAATTTTTAAGATTGCAAAACGAAGAAATCATAAGCGGACTTGAGAAACTATTGCGAAAAAGAAAGGGTGAACTAATAGAAAGAAATCTAAAACCAATGACTATGATGCAATATGATGCTGAAATTGACCAAGCGATGGAGGATTCAAAAAACGGGCGAATGATTGAGGTTAATGATTTGAAAGCTAAATTTGAAAAATGGAGTTAAAAGTCTTTTGGTTGCAACTCGCAGAAGATAAACTCGATGATATTTATAGATATTACCGAATTAAAGCAGGAAAAAGGACTGCTAAAAAAATAGTAAATGGAATTGCGGACATAACTATAGGATTAGCAAAGCAGCCTGAAATGGTACAAGTCGAAATTAGCGGTTTTATGTTGGGATTAAAAATAAATCCAGCATTAAACCACTTCTTAAAGTAAAAACCGAACTTCACTAAGTTCGCGCCCAATTTGCTGAACCCCTTGCAAAATGCGTTTTGTTTGGGCAACAGAGGGTTTTTTAATTCCTTTGATGTATTGGGCCAACAAACTTTGGTTCATTCCGATACGTTCGGAGAGTGCCTTTGCATTGATGACCTTGTAAAAATCAAAGAAACTTCCCAAGTCATATTCAAAGCCTATTTCCTCAACGCTATAAGTAAAACCACTATCTTCAAAAGTCAGGGTTACGGCTTCTAAAATGTTCGCTTTAAGTTCCTCAAAGGTTTCAGCTTCGGTTGCAATAAAGTTGCCGTTTACCGAGGTATTGGCACTATATCCAGTATCTTCTTTGGTTACCGTTATTTTGATTTCTGGCTTTTTCATCGCTTTGTTGTTTTAATATTCGCTTGTTTCAATATAGCACTCAATAAACCTTTTTTGACTTCTTTGCCCGAATGGTTGGGGACTGTTAATTGCTCGGACTTTGTGGGGTGCTTCATAATTACGTGGCTACCCTTTTGCCTTGCCTCGAACCAACCGTCCTTTTTAAGAAGCCTAAAAAGTTCGTTGTACTTCATGGATACAAAGGTAATATATTTATTACTTAATTGCGTCGATTCCCAATTAAAACTGAACGAATGGAAGAACCTTTTGAAAAGCAAAGCATATTTGAAGTAACACTTCTCGATACATTTTGTTTGCGTTTTCAACTCAAACAAAACACTCGAAGTGACGGCTTGATGAATGAAAATTAAAGTTACGCAGTAAATAACTTATTATATTTCTAATTCGCGTTTATAAGTTAAAGATTTGGAAGACTTTTTTGAAAGTAAACTTGATGAATTAATTTGGATGTTTATCTTTGCAGGATTAAATTTTAGGTCACAAAGTAGGATTGAAAATAAAATATAGGTCGCATAGCTCAGCTGGATAGAGCATCACGCTTTTTGGCGTGACGGTAGAAGAGTAGAGTTGAAAATAAAATATAGGTCGCATAGCTCAGCTGGATAGAGCATCACGCTTTTTGGCGTGACGG
>JBDNFD010000038.1:0-32313 GCA_041689995.1 Flavobacteriaceae bacterium | reverse complement strand
ATATTTTGACGAGTTCTGCTACCGATTGAACCGCTCCCAAAGCAAAAGGACCATATTCAACAACCTGATTGTGCGGATGGTGAGGGCGGATAAAATATATCAGAAAGAATTAATATGTAGCTAACTACTGACCTCTATAAAATTATAGAGATAGATTAATCACTTCGGTTGGCTATTAAATTAAAAGACCTTCCCCAATTAATTTTGAGAAAGGTTTTTCATTTCTGATATATATGCCTACTGCCACTGAAGGCTGCCAACTAAATCTACCCGTTCATCGAAATTAAAAACTCTTCGTTGTTTTTGGTTTGTTTGAAACGCTCATTAATGAATTCCATAGCTTCCACTGGGTTCATGTCGGCCAAATATTTTCGCATTACCCACATTCTTTGAACTGTATTTTCGTCGAGAAGCAAATCGTCACGACGCGTACTGGAAGAAGTAAGGTCGATCGCAGGGAAAATCCTTCGGTTCGAAATTTTTCGATCCAATAGAAGTTCCATATTTCCCGTTCCTTTGAATTCCTCGAAAATCACTTCGTCCATCTTGGAGCCGGTATCGGTCAAGGCCGTGGCCAAAATCGTCAAGGATCCGCCATTTTCAATGTTTCGCGCTGCGCCAAAGAAACGTTTCGGTTTGTGCAAGGCATTGGCATCGACACCACCGCTCAGCACTTTTCCGCTCGCGGGTTGCACGGTGTTGTATGCGCGGGCCAATCGGGTGATGGAATCCAATAAAATCACCACATCATGACCGCATTCCACCAAACGTTTTGCTTTTTCCAATACTATGTTCGCCACACGCACATGCTCATGTGCTTCTTTATCGAAAGTGGAAGCGACTACTTCGCCTTTCACATTGCGCTGCATATCGGTAACTTCTTCGGGTCGTTCGTCGATTAACAAAATGATTTGATATACTTCCGGATGATTGGCGGCAATAGCGTTTGCCACATCTTTCAAAAGCATCGTTTTCCCCGTTTTTGGTTGCGAAACAATCATTCCACGCTGCCCTTTCCCGATCGGTGAAAATAAATCGATAATACGGGTTGAAATAGTGCTTTGTCGCTCGGCTATATTGAATTTTTCTTGTGGAAAAAGTGGCGTTAAATGCTCGAAAGAAACCCGGTCGCGAACCACTTGCGGATCCAGCCCATTGATTTTGCTTATTTTTATTAACGGGAAATATTTTTCCCCTTCTTTTGGCGGACGAACATTTCCCAGAACCGTGTCGCCGGTCTTTAACCCAAATAGGCGTATCTGCGACTGTGATACGTATATATCGTCTGGGGAAGACAAATAATTATAGTCCGAAGATCGTAGAAATCCATATCCATCTTGCATGATGTCCAAAACTCCTTCACTCTCAATAATTGCATCAAACTCATAATCTGGTTCGCGGTAGCGATTGCGGTTATCCCGATTTCCGTTGTTTTGCTTCGAATTGCTTTGGGGGGAATGTTGGTTTCCGTTTTCGCGATTTCCGTTGTTTTTGTTATTGGGAACTCTCGAGGTTTCCTTTTTTGGTCTTTCGCGACGAGTATCTTTGGCCGAATTGGTTTCAGAATTATTTTCTGTGTTGCTTTCCTTTTTCGGGTTCTGGGATTCTTTGGTTTGCCGCTCGTTCCGATTTTTGCGCGGTTGTTGTGGCGCATTGGGTTTTGCCGTTTCCGTTTCCTGATCGGAAGACTCAGAGGTAGCTTTTTGCTCTTCCGTGGGCTTTTCTTTAGGTTTTATAGGCTCTCGCGGCTCCTTTTTTTTTCGAGGCGGTTTTTTTGCAGGACGTTTTTCCGTTAGTGTGGATCCGTCGTCTTTTGTTTTGGGTTTTTCCGCGTCTTTGGGCGGAAGTGCTTCTTTTACTTTTTCCGGATTCATCGCTTGATAATCTAATATCTGATAGACCAAATCCATTTTTTTTAAGCTTCTGTGCTTTGGCACACGTAACGTTTTAGCTATTTCCTGAAGCTCAGGAAGCTTTTTTGCCTTTAAATCTGAAATTTCCAACATGGGTTTTACTATGAATGTTATTTTGTTCTGGCATTCGTTTAATTCTGGGAGAAGAACCGAAAAATATAGAAGTATAAATAACCTGAATTGAAGTGGTTATGAATTGTGACTGCAATAATACAACTTTATTTTTATTTTTTTACTTTCCTTCCTAAAAAGAAACTGTTATTTTTGTGTTTTCTAACTATAAATCATGATTCAACGCATACAGAGCCTTTATCTTTTACTAATTGTTTTCCTGAACGCCGCAGCTGCCTTTTTGTTCCCACTATGGGAAAATGAAGAAGGAATAGCTATTTTTTCCACCGATAAACCAATGGTGCTTTTGGCGTTTTGTCTATCAGGGATTCTGGCACTTGTGACGTTGTTTTTGTTTAAAAATAGGAAACTTCAGTTCGTGCTGGGGCGGCTCAATATAATATTGAACTTTGTGTTGCTAGGATTTTTCGTGTACTGGTTGCTAATGGTGCCTGGAGAAATGGAAATTTCCGAGAAGGGCATTGGGATTTTTGTCCCCATTCTTTCTATTGTTTTTTTGGTTTTGGCTAATAAAGCTATCAAAAAGGACGAAAATCTCGTAAAATCTGTGGATCGGTTGCGATAAACCCTATATCTTAGTAGTGTTAGTGCGTGAACCCGGGGTGAAGATCCCGGGTTTTTTTGTAATGAAACCCGATTGTTTTTGGTGCTTGAAATTAAAATCGAATCGTTGTTTTCAGCAAAAAGTAGCGGGGCAAAAGTTTATATGAGGAAGAAAAAATCCCGGAATCGTCAATGTAAAGATTTCTGTAAGTTTTGATGTTTAAGAGGTTTTTCCCAGCGATGGAAAACGACAATTTATTTTTCAGAAAGGTATATTTTGCCTGAAAATCCATAAAATAATAAGAATTGTCCCCTGTGTTAAAATGGGCAAAATAATAACGTTCCGTATTTAATGAGAGGTTTAGGTTTTCAAAGGGTTCATAAATCAAATTCAAAAAACTTTTGTTCATCGTGTTTGTCCGGGTTTCCTTTTCGGTTTTTACAACATTTCCAAACCATTCCGTTCCTATATGAAAATCGAATTTTCCACTGAAAGCGGACCGTATTTCGGTTCCATAATTATAGGTGTCCAATTCCAACCCGCGTAAAACACCATTTAGTTTGTTCGCATATTTTTGCTGCGAATAACCCAGTTTTAAACGGGTATTTATTGAAAGTTTGCTTATGTAATAGTTCAGTTCGGTTTGTGCGTTCAAAAAGTTCCGATCTTTTAGACGAATCAGATTGTTCAATTGATAATTTTGGGCAATCAGCAAATCGGAAGATAGATATTCCTCTTCTTTTTGATAGAGGAGAAAGGAATTGGCATAAAAAGTGCTCACCGGCGTGCCCAACATATAATTGAAAAAAAACAGGGAACTATTCATGGGTTTAAGATCGAACGTTCCTTTTGAAAACGAATTAAAATCCCGAAGCACAAAATTCTCGTTCAGTGTTTGCAATGTTGGATTTTCACTGCCATAGCTGTAAAAGGACGTAATTCGATGATCGTCATTGATTTTCCATTCGATATTGAGCTTTGGGTTCACAAAAAAAGGTGATTTTTTATTGATCTTGAAAGAAGTATTGAGAACATTGGAATATTGACGAAAACCGATACTTGTGGCAAGCGAAATATTTCTTAATTCGAAAGTGTATTCTGGTCTTGCATATATAGTAAAAAGGCGATATTCCATATTATTTTGAAAGTCGGGTAACGCGATGGTTTCATTATTGCCCAAGAGTTCAAAATCTGTGTTTAATTCATGGTTTTGATAATGAACGCCCGATTTTATACGGAACAAGTTTTCACGCTTGTCCCGACTATAAAATTCGGATTCCAATCCTGCTGTATGTACTTTGTGCTCGCTGTGCTGAAAAATATTGGTTACGGAATCTTGTTCCGGGAACAGTTCCTGAAACAAAAAACGGTTGTTCCGGTAATTTTGTGGTTTTTCATCAAAAAGATACTGGGCCGTCAAAACAAAAGCTTGATTTTCTTCGATTTTGTTGGTATAGACGAAGCGTTGCGAGGTGTTGAATTGCTGTTCTTCCAAAAATTCGTTGTACAATTCATTTTTGAAAAATAAATTGGTTCTTGAATCTGCATGTGATCGATTGTACCTGCCCGAATATTCAAAGCTCTTGGTTTTCGAAATCGTATATAGGAATTCGGTTTTGAGGAAGCCAGTCAGTTTTTTATTGCGTAATTTATAATCTTCGGTATTGGTGAAATTTCCCGTGGGAAGAAAATAGGTTTCTTTGCTTTTTTTGAAAAAATTTTGTTCGTCCCAATTCAGGAACCCAATGGTTTTTAGTGTAATTTTTGGGTTAAAAGTATAAATGTTATTGAGTGAAACCAATTCGGCATTGTTGAAATTTGTTCGTTCTTCTCCGAGATCGGGAGGCCGGCCGATCAAATTCAGGTAGGAATATGCTTCTTCGTTTTCAAAATCAATATCTCCCGAAGAAGAAATCATTTCTTGTATTTCATCGCCCATAACAGCTTCTCCCACATTGTTCAAATTAAAAAACGCATATGATTTGCTCTTTTTTTGAAACCATATAAGATTTGATTTTACATCGTACCGATTTTCGGAAGCCAAGCCATATCCGGGGCGCAACATTGTGGAGAGCTGATTTTTATATTCATCGTTTAAAGTTAGGTTCAAGGCAATTTTATCACTATTTTCGATTCCTTTCAACAGGCGGTTGTTTGAATAATGATCATATACTTCCACATGGTCTACCGTTTTGGCGTCCAAGTTTTTGGTGAGTAGTTTGTAGCCTTTTCCAAAAAGGTCTTCACCTTCCACCATCACTTTTTCGATTTCCTTGTTTTTTACTTTTATGGTGCCGTCTTCGGCAACATTCACCCCAGGCAGATTTTTCAACAAATCTTCCACCGTTTCTTCATTTCCACGTTTAAAAGCGTCCACGTTGTAAATCACAGTGTCTTTTTTGATTGTTATGGGCCTATCGGAATATACGAGCACTTTGTTTAGTTGAAACGTTTTTGCTATAAGTTGTACGTTCAAAATTTGGGTTTCGCTTTCCTTTTTTAATAAAACTTCCACGGTTTTTGTTTGAAAGGAAATTGTACTGAACGATAGTTCATAAAAGCCTGTTTTATCGGTTTTCAGTTCATAAGTTCCATTTTCTTTTGTGAAAGTATAGGCAATAATGGCTTCGTCATTTTTCGCTTTCAAAAAGATATTGGCAAATGCAATGGGTTCTTGAAGGCTATCTGTTATTTTTCCTTGAATGGTGGTTTGGCAAAAAACAAAATTGCCCGATAGCAAGAGCACCAGACAATTTATGATGATCTTGAAATTTCCGTTTATCCTTTTTCCCACTCGTATTCCAATTCAAATTTTCCCGTATTTTCCGTTTTTGTGGAAATAATTTTTCCGCCTTTTGGAAGACGAGCCTTTAGCGCCTTCGTGATTTCATCGGATTTATTACTGTCCTTTTCAACAAATTCCCTAAAAATAATCCTCGTTCCCTTAGTTGGTTTTTTTAGAAGGTTATCGACATCTTTGGGAATTTCTATTTTTTTGGCAACAAGATATATGGTTCCTGTTTCGTCATATACTTCCAAAATCAATCCAGGCAATCCGTTCAGTTTCCATGGGCCATAAGGCAGCGGGATTTTTGTGGTGAACCAAGCGGTGTATATTCGTCCACGAAAGTCGGCAACAGCTTTTTGACACTGATATCCAGAAATGTTTTTAAATTCGTTTTTTAGTTGCCATTCTATTTTTCCCGCATAAGAATCGGTATAAATATAGGGTTTGTATTCTTTTTTTGCAAAAGAAAAAAGCAATTCTCGGCAGGTAAATTCATTGGTTTTGGTGTCGAAATAATATTGAAAGCCATCAGGATCATGCGGCGTATAGGTGATACGAATGGTTTCCGAAGTGGTATTTTCATTAATAGGGATGGTTTTTGTCGATCGGTTTTCTGTGGTTTCGCCGTCTTTTTTGTCCGAGGAAACCGCTATTGGATCTCTATATAATGAAGCCTTTTCATTAAAAAACAACTTTTTCTTACTTTTTTCCGAAGTGGAATTATCGGAAATAATTATAGATTCATAAGTTATTACCCCATTTTGGGAATAACCATGGAAAAAAGTAAGAAAAAGAAAATAAAAAAAATATTTCATATTTGGTTAACAGAGATACGTATGGAAAATGTTATATTTTTTTTTGAGTTATGCAAGAAATTAATGTTAAAATTTTAAGTGCTTTGATCGTTACTCTCCAATCGTTACTCTCCAATCGTTAATCGTTATTCTCTAATCAATTCGACTTCAACATGAGGTTGAAAAATATAGGTTTTTCCCGTTGAAATTTCCACACATTCATAACGTTTCACGCGCCGATTTCCTTTCTTGAAAAGTTTTCCGTTGTATATTTTGAAAATGCTTCCCACAGGAATTTCAAAAATGTAATTTTTATCCGTTACCGGATCGAAATTCTTCATCGCGATTGAAAGATGGGCGTCCGTATCGCTGCTAGCTGAAGGATTTTTAAAATGTCGCGCAATAAAAGGCAACAATTCCATTGGAAAAACAGACGGATTGATAAACGGCAGCATCAACTGTCGGAAGGTCGATTTCCATTCCAGTCCGTGTGGTTTAATGTAAGGACCATATTTTTCGAACGCGACCAGATGGGCGATTTCATGCACTAAAGTGACCAAAAAACTATAGTGGTTCAGATTTGCGTTAACGGTTATTTGATGATTCCCAGCTGGCAATTTCCGATAATCACCATGACGTGTTTTGCGTTCGTTGACTATTTTTAAATGGATATTGTGCGTTTTTATTAATTCAAAAACGGGACTTACCGCACGTTCCGGTAAATATTTTTTTAAAATTTCTTGCATTCTCCCGTTGAAAAAATTTTTAATTTTTCTTTTTCTGTCCTTTTATAACTTATAACATCATATATGAAAAAGTAGCGGGCAAACGAGCAAGTAAGTTTCCGCCATAAAAGAAGCTGATTTTTTGTTTTTTCGTTTCGTGCTTTTCTTTTTTTGAAATGATAAAAACAAAAAATAGCAACATGCAAACATACTGAAACTTCCGATTTTACGGCGAGCCTGCTATTTTTTATATGCGATGTTGGCAGTAGTGCTCACTTGCCTAATGGTTTTAATTTGCTCTCTTTTAATTTTGATTTTATATAAGCTTTTAATTCCTCAAAAGTCATATTTTGCGTTTCAGAGCTTATTTTATTTCTGATTTCACGCATCATTTTTACCGAGTCAAATTTTTTCTTCTCTTTATTCGTTTTCATAATTTCTTAAATCTTTTGGACTTCTTATTTCTACCATTTGATAACCTAATTTGAGGTTTGTCGAATTGTAGCCTTTTATTTTGTCCAGGTTTACAATATGTTTAAAATTCCAACTCGCTAAAACGTCAACTTTATGAATTGTTGCCAAAGCAATATGTCGACAATCTTCAAGACTTGTTTTCCCGACTATTTTTTCATTTATATATTCATCAGCCAGCTTTATAGATTCCTTGCTTAATTCTATACGCTCAAATTTATCGGATGGATATTTTTGTAATAGGTTTCTAACCCTTTCCGGCGCATTTAATAACTCCAAGTCGAGTAAGTCTGAAACAACAAATATAATTTCATTGTTTTCAAGTCTTTCAAATAGTGCTAATGTTGCTTCTTTGAATTCCTCGTCAAAATATCCTCCAACGACAGAAGTGTCTATGTAAATCCTTTGTTTCATTTATTCTTTTAACTTTCTCAAATTTACGAAAAAAACTCAAGGTTTTCATTAAGTTAAAATTGTTGTTATAAGATCAGATTTCGCATTACTGCCAACTCATCATCAAGGTGTAGAATTCGAAACCTGTAGAATTTTGCCGTTATAAAATTGATTTCCCGTCAAGGAAAATTCGGCGATATAGTTTGCCATTTCCGCAGCCGAAAGAGCCGCTTGAATTCCCGGGAAAGCAGCTTCCAACATTTCCGTCTGTACCGAACCCAAAGCCAACACATTGAATGCCGGTCCGGTTTCTTTGTATTCTTCTGCGAGCAATTCCGTCAAGGTAATAAGTGCGCCTTTGCTGGAACTATATGCCGACAATCCGGCGAATTTCACACTTCCTTGAATGCCTCCCATACTGCTAATATTTACGACATGACTGGATTTTCCCATAAATGGCAACAGCGTTTTAGTGAGCGCAGCAACACCGAAAACATTGGTTTTATAGACTTCTTCAAATTCTTCAAGGGTGGTTTCGGAAAATGCTTTGTATACCAATTTTCCTGCATTATTGATAAGAATATCTACTTTTCCCCAGTTGGATTCAATGAATTTTTCCACTTCCGAAAGGGAATCTTTATCGCTAATATCGCAACAAAACGCAACTACATTTTCTAATTGTAATTTTTCGACAGGAATTTTGTTGCGTGACAATGCGAGGATTTGATGTCCTTTTTTTGCGAAAATTTTTACCAGTTCCAGTCCAATGCCGCGGCTGGTTCCTGTGATGACAATTTTCCTGGGAAGGCAGGAATCCCTGTTTTCTATCATTTCATTTTTATTTTTTCCGGGAAATCCCAATGATTTTGCGCAGTTTGGTTTTTAAATGAAATGCTCACTGCCAACTGCTACTGCCAACTGCCACTGAACACTGAATTACTGATCGCTCATAATTATTTCTTTCTCCACCGTGTTCGCCATTTTTTCAATTCCGGGTATAACCGACAAAATCAAGTTTTTCATGTGCTCCATATCCATCAATTCAACTTCATCTTCTACGTGATGGTAGTACGGATAATTTGTAAAATCGAAAGTGCTTAAGGTTTGTGCGGGAATTCCAAATATTTCAAAAAACGGATAATTATCGCTTCGGAAAAAAAGATGGTATTTCTTGGCTTCCGGTAAAAACCCGAACACTTCTTTTTCCGCATATTCATTAAACTTTGTGGCGAAATTCGATTTGTTATATCCAGTTAAATAAGCCATATACGGTTTGTTTTTCAGTGGAACACCAATCATTTCAAAATTCAACATCACATAAATATCCGCTTGTTGCTGCTTTAATTTTTCCGCCAAATGTTTTGAACCTAACAAGCCCATTTCTTCGCCTGAAAACAAAGCGAAAACGATACTTCTTTTGGGTTTTTCTGTTGCGAAATGTTTTGCAATTTCTAATATCGATACCGTTCCAGCGGCGTTGTCGTTGGCGCCATTGGCAATGGAATCGCCGGCAATTGGGTCAATAATTCCGATGTGATCGTAATGTGCGCCGAGAATTACGAGTTGATCTTTCAAATTCGGATCGCTACCTTCAATGAACCCGACAATATTGAATGCCGCGATGCTGTCTTTTACTTGAAAATTATCTCGGTAGGTTTCAAAAAAAGGCTGAATGTCGAATTTTTTAAAGATTCCTTCTATATATTCCGCGGCTTTTTCAATTCCTGGCGATCCGGTCTTTCTGCCTTGTAAAGAGTCGGAGGCGAGAAGTTTCAATGCATTCTGAATGTTTTCCGAGGTGATTTCATAACTCGCAATATTCGTTTGTGCGATGGTTTTTGTGGCTGGGAAAATGAGCAAAACCAGCAAAAAAATTGAAGATAAAACAGTTTTTTTCATAGTGGTTAAAGGTAGAAAAAAATCGTGTGAACCCTAATTAAACCTGTGAATAAAAGCTTTCTCAATTCCTTTCTTTTTTTCGAGCCTTTCCAAAAGGAGCATGTCGGGATAAGATTTCTGAAGTTCTTCCATCACTTTGGCGGTCCCGTTGGGAGAATTGTCATCGACCACCAACACATGGAAATTCCTTCGCTGGGAAAAAATACTTTTCACGAGACGTTCGATGTTCTCGATCTCGTTAAAAGTAGGTATAACAATGATTCCCTTGGACAATGAAATTTTTAGGTAAATGTAATCAAATCGAAAATAAGAAAAGACAAGTTACAGGACCAACATTTTAAAAATTCGGGTTTGGTTTTTTGATGATAATTTTACAAAATAGATCCCCTTTTTGAATTGTCCATGAAGCGGAAAGCTTTTGTCCGAACCTTTAAGAAAAAAATTGCTTTGATGGACCAATTTTCCCGTAATTGAAAAAATTTCCAATTGCACCTTTCCCATCAATGTTTTTTTTGAGCGAATATAGAAATCACCATTGTTTGGATTGGGCCAAAGAAGCCATTGCCCTTGCGAAATTGAAGTTGAATTACCCAAATTTTCGGGCACGAACTTGGCGAGAAAACCATTTGTTTCGAAACCGGAATTGGTGTTTTCCGTGAAATTTTCCTGAAAAATGCCGGTTGTGGCCATTCCGGTGTAACTTGATGTGCGCCCTCCAAAATAGAGGGTGTCCCCGATCGCTTGGACAAACTCCACCGAATCTTCATCTTCACCTCCATAATATGTTCCCCATAACAATACGCCGTCCAAATCGAATTTTAAAACATAACCGTCCGAAAATCCTTCCAGGGTATTTTGGTGAGCCCCTTCTGTGGCAATATTTTGATCGTTTTCCGTTTCATACGAAAAATATAAATTGTTGCCATGAATATACAAAAGATGGCGCATGTGGGAATTTTGCAATATTGGCACATCCATGGGGTCGGTATCCACATACGTGCCCCACAAGCGTTGGCCTGTCGGATCCATTTTGAACATAAAGGTGCTGAAAGACCCACTGGAATTTTCCAAATAACTCCCCGGCGTTCCTATTGTGCCAACATTTTGGCTCAAACTGACCCCGGCGCCATAAAGGTCGTCGTTCCCATCGATCGTTAGGGAAAATATCCAATCCGTGGCTTCCCCTCCATAATAGGTGCCCCACAGACGCTGGCCTTCAGGCGAAAATTTGACAATAAACCCACTGAACTCATTGTTTTGTGAAGGGTTGCTTTCTTGGTGGGCGCCGGGCGTGGAGAAATAACCACTAAGATCTGTGGTGCGGCCCGCCATATAGACGTTGTTTTGCGAATCCACGGTTATCGATGGAAGGGCGCCATCTACATCTTCATTGTCGGGGCTATAGTAGGTTCCCCATATCGGATATCCCAAGGCGTCCAATTTTACAACGTAATAATATTCTATGTCCGCATTTCCAGGAATGCTGTCATCAAAAGTGCCGGGCGTGGCAATTCCTGTTTGGGAATCGGTGCCCCCTGTTATATAAAATTGATCGTTTTGGGCCAATGCCAAATCGCTCACCTCGTCTATGAAATAGGTGCCCCAAAGCTTTTCCCCGTTATTTCCATATTTTATAATAAACCCATTATTGATGCCATCAAAATTTTCATGGTAAGAGCCCGGGGTAGAAATGTTTGTGTTGCTTTGCGTGCCTCCGCCAATATAAATATTTCCATTGGTGTCTATCGCTAATTCATGGATACGCTCGATCCCTTCGCCCCCGATGAACGATGCGTACAAAAGTTCACCTTCGGGCGATAGTTTGAGCAGATATCCGTCACTGTCTCCGCCACCATAGTTGGGTTGTTGGGCGTCCGGTGTTATAAATTCGGAAAAATATATTCCTATCAGCACCTCTCCGGTAATCCATATATTTCCTTCCCCGTCTATTGCCGAGCCTTCAACGGTGTACATGTCGCCGAGGTATGTGGCCCATTCGCGGGTCAAACCGAAATCTTGGGAAGTCTGGGCTTTGAGGGCGCAAACGGAAATAAGAACAATGCTTGCTATATAGAGTGTTTTTTTCATGAATCCTCATAATATATTTTGATGGCCCCATTTAGGCCATTGGTCCATGTTCCTTTGAAAGAACCATTGTCAAAAAAGTAACCTGTTGGAGGGCTCATACATCCGCCCCAAAGCGCCCCGCAACAATTGGGCGCGGTGCTGTCATAAATGCGAACAATGGTCCATTTGGCTTGGCCATAAACATTCTGAATAGTACTTCCTGTTTGTGATCCAAAATCGGATGAATTCCATAAATTCGTGTCAAATGGCGAAGGGTTATCGAACGAATAAACAATCACTAAACTTTGGGGCAAAAGCTGTATTTTGGTAACTGCATTATGTGAACAATCATTGTATGGAGGAAGGGTAGCCATGCCGCCCAAAAACAGATCGATTTCATAACTGCTATCATTGTATATTTTGATTTCCTGTGAGTGGGAAAAATAAGAACCAAGGATAAGGATAATCAATGATAAATAAGTTTTCATAACAAAAGGAATTAAAATATACTCAAATGTAAATACTTTTTATATAAAAGCAAACTTATTTTGCTTTTTATATAACCAATGGTCAAAAATCATTTTTCACCATTTCCTCATAGCCCAAAATGTTGCCAAAACCCCTTTTGATGAAATAATCCCGTTCGTTTTTGCCGCCCACGGCGAGTATAAAATCCCCGCCCCAACCGCCAAGACTTTTGATGGCATTCCGAAAGGTGGAAAACAATTGTTTTTTTATAGTTGGGATTTGGATTACGGAAGAAATAATCTCCTCATGCTTTTCTAAAAGTTTTTCGAAATCGGGCAGTTTTTTACAGTCGATCAACTCATCGGTAATTTGTGAAATAGTTTCAATTTCTCCTGAAAGTTGGTTCTTTTGTTGTTTTTTATAATGTGCAATTGCTTGGCGGCTATTTTGTTTTCGGTTAAGGTGAACAAAAAATAAATTTTCTTTAAAAATTGGATTAAAATCAACTTTCTGAACAATGCGATCTGAAGCGGTCAATTGATAGGAAATTGGCGAATCCGATTTTGCACAAGCAATGTCATATCCGCTTCCGCCAAAAGTTTTTTCCAATAATTTATACGGATCGACTTCAATCCATTGCGCGATATTATTGATTAATGTGGAAGAGGAACCCAATCCCCAGTTTTGCGGGAATTCCAATTTTGAGATGATTTCAATTCCGGTTTTTCCGGAAAAAAAAGTTGGGTTGAGTTCGTAGGCTTCCTGAAATATCTTTTTCAAGCGCTCAGAAATTTCATCACTTTTAGCGGTATTGAATTTTCTGCTTTCAGCAATAAAAATTTCATCTTGAAACCAAATTTCGCCCTTTTCGTTCAAACTTTTCCAAGAAATCAAATTCGGTTTTCCTTCGGAAACTTCCATAGATTGCCCAAATTTTGTGGGAAGTGCTAGGGCTTTTGCTCCGTCGAGAACCAAATATTCCCCCGTGAGCAAAAGTTTTCCGTTGCTGTGAAATTTATTCGACATTTCTGATTTTTTGGAGCACTTCGATTACCGCGCTGTGCGTGATCGGATTGGTTTGAAAATGTTCGATGATCAATGCTTTTTCGCTGCTGGTGGTTTGTTGTTGGTTCAAGATATTCATCAAATGCATTTTCATATGGCCCTTTTGGATTCCGGTGGTAACCAACGAGCGGATAGCGGCAAAATTTTGTGCTAATCCGGCGA
This sequence comes from Flavobacteriaceae bacterium, assembly GCA_041689995.1. Classification (GTDB taxonomy): domain Bacteria; phylum Bacteroidota; class Bacteroidia; order Flavobacteriales; family Flavobacteriaceae; genus DASSWG01. Next base: position 18,892 of record JBDNFD010000038.1, on the reverse strand, counting down.
CCGCGGCAATTTCCATCAATTCTTTTGCGCTTGGTTTTTGAAGGATTTCCAATGCAACTTGCGCCAACGGATGTAAACTTGTCAGTCCGCCGATAGTTCCCAAGGCAATTGGAATTTCGATCCAATAATGGAAAATCCCGTTTTTGATTTCTGCATGAGTCAAGCTTGTATAACTGCCATCTTTTGCTGCATAAGCATGAATTCCGGCTTCCACGGCCCGAAAGTCATTTCCCGTGGCGAGCACCACCGCATCAATGCCGTTCATAATGCCTTTATTGTGCGTGACCGCCCGTGAAGGTTCCACTTCGGCAATTCGAATTCCTTGCATGAATTTTTCAGCGAAAATTTTCCCATTTCCTTCTTGTTTGTTCCCTAAATCTTCCACGGGACAAGAAACCTCTGCTCGAACGCGGCATTCTGGAACATAATTCGACAAAATGCTCATAATCACATGCAACTGTTTTTCAGTTTCGGAAAACAAGTCGAATTGTTGCGCTTCCTTTTCCAAAGTGGCACCAAATTGTTCCAAACACGTATTGATAAAATTCGCGCCCATTGCATCTTTGGTTTCAAAACTGCAAGCAAGCTGGTAATAATTGGCAAGCAGGTCTGTTTTGTCTTTCAGTTCAATACTCAAAACACCGCCGCCGCGTTCCTCCATATTTCTAACAATTTCGGAAACCGAGGCGAGTAATTTGGGTTTTATTTCCTCGAAAAAAAGAAGTAATTTTTTTGGATCCCCGGAATAATTAAAATGAACATGACCGCTTTTCTGAGTGCCCAAAACAGTTGCTTTAAATCCACCACGCGTATTCCAAAATTTGGCAGCTTTCCCTGAAGCTGCAATGACCGAACTTTCTTCCACGGCCATGGGAATGGCCAAATTGCGACCATTGATCAGGAAATTTGGAGCGATTCCGAATGGAAGGTAAAAATTGGAAAGCGTATTTTCGGTGAATTCATCATGCAAATTCTGCAGCTCACTATCTGGATGCCAGTAGTTTTGCAAAGTGTGCACCGAAGATGGAGAGTTTTTCAAATAGGTATCGCCCAACCAAGCGATTTTTTCCGCTTTGGTCAGTTTCGAAAATCCGGAAATTGGATATGCCATTTTTTTTGTTTTTTTTACTCTTCGGAAAGAATATCGATCAGCCACTGAAGTTCTTTGCCAGAAATAGTGACTTGTTCCGATTTGTCGTAAATATCCATTAAATAAACCGTATTTTTCAAAACCCGAACATAGGTTATTATTCTTCCACCACCAGATTTTCCTTTTCCTTTGGAAGAAATCGCAATACGTACTTTGTAACAGTTTTTTCCAATCGGTTTTCCAAGAAGGGGGTTTTCGCTCAATTGATCGATAAGAATTTCCAAATCGGATACTAAGGATTTATGTTTTTTTACCAAGCGTTTCAATTTACGCTCGAACGGTCCGGTGGCGATTACATCAAAGTTCATTTAGCAATTCTTTGGCAGACTTTAGTTTTTTTTTGCCATGCTCATGTAATTTTACATCTTCGAAGGCTTCCGCCAAATCATCGATAAATTGGCTTTTGCGCCTGTCTTCTACCTTTTTGATAATATTTATGTAGTCCAAACTCTTCAGCAATTCAATAAAAAAGGGAATTCGACTTTTTTCTTTAATATCAAGGATTATTTTCATGATGTTTCTATTGTTGACAGCAACTTTAGCAAAGATACAAAGACTTCCGGAAATGTGATCGAGCCAGTTTGGAATTAATGCGGCAAAAGTACAATTAGAAATTAATTTTTTTCAGTTGAAACTTGCTTTGAAAAAGTCTTCCAAAGGTTGATTTAACAAATTGTTAGTAATTTACGGGGAAAAGACTTATTTTTCGGAAATTTTTTAGTAAACTTGACCTTCAAAAATATTCACAAAAAATCATGAGAAAAAAGATTTCGGTTTTTATACTGTTTATAGGCTTTACCAGCGTTTTGATGGCGCAGGATAAAAATGTGAATTTAGAAGAAATTTGGAACGGCACCTTCAGACAAGAACGAATGCAGTCGTTGCAATCTTTGAAAAGTGGAAAAGAATATGTGGTTCAAAATTATGATCGGTCCAAAAAGAAACTTACTGTGGACATTTATAGTTATAAGACTGGTGAAAAGATAGGAACCTTAATCAGCACTTTGGACATGGATGGTTTGGACTATTTTTCAGGATTTGAATTGAGTCCTGAAGAAGACAAAGCTTTGTTGTCCACTGAAATAGAAGCTATTTATCGCCGTTCTTCAAAAGGCATTTATTATGTGTATGATTTGAAAAGCAAGTCTTTAGAGAAAGTGAGCGATGAAAAAATAAAAGAACCCACTTTTTCCCCAGATGCTTCAAAAGTGGCGTATGTGTTTGAAAATAACCTATTTGTTAAGGATTTAAAAACCGGAAAAACCACGCAGATTACACAAGATGGTATTCCGCATAAAATCATAAACGGAACGACCGACTGGGTTTATGAAGAGGAATTTGCTTTTGTTCGGGCTTATGAATGGAACGAAAATGGTAGTAAAATTGCGTTCCTGCGATTTGACGAAACCGATGTTCCGACTTTTTCCATGGATATTTATGGTAGATATGGAGAGCAACTTTATCCGAGCCAAGAAGTAATCAAATATCCAAAGGCAGGAGAGAAAAATTCGGATGTTACGCTACATATTTATGATCTTTCAACACAAAAGACCAGTAAAGTTGATCTTCCACGGAGTTATGAATACATTCCCCGAATCCAATGGACCAATGATCCGAACGTGTTGAGCGCCCAAATGATGAACCGGCACCAAAACGATTTGAATCTGGTATTTGTAAATACAAACGAAAATAGCGCCAAGGTTATTCTTCATGAAACCGCGGACGCATATATTGACATCACGGATAACCTCAGTTTTCTGAATGATAATAGTTTTATTTGGACCAGTGAAAAAAATGGGTGGAACCATATTTATCATTATGATAAAACCGGAAAACTGTTGCATCAAATTACGGATGGCGAATGGCGTGTGACCGATTTTTATGGATTCGATCCGAATTCAGGTAGAATTTATTATCAAAGCACCGAGAATGGAAGTATCAATCGGGATGTGTTTTCCATCAAAGCAGATGGCACAAACAAAGTTCAATTGACCGACCGTATCGGAACGAGCAGCACCGATTTTAGTGCCGATTTCACCTATTTTATTAATTCTTTTACGAATGCCGAGACTCCTTATGTTTTCACTTTGCATTCGGCAAAAAATGGAAAATTGGTGCGAAAAATAAAAGATAATTCAGCTTTGCTTGAAACGCTGAAGCCTTATCATTTCTCCAAAAAGGAATTTTCTACGATTCATATTAATGGAAACGATTTGAATATGTGGATGATAAAACCATCAAATTTTGATCCGTCCAAAAAATATCCCGTATTGATGTACCAATATTCTGGACCGGGTTCACAGGAAGTTTCCAATCGGTTTTTTGGCGCCAATGATTATTGGTATCAATTATTAGCGCAAGAAGGTTACATTATTGCTTGTGTGGACGGCCGCGGAACGGGAATGAAAGGTGTTGCCTTTAAAACGGTCACGCAAAATGAACTGGGAAAATATGAACTGGAAGATCAGGTTTCCGCAGCAAAATTGTTGGGAGCACGCGATTATATCGATGCAAATAGAATTGGGATTTGGGGCTGGAGTTATGGTGGATTTATGGCTGCAAATGCTATTTTTCAGGCTCCTGACACTTATGCTATGGCCATTGCCGTTGCTCCGGTGACGAGTTGGAGGTTTTATGACAGTGTTTATACCGAACGTTATATGGAAACCCCGCAGGAAAATGCCGAAGGATATGATGAAAATTCACCAATTACACACGTTCAAGGATTAAAAGATCCGTTTCTTTTGGTTCACGGAACGGGAGATGACAACGTTCATGTTCAGAATTCCATGCAGCTTGTTTCAGCGCTGGTCGCTGCGGATAAACAATTCGATATGTTCTTTTATCCAGATCGAAACCACGGAATTTATGGGGGAAATACCCGAATTCATTTATACACCATGATGACCAATTTTATTTTCAAGAATCTTTAAAGAACAATAAACTAATTTTGAAAAAAACCACAGTACAGTTACAAAATTTGACTATGAAAACCATGTCGTTTCCGGTACGTTTTGGTTCAACTTGAAACATCCCATAACAAATGACACCATCAAAATAAGGAAAGGACGTTTCGATGCGCTTTTCTACCAATAATGCTTAAACCAAATATTAAACTTAAAAACTAAAGAAAATGAAAGGATGCTATATTTTGTTTTTCCTTTTCCTTTTTATAGGTAGTTTGATAGGCTGCTCTAAAAACGATGCCCCTGACCATCTTCCTCCTGCTACCCAAACAGGTGCGGGCATCTTCGCCTGCTTGGTGAACGGGGAGGTTTTCGTGCACAACAATGGACTTATTAATTGTTTTTATCAATATATGGATAGAGGGTATTATTTTGGAATACAAGGAAAAGGGGAAAATAATATAGCAGGTATGTCCAGCATATTAATAGCAACTGAAGACAAGGAAATTCAAGAAGGGGAAAGCTATCAACTTTTAACTGAAACCTCAGGGAATGTCTATGGGGGGTACACTATTAATGGATATTCGTTCTTAACAACAAATCCAAATTATAAAGGAAATATAACATTTTCCAAATTAGATTATGAAAATCATATCGTTTCAGGCACATTTTGGTTCAACCTAAAACATCCGGTAACGGCCGATACTATAAAAATAAGGCAGGGGCGGTTTGATGTCCATTTTGGAACTTAAATTAACCTTTTAAAACCATAAAAAATGAAAAAGTTCTATCTATTGCTGTTGGCAAACTTGCTTTGTTTGTCGGTTTTTGCGCCCAATGGAAACTAAAATTCGGCCCTCGCATAACTTTGGATTTTAAAACAAACAGGTAAATTAAAAAACCCCAAAACGCACTCCCTATGAAAACAAAAACACTGTTGCTGCTCATTTTGCTCCCCCTTTGGGGGCTGGGGGGATGTAGCGACGACGATGCCCCGCCGCCAAACCCCATTGACCTCTTGCCCCCCGCCACCCAAACAGGCGAAAACACCTTTGGCTGTTTGTTGGATGGCGAGGCTTTTACCCCAAGAGCCCTTTATGTACCTTATAATTGTTTTTACCAATATGTGGACGGGGGGTATTATTTCTATGTTTCTGCGACAAACAAAAAAGGAGGAATAACCAAAGGTATATCGGTAGGAACCGAAAAACTTCAAATATCCGAGAATACTACCTATGTTTTAAAAGAAAGAATAAATGGAAATGCTTTTGGCTTTTTTTACATAGGTAATTCAAATACTGGAGAAATTCAAAATAATTATACCTTCTCTAATTATTCGGAGGAATTAACAATCACCAAACTCGATTTTGAAAATCATATCGTTTCGGGAACATTTTGGTTCAACTTGAAACACCCAGTGACGGGAGATACCATCAAAATACGCCAAGGACGGTTTGATTCACATTTTGGAACCTAAAAGAACATTAATCTTAAAACTACCTTAAAATGAAAAAATTCTATCTATTGCTATTGGCAGGCTTGATCGGCTGTTCGGTTTCGGCGCAAAGGGAAAAAGAAATTGATAGCTTTGGTGAATCATAACTAAAAACAAAAATTTAATCATCGCATAATCTTGATCTTCAAAACAATAAGGTATATTTGAAAAATCTAAGGCACTTTTGACTATGAAAATTTCACTACAAACCCTTTTCATCCTTATTTGTTTTTTCACATTGATAAGTTGCGAAAAAGACGATGCTCCGGACCACCTTCCGCTCGCCACTCAGACCGGTGCCGGCATCTTCGCCTGTTTGGTCAACGGGGAAATCTTTACGCATGAGGACGGATTGATAAATTGCTACTATCAATACGTGGATGGGGGGTATTATTTTTCGATTTCTGGGGACAAAGAAGATTCGAATGGGCTTTTTAGCATTAGTTTAGCTACCATAAGAAAAGAAATACAAGAAGGGGAAACATATCAATTGTTGGAAGAAACAGAAGGAAACGCATTGGGGGGGGGTGGCTTTGGTTTGGATGAATACATTTTCGTTTCGACCAATGAGAATGATTCCGGCGAACTCACCATAACCAAATTGGATTTCGAAAATCATATCGTTTCGGGAACATTTTGGTTCAACTTGAAACACCCAGTGACGGGAGATACTATCAAAATACGCCAAGGGCGGTTTGATTCACACTTTGGAACCTAAAAAAACACTAATCTTAAAACTACCTTAAAATGAAAAAATTCTATCTATTGCTATTGGCAGGCTTGATCGGCTGTTCGGTTTCGGCGCAAAGGGAAAAAGAAATTGATACGTTGTGGCAACACCAAATCAACGAAGTGTTTCAACAATTGGAATTGCAACGCGTTCCGAATGGAGTATTGCTGGACTATGCGATGGAGTTCACCGACGTGACCGGGTATAACGGGGAACTGCTCGACAACAACCAAGTGGATATCGATGTGTTCAGCAATATTTATAAAACGCTCTATATGGGGATGACCGCGCCGGATTCGGTTTCTTTTCCCCGTTTGAAAAGCATTGCCCAAACCTGGGCCATGGAACGCCTGCAACGCAACCAAGATGAAAAAAACACCCTCGTACTGGCTGGGCAATTCTACCAGTATTCAAAAATACGTTCCGATGCCGTTAAGACGGGCGATATTATTGCGGACGGTCGACAATTTTATGATGCCTACGAAAACGGGATATGGCAAAATCCTTATGAAACCAAGAACACTTTTGCCGTTTCCTTCCCCATTCAAAACTACAACAAACACAAGTTTAAAATCGTGTTGCCACAAGAACTGTGGCTGACCAACCAGCGGGGATTCATTGACCATATCGAAGTCGATATGGGCGACGGCCAGGGGTATCGGCCTTTGCCTGTCGGGCAGGAACTTCAAGTGAATTATCCCGAAAACGGCACCTACCAAATAAAATTCAGGGCGGTTTTGGCGAGTGGCGGCAGTTTGTTCAGCCATACCACCATACTAATAACAGCTCCGGCAGAACAACCGGACGAAGAAGTGTACCTCTATACCGACGATTTCAACGGGGCGACCCTGCGCATCGACTATGCGCCGGGGCATACCGGGCTGGTGAAACCCCTCATCATCGCCGAGGGCTTTGACACAGGCGTCATTACCGCCCCGGAAACCGAAGGCGGGGAAAATACGTTTGATGACTTTATAGATGAAGTTGAAGAAACAAATAGCGATTTAGATTTTTTATTGACTGGCACCACCCAAGAATACGACCTGGTCTATATCGATTGGTACAACGGCACGGCGGCCTTGCAGGACAATAGTACGGTATTGGAAAAAGTACTGGCTTATGTGAATCAAACCAAAACGGGCAACAAACAAAATGTGTTATTGGGCCAAAGTATGGGCGGGGTCGTCGGGCGCTATACCCTGGCGCGGATGGAAGCAGAAGGCGATGCGCATGATGTTCGTTTGTTCATTAGCCACGATGCCCCACTTCAAGGAAGTGTTTTGCCTTTGGGCGTTCAATTTTTTTCACGTCATTTTGTGGATGTGTATGTGGACACACCCATTCTTCATTTTCTGGGAGAGCATTTGGTGCCAATAGGTTTTGGGCTTGCGGAATTGATCAGTGATATCATCAATGGGGTTTTCAATGGCAATACTACCGTTTTGCCTTATGTCAGCCCGGAAGAGAATTTAGGAGTACAAGATACACCAGCTGCTGTCCAGATGAATTATGAATGGGTTCATCCTGCTACCAATGAAGTTACAAGTAGCGTTCACCAGGCTTGGCAACAGGAATTTGACAACATGGGCTATCCTCAGGATTCCCGAAACATTGCCATCAGCAATGGCAATGAATGTGGTGATAATCATGGCTTTGCACCCGGCGCATATCTATTGGAGGTGGACGATGCGGACAATCCCGATTTTTGGGGGGATTTGGTAAGTATGATCGGGGTTCCGTTGGGTGCGTTGCTCAACGGTGATATTGAACTGTTCCTAATAGGCTTGATCCCGGGCAACAGCGAATGGCACTATGATTTTGACATTGAGTCGGTGCCGGAATTGAGTTCCAATGATCGAAGGGTTTATTATGGACGCATCCGTTATGTAAAACATTTCTTAGGATGGGACATACCGCATAATGTTGCCCAACGAACAAATGATGCTCCAAGTAATTCACTATCTTATGCCAGTTATGCGGGCGGGAGTTACGATATTAATAATGTCTTGAATTATTTACCTTCCCAAACCCCTACGATCAACCTTATCAATCCTGTATATGGATTTGTTCCTGTGGTCAGCGCCTTGGATGCGAGAAGAAACAATAACCCTATTGACGATCCAATAGATTTTAAACGAAGTTATGCGGGTGGACAAATTAATTATCCCAATCTCACCACTGAATTTCATAATTTTATTGTGGGTCACCAGAATAATATTTATACAAATTTTCCACATATCTCTTTCCAAACCCGCAACGGCAACTGGCTCGCCAAAGAGCTCCAAGCAAATACAAACGACCCGAGTTATCCCCCAGTGGCGGATTGTTCGGTTTTTTGCGGTGAAAGCCTAATCAGCGGAAACAACCAGCTTTGTGAAACGGAAATATACAGCGTTGCAAGTTCGGCCGAAAATATAAATTGGACCATTGTGCAAGGAGGAGACAAAGCCATCTTGCAGGAAATGGGAAATTCTGCTATTTTGACCAAAATTCCAGATGGGCCGAACGGCTGGCTAAAATTACGGGTAAGTTTTATCCATGAAAAATGCGGGAGTTTTTATGAAGAGCTGAGCATTTGGGTTGGTCCGCCGGAAAGGCCTGTTGGTGCTGATATTGATGTGCTTTTTGCCCCCGAAGATGATCCTTATCATGTCTATGTGACTTCCTCTACAACTTTCAATGCACCCAATTTAAACCCGGGCGATCAATATATTTGGGAAATCATCTATAATGGTGGCAACCAATGTGCTAATGATCCTAATGCAGTTCTTCCCTATTTTTCAATGCACCCTAATCCAGTTACCACTTCGAGTTATCAAGTAACGGTTCATTGGGGCAATTGCCCCGGCAGCTATTCCCTTACTTGCTATGCTACCAATGGCTGTTCGGAAACTACATTTTTGGGACAGCAAAGAATTTCTGTTGATGGTTTTGACAGCGACGAACCATGCGATATTATAGTTGCTAGTATCGCAGCACCACCACCTTGCCCTCCGCTTGGAGGAAATGGCCCAGATCCTGATGATAATTACAGAAATGTTCAAGCAACTCTTTATGACATGCAAGGGAATATTCGAATTTCACAAACCTTCGATGGTCTGGAATTTACTCTTCGTGGTTTTAGTGTGTTAGAACAAGGATTATATATTTTGAATGTGGCAACTCCCAAAGGGAAAAACGGTGAAAAAATATTAATTGTAGAATAAAAATCAAAAATTCAAATTTAAAATATGGCAAATTCAGCAGTACCCCGACATCAGAAGCAACTCTTTGGACATCCCGTAGGTTTGTTTGTTTTATTTTTGACCGAAATGTGGGAACGCTTCTCCTATTATGGGATGCGTGCCATTTTAGTGCTTTATTTGGTAGAGCACACCACCGCTTCAAATCCTGGTTTAGGCTGGACGAATGGCGAGGCGATCATGCTGTATGGTTGGTACACGATGTTGGTTTATTTGACGTGTATTCCCGGTGGAATCATCGCAGATAAACTATTGGGCCAAAAACAAACTGTTTTGATTGGCGGAGTCTTGTTGACCATCGGTCATGGGATTTTAGCGATTGAGGCAATGTGGGCTTTTTATTCCGGATTGGTGTTTATTGTGCTGGGCGTTGGCATGCTGAAAGCAAATATTTCGACCATGGTGGGTGGCTTGTACAGGGAAGGTGATATTCGGAGAGATAAAGGTTTTACCATTTTCTATATTGGGATCAATACCGGAGCATTGCTTTCTGCGCTTATTGTAGGATATGTCGGGGAGAATATTGGATGGCATTTTGGCTTTGGACTTGCCGGTATCGGAATGTTTTTGGGTCTTTTAACATTTTATTTTGGACAACGCTATTTGACAAATGTTGGGAACAAACTTTCTGAAGATGAAGTTCAGGGGGCGTCTTTTGGTGATCTTTTCAGCGATTTATTTAGGTCTCCTTTGCAATTGGGTATTTCTGCCGCTTTGGCAATTTTCTCTATTTATTGGACCGTGTTCCATCATCTGGGATACGGATTGTTGTTCTTGTTTTTGAGTTTGGTGGTGGCGATGATGCTTATGGTTTACAAAGATTTGACCAGTAAAATAATGAAAGATCGTTACGTGGTCATTTTGATTTCTTTTATGATGACCATTGTATTTTGGGGCGCGTTTGAGCAGGCTGGCGGACTAATGAACATTTATGCCAAAGACAAAACAGATCGGATGATTGAATTCCTCGATTTCGTTGTTCCTGCGACTTGGTTCCAATCTTTGAACGCGGCATTTATTATAATTTTTGGGGTATTGGTTGCCAATTTCTGGGCATCCAGAAAATTGAAGGGAAAGGAGGCATCTTCACTATTTAAAATGGCTTCCGGAATTATTATAATGGGGATCGGATTTGTTTTTATGGCTTTTGCTTCCAATCAATATCAGAACAGTGGCGCTTCTGCAATGTATTGGTTGGTGTTGGCCTATCTTTTCCATACCATCGGTGAATTGAGTTCGTCGCCGGTGGCATTGTCATTTGTCACCAAATTATCACCAGTAAAATATGCTTCGATTATGATGGGGCTGTACTTTGCCGCCACTGGTTTGGGAAACAAAGTTGCTGGAATTGTTGGTGAATTTTCGCAAGGAGAACCCACGAAAATCGAAGTAGTGGCGACACCAAATGAAATTAGACCCTATTTGGATCCGGCAGAAAAAACTTTCGAGAAAGGCTCCGATTTTAAGATTGAAACAAAATTATATCCTGTTAATGGCAAATTTATGGCTGTTGACGCCGCTACCGGAAAACCCTTTCTGGATTTAATAGCCTTTAAGAATACGGAACATGAGCAGGAGATCATGGATATTTTGAAAGAAAACAATGTTTCCAAGGAAAATCCTTATACAGCGACTTTTCAATTTTCTAAAAACGATGATGCCACAGAAGCCATCACTGGCAATAACCTGAATTATGGAGGTGTTTTTATTATCGATGAGGTGCAATCCAAATTGGAATTTAGGACTTTTGTGGGAATAACCATTTTTACAGCTATTTTTGGGTTATTGATTATTTTACTTTTGAAACCGTTAAATCGATTGACCCACGGGGTAGAAGATTCTGAACGTAATATATCCGAACAAGAAGGTTATGAACTAGGAGAAGAAAATTTTGATAATCCTAATAAAACGAACTAAAAATGGCATCAATCAAGGACACTGATAATTTTTTCAATACCACTGTTTTAGGCCATCCAGCAGGGCTTTTTGTATTGTTTTTTACCGAAATGTGGGAGCGTTTCTCTTATTATGGAATGCGTGCACTTTTGGTATTGTTTCTCGTAAGCGCTTTTGGGCTTGGAGGATGGGATTGGCCGCGGGAAGATGCACTGGCATTGTACGGTACTTATACGGCCTTGGTTTATTTAACGCCCATTTTGGGTGGCTATATTGCCGATAAATTCATCGGATATAGAAGGGCCGTTGTAATTGGTGCATTTGTGATGACATTAGGGCATCTTTCGCTTGCATTGGAATTTGCACATTTCTTCTTATATCTTGGAATCGGATTTTTGATTGTGGGAAATGGTTTTTTTAAACCAAATATCACTTCCATTATTTCTAAACTTTATGAGCGTTATCCCGAAAAAAAGGACGGAGCATATACCATCTTTTATATGGGCGTGAATGCCGGGGCTTTTCTAGGAATTTTGTTGTGCGGATATTTAGGCGAGAAAGTTGGATGGAGCTATGGCTTTGGTTTGGCCGGTGTTTTTATGTTTTTGGGAATGCTTCAATTCTATTTTGCCCAAAATATTTTTGGGGAAGTTGGTAAAAAACCACTTACGGAAACAGCTGACTCCGAAGAAGAAGTATTGGAATTTAAAGGCGATCGTTTAAATCATTTCACACTTTTCGATAAGGTGCTTATTGCTTTGGTAACCCTCATCGGCTTGATATGGATCATTAATGATCCGGTTTCAAAAATAGGAGGTTACAACCTTCTGGATTTTGGTGGAAGCGATTATTCCGATCAGTTTATTTTAATAGGTCTGATTTTGTTTTTGGGTTTGCTTATTTCCCGAATTATGAGATATCCCGCTGTTCTAAGAGATAGAATGATAGCCATTGTACTGTTCGCGGTATTCACCGTTTGTTTCTGGGCTTCATTTGAACAAGCCGGCGGTTCGATGACTATTTTCGCAAAAGATTATACCAATAGGATCATGTCAGGGAATTGGTCCACCTTATTTTTAGTTGTAAATATCCTGATAACTATTGTTCCTATCGCAATAATTACTTGGGTTTTGTCCATGCTTTTCAGAAAAACTTATAAAAATTACTTGGTTTCCAACCTGATTCTTGGTTTTAGTTTCCTTTTAATTTGGTGCATCGCGATTTGGATGATACAGAGAGATGTGAATTCTGGAGCTTTTGTTATGAGTTATAACAGTATTCAAACAACCGCTTTAGATGAAAACGGAAATCCGCAAATGAACGAAGACAATGAACCCATTTATAATTATGAAGCGATCACGGAATCAACAACGGTTTCAGGGAATGCTAAAGTTGTGCCACAACAAGTGACCATAATTGAACCGGTAGATTTGCATGTAGGCGACCAAGTGTCCATTCTGGATGTGGATAAACACGGGAAATTCATTCTTTTGGACCAAGAGAACGTAAATAGTCTAAGAACGTCTTTCCAAGAAAATGAAGAAAGCACCATTGTACCCGCAAGTATTGTTAAAATCAAAGAAAATGAAATTGAAGTTCCGGCAACCTGGTTCCTTATTTTGAATTCGCTTTTTATCATCGTGTTCGCCCCTTTGTTTTCCAAATGGTGGGAAAGTAAATACAATCCAAGTGGCGCGGTAAAATACGGTTTGGGATTAATCTTGCTCGGAGTGGGCTTTTCGGCGCTCGCCTTTGGTTCCTTGGGAATTGATCAGGGTGCGAAAGTTGCTTCGGTAAGCATGCTTTGGTTGATATTGGCATTCCTTTTCCATACATTGGGAGAATTATGCTTGTCGCCCGTTTCGCTTTCCTATATCAGTAAACTGGTGCCCGGTCGAATGATCGCCATGATGTTTGGAGTTTGGTATATTGCGATTGCCATCGGAAATAAAATCGCTGGAACCATGGGTGGCAAAATTGATGCCATTACAGAACAATATAGTATGACCACCTTCTTTCTGATATTTACATTGGTTCCTGTTGGGTTGGGGGTAATTGCGATATTGCTGAACCCGTTGATGAAAAAACTGATGCACGGCATTCGTTGAGGAAAAAGTTTTCGGAACGATTCTTGAATGATCATCTCAAAAAAACAATAAAATGAAGAGAGTAGTTGCAGCAATTATTATGGTATTTTTCATAGCGGTCACAGGAAACGCCCAAAAAATTAGGTGGATGAGCATGACCGAAGCACTTGCCGCACAAAAGGAAAATCCCAAAAAAATAATAATGGACGTTTATACCGATTGGTGCGGACCTTGTAAATTAATGGATAAAAATACGTTTCAAAACAAAGACGTTGTAAAATTTGTAAATGAAAATTTTTACGCCGTCAAATTCAATGCCGAGGGAACGGAAGAAATAGAATACCAAGATTTCGTATATACCAATCCAAACTACGATGCGAATAGAAAAGGACGAAATAGCCAACATCTTTTGGCGCATGCTCTAAAAGTTTCGGGCTATCCAACCGTCGTTTTTTTTGATGAAAATTCTGATGTGATCGCGCCGGTGGTTGGTTATAGAAAACCACAGGAGTTGGAAATTTATCTTAAGATGATTGCGAGCGATGATTATAAAAAATTGACAACAGCCGAAGCTTGGCAAGAATATCAGGCCGCATTTAAAGGCGAATTTGGGCAATAAAAAATAGCCTGGCTAAAAATAAAAGTCAATCAAAGCCGCGTGAATTGGGTTTGTATTCGATAAAATTATGGGGTTATGCAAGGGGTTATAAGTGCCGTGCGTTGGGTCTTTACCATAGGCTTGATAGTGCCGTAAAGACATGCTTTTTTATAATTTGGATGGTATAACTGTAAACTTTTAATGTCGGTTATCGGTATCAATATAATATTCTTGGTCTAAACCTTTTTTTTCGATATTAATCATTTCAATTAAGTCTAGGATTTTCGATTCCTGTATATTGGCTATTTTAAAATTGGGTTTTTGTTTATTGAACCTTTCTCTATTTCCATTTTCTATTAAGACACTTTTAATATTTTCGGGTATAAAAAATGTTGCTTTCTGTAGCAAATACTTTTTGTATTCATTCAAATAAATACCGATTCCGGCAATATCAAAATCTCCAAAATGCAGATAGTTGTTCGGAATAGATTTTATCCACTTTATGAAATCTTTATTTTGATTTTGTGGATAACGCGATATAAATAAAGGGTTTATTCCTTCAAACAAGTATTTCTGTTCTTGAATCTGACTGAAATTTTTAGCATTTTCTACTCCTATGACTGTTACGTCTTTAGGTATTTTGAAAGTTTCATAATCATAAATGAAGATAAAGCTACCCATTGCTGGGTTGATGGTCACAGTTTGATTTTTTAATTCAGCGATAATTGGATTGTAGCAGTTTACTAAAAACCCTTTAAAGGCTCTCTCTTTTGAATTTTTAGAATCACTCGTTATTTTAACAAAATCTGCACGACTTGAATTCTCATTTTCTAAAGCCGAAATGTAATTGTACAAATCATTAATTTGTAATTGATTTGCTAAATAGAGGTGTAAATCATTTTCGCTTAAAAGCTCCAGGGATTTTCTGTGCTTTCCTTTTCTAAATATTATATTCTCAAGCACTAAGTCATCAATTAATTTGCCTCTAGCAGAACTTGCGGGAATAGATTCCCCGTTAATTAGTCGAACCAATACCTTTGCTATTTTTAAAGTCAATTTCATTAATTTAAAGCTTTGGCGTTTACCTTTATCAATCGATTAATTTTAGTGATATATTTTTTAGAATCCGTTTTGGATTGCTCTTTCGCTAGTTTATACGTGTATTTATAGTCTGTGGCATTTTGACTTGTTGGCGACCCATTAATTAATAAGATGTTTCTTTCGTTGGCAAAACTTAAAATACCTCTAACATTGTTAGGGTGAAGCCTTCCGATTTCATCCATCATACAGTGTAATTTAAAATCCTTGAATTTCTTTGAAGCACTATCTTTAAAAACATTGAGAAGCAGAATATTTATCATTGCTTTTACCAAGACATCTGTTCCTTCGCTACCGACATTTGAAAGCTTTTCTACCCAACCAGAATCATTGTCGTTTTCTACAATTCTAAATTGTAAATCAAAAGATTCTGATAGTGTGAGTGTTGAGTTTTTATACTTTTCGATGGCTTTTACCAATTCTTTTAATAAATCTACAGCTTTTGAATTTTTCAAGTTGCTTTCTGGGGAAGTGAATAAATTTGTCTCGCCTAAAACCAAGCTATTTTCATCATTGAATTCCTGAATCTTAATTAACAATTTGACTATTGGATTGGAACTTTCCAAGGTTCGCATCTCCATTTCTTTAATGGCTTCCACAAAGTTCTTGCTTACAAAATCATCATTGATTTTTTTGATAATTTTTTCAATATCTCCTTTCTTAGAATTAAGTTCTGTGGTTTCTCGACCTATTAACCTGATAATATTTGCAAAGCGGTCATTAACTCGTTTTTCAAATTCATTTATTTTGTCTTCTTCAATAAATTCTTTGAGGTCGGAAGCAAAGTTTAAAAAGTCAATATCATCATTTAGTTTCACCTTAAAGCTAAAGATATTATTTTCGTTAAAGTTGCCATTAAAGGTATTTGTAGCTTGTTGTAAATCTTTGAATGTTTCAATTCCTTTGTAATGCTTATCGTTTATTTCTGATATAATTGAAATGGCAGTTTTTGGGTCTTTGTCATCTTTAATTGCGTCAGAGAAGTAAACTTGAACACTAGCAAAAGTTTCAGATTTTTGAAACTCTATAAACTTATTTTCATCCGCTTCAAACTCGGTTATTTTTAATTGAATGTTATCAACGACCACTTTTTGACCAAAATATTTCTTGCCTAAATTCTTTATTTCAATTTTATGTTCATCGACTATAGCAATTTGCTTTTTTTCTAAACTTACTTTGTCCGCTTTCATTTCAGGAACTTTATCAAAAAGCTCTCTTTTATCCTTTTCATATTCGAAAACCGTACGTTCGTTGTCAGTAATAAAATCCAAAGATTTTTCAATTTCAGCTAATCTAACATCAATAATATTAAGTCTTTTTGTATCAGCACCTTTGTTATCGAGTTCTGATATTTGCTCTTTTTTTAGCTCGATAATGCGGTCGTCAGATTGTTTTTTATTGTCAGAAATAGAGTTGTTTATTTCAGCAACCTTCACGTTCATTATATTTTCTGAAGTTGTTATTTCTTTTGTTCTCTCAGTTTCTTTTAAAGTTATTTTCCGCTTGATTCCTTTTTTGATGTTTTCAAGATTATCCTGAGCCTTTAGTTTATTGGAAGCAATTTCACCCAATTCATTTTCCAGCTTTTGTGAAATAGTGTCCTTTTCCAATTTGGCTTTTGAAATCCATTCGTCCAATTCTACTTTGTTTTTCTTTAACTTTTCTTTATTTTGAATTATTGTATATTCATTTTCTGCAATAGCTTCCTTAAATTTATTCAATTTTTTCTTGAACTTGATTTTAAGCTTTTGCAAGCTGGCATCTTTATCTTCATTAAGTTCCCTGATTGTTTTTTCAATGTTGGTAATGCTGTTTTTGTATTCCTCAATTTCTAGATGATATTCTTTTACTGTTTTAACGCGACTTTCGATAGTATTCAAATTCAATTCCACTCCAAAAAGAGTAGTGGCTTTGCCATCAATTAACTTTGGATTTAGGTCTGAGTTGAATAGCACATTGTCTTCGTCAACAACTTTTCCGATGGTGTTTTCCCAGTTGGGAATTGTGTCATTTAACCAACCATAAAGAGAGGATTTACTTTGTTGAATTTTGTTTTCAATAGACTGAATTTTATCAACAAATTTTTGACGCTTGTCTTTTTCATTTTCAACAGAAATGTCACTAACTCTTTCAACTTCTGTTGTTTCCAGCTCCCACTCTTTACGAGTTGTTGTTGTCTGATTTGTTGCGTTAAGAATGATGCTTTTTGAGCTTGAAATGTTATTGTCAAACACTTTCTTGTCTTCCCGACATTTCTCTATTTCGGCAGTAAAAAGGGTTTGGTGTTTTAATTCTGATTTGTTTCTTTTAATGCGATTTTCTTCGTCTATAATAACATCCAATTCATTGAAAGCTTTTACTTTATCTTCTTTATTGTCTTCTTTAATTTGAATTATCAGGTTTTGATATGTTTCGATAATTGAAGCTTTGTTATCACCAAAGTCACTCTTAATGTTATTGATTTCCGCGGTTTGAGTATTTGCAAATTCCTGCTTTTGAATTTCAACTTGTTTAATTAACGCTTCATATTTTTGACTGATTTGCCCAAATGCCGATTTGAGAAGATTTTCTTCGGCTTCTAAAGTTTTCTGTTCTCCAATTAAAGTGTTTTTTTGAGAAACTTTCTGAATTAAATCAATAATGTTTTGATTTTCGTATTCCGTTTGTTTTTCAATTGCCTTCGCTAATTCCTTCTTGAGATAATCAATATCTGAAATTATTTTTTGCTCTCTTTTTAAATGAAGATTTTTTAGATTTTCTTTCTTTTTATAAAGTAAAGTTAGGACGTTGTCTTCCTGAGAAAAATTTGATGATAACAATGGTTTTTCTCTTTCTATAAAATCCATCCTATAACCTAAATTGTGGGCTAACTCTTTTTTCTCTCGTTTTAGATAATTGAAAATTCGGTAACTGTCAATAACCTTGTCAGCTTGGTTCCGGACAATTATTTTACCTTTTTTATTTTTCTTAAACCATATTTTAATGTCGTTTATTTGGGTTTCAAAATCCCTTAAATGGCTTTTTGAATAGTTTTCTATATCTATAGTAAATTCATCTTCACTTAAAGAGTTTATAATGGTGTCCTTAATGAATTTTGCTTCTAAATTGGAATTTAGAAATACGTTTTGTATTGTTCTGGGTATGTTTTGGTATTGCTTACTTTCAATTAAAGCATATTTCCTAAAATCGGCTTTTAGGCCTTTGTTGTCTCCATAAATTATTCTCCGAAAATCTTCATAACTCGAAATCAAAGAGGTGTAATGAATTTCTTTTCCAAAAGCATTTCGAATTTTATCCCAACTTTCGAAAGCTCTATTGTTGGCATCGACGAAAGTTTCTTTTTTGTATCCAGAGTTGAAAAATCTGAAAGCAACTTTTCCATTTACTTTGTAGGCCAATACACAGAAAGGAACATTGTCTTTTATTATTTCATAAATAATATATGAGTTCTGATATTCAAAATAATACTCATCAAATCCTTTTTTTTCTCTTGGAATTCCGAGCTTAGTTTTGTTGGCATTGTAAAAAAACAATATAGCTCGAAGTAGCGTACTTTTTCCAACACCTTGCGTACCAATTAAATGGACATTTCCATCTAATTCCATTTCGGCATATTTTACCGATGAACTATTGATAAAAACTATTTTATTCAGGTATCTCATTTTCGATTTCTTCGGGAATATTAATAGT
>JBDNFD010000037.1:0-14700 GCA_041689995.1 Flavobacteriaceae bacterium | reverse complement strand
TTGGGTTTTACTTCCCGGGGCACATCCTGTGGGGTTTCTCGAAGATAAATGGAACCTAAGCTAAAATATCGCAAACTTCCGGCAAAAGCACTGCGTTCGTTGATGCGGTTATAATAAGTAAGTGAGCCCAAATTCATATCGGCTACCAATTCGCGTAAATAAGGTGTGTATGAAAGTGCAACCCCTTGTTTGTCGATTGAAAAAACATATTTCGCCGGGTTCCATTGTTGGGAGAAAGCATCGGCCGGAGTGGCAACACCTTGGTCACCTAATCCAGAGGCTCGGGCATCGCCAGAAATCAACAGAAAAGGAACGGCGGTTGTGATGGTTCGCTGTGATTCTTGTGCGTGCATTTTGCTTCCAAGTATGAATGCGGTAGCCAATATATAGGGTGCTAATTTTCTCATAGTTCTATTTAAGTTTGCAAATATATGTTTTTATTCGATTTTATAAGATGACGAGTTTTTCAAATTTCTCCACTTTGTCATTGGTTAACGTAGATTTCACCGTAAGCTTATAAATGTATACTCCTTTTCCGATCGAATCGCCGAAATCGTCTTTTCCGTTCCAAGAAATTTCCCTTGATAAAAAGCCATTAGTGGTGATGATCTGGTTTTTGGTCCAAACGACTTTTCCCGTTACGGTGAATACCTGAACTTGCACTTGCAAGGGTTCATATGGCCTATTATGATTGAACCAAAATTCTGTGTAATTGTGAAACGGGTTTGGATAGTTCAGTACATGGGTAATTTTCAGATCATCGTCCCCGGCCACCACAAATTGAATTTCTGCCGTTGCGGAATTGTTATAGACATCCCAAGCCTTGAATGTGAGCGTGTGTATGCCGATATCCAAATCGCGCAATTTGTAAAAAACCGTTCCCTGCGTATAGTCATCTATTTCTGTTTCATAATAATCGTTCACCACATATGGATTTGTTTCGTCGCCATCTATAATCGCCACAAGATCATGGCCGATTCCGCTTGCGGTGTTGACACCGTTTTTGTCGGCCAATTTTACCAACAAAAAAGGAGATTCATTCGTAACTCCGCCCGAAACAAAATTTTCATCGTTCATATATAATTTTATTTCTGGTCCAATATTATCTTCAGGTGCGTCTTCATTTATTCCGCCCACTAAAATTTCATTATTGTACCCGGTTTGATCTTCCAATTCTTGATTTTTTTCCGAGTAAAAACCGATTCGCCCAGTTCCCACGGGAATGCTGATATCTTTTGGAACGACAAAATCGAATTCAAAGAGGCCGTTCGTTACGGATGCTTTTCCGCGAAAAATAATTTCCCCCAAGGTTGTAAATTCGAAAACCCCCTGTCCATTATTATTAAGCGTCTGCCGATCGATGCGTTTATCAAAAATAGTGGTAGAAAGAATTCCGTTGTAATTGGAAAGCAATGCTCCGCTAGGTGTGGTGACTTTCCCAGCTATTACCACATGATCAAGTGCTTCCAATGTGTCCATGCTTTGTGTAACTGGAATTCCATTTATCGCGGTCAAACTAATTTTTGGTTTGGGAAGAGCGAGTTTCATTGCCGGATCGCCAAAAAAGAAAATGACGCGCCTGCTGGGACCACCGATATTGTTTTTTGCTTTTCGTAAGGCTTCTGCCACCGAATCGTCATTATTGAACAAGTATTCGGGAAGGGCCAAATTGAAGTTGGTGCCACCGGAAACACTGATGGAACGCACCGTGGCAATTGATGCAACAGCACCGGCATTTTTTTGCCACAAAATATTTTCTCCTCCTGTGGGACGAAGCGGATTGTCGAATTTTGTGAATTCACAGGTGATAATTACAAATACACTGTATTTATTTACGTTTGTCCAACTTTCAATGTCTGCATTCATAAGAATTCTTTCTTGGGCGAGCCCTTCTTCCCCGCCATGCCCCAAATAATTTATAACCGAGGTCCCAACTTCGATAGCTTCGGAAATATCTTCGTTCACTTGTGGATAGCGTTCACCCCCGGAAGAAGAAACTTGCTGATAAGCATCGCTAAGAATTTTATAAACATTAATGAAAGGAACATCTGCCGAGATTTCATCGCCCAATTGATTTAGATTGACCTGAAGGCCAAAACCTCCGGCACCGCTTTCATCAGCGTCATCGGCAATTAAGACAAAATTATTGCGCCAGCTGCCGTAGGATTCTTTTTTCTCGTAATCGATGATTTTATCCACAAGCGTTTTTGCCAACTGAGGTGTGTCGGCAATAATTCTGCCCAAAGCAATGTCCACTTTATCGGTAATGACCATTGTTCCCTCGGAAGGATCCATCATCCCATAAAAATCATCGGATGGGAAGGAGGTTTCTCCAATTCGAAAACTGTTGTAACTTTCATAGGTCGGCACCATATTATTATTGCCCGGAAGTCGGTTTTTATAATCCACCGAAGCATCACCGAACAAACACAGGTATTTTATACGCTGGTTATTTGTGGAAGCATTATCATAGACATATTTCACGAAATTCCGGATCGCTACGATGTCTTGTTTTCCTGAACTGAATTCCTGATAAATCGTTTCCAATAAAACCACTTTTACATTCAACCCATAATTTTGACGCCGATATTGAGCCAATCGGTTTGCTTGTTGAGCCAAGGTGGAATTGGTAATGATCAGATAATCAATGTCCTCGAAATCGCCTTGTGCATTTTCGAAAATGCGTCCTTTTAAATTTTGATTTTGAACTTGCGTGCTCCCATCGGTTTGCGGGAAATAATAATCGGAAGGGGAAACTGCGACATATTCGCGAGCTTGGCCCAACGCCGCTTTGAAAGAAATGGAAGCACTATTGCTGGAATTGGAAAGCGTTGTGATATTGCCAGGATTGGTCACATCCCAGATTTGAGAAATATTCGTGGTATTTTGAAGAAAATATTTGCCTATTCCAGATAAAGTTGCGGCTTCATTCAAACGAAAATCAAATTGTTTGTCGCCACCGATCAACTTTCTTTTTGCTTCTATACTGATGTAATCCAAATATCCCACACTCGATGGAGCGCCGCCGTTGTTGTATGTCAAATCTACCGTGACGGTTTCAGAAGTCGCCGGAACATTTTGTGTTACAACATTGCCAAAAGCATATTGATTATCGGTGATTTTTGGAAAAGTCATGGCGCCGATATTTCCGCCGTTCACCGTTACTTCCATGGAAGTCTGAACTTCAGCTGCAGCTGCGGCCAGCACTTTTACGGTCATTGGCTCTCCCGGAACGATATTTTTAAAATCAAATTCGTAACTGCGCTGATTTTGTATGTCGAAGCGATCGCCAAACCAACGTCTTCCCACTTTCACCAAACTATATTCATCCACTTCGGAAAACTGGTAATCGTCATAGGAATCAATTGTGGTCGTGGCAGTTCCCGTCGGTTGCGTAAATGGAAAAATCCGTAAACCGTTCCCGCCATCGGCAGTGATATAATAGTAGGAGCGTTCTGCATATAAATTAATATTCGTTTTGCTTTCTTCGTTATAACCAGTTGTTCCTTTTCCGTAAAATAAAATATAATCTGAGTTGTCAAAACTTCCATCGTTCCCATCGACTACCTGTATGGAGGATTGTGGCGGATCGTAATTGTGGTTTGCACTGTTCAACAGCGGCAACATTTCGCCGCCATGACCATATATTTTTAATTTGCTCGGATCGATGTTTGAAACATTCATGCCCAAATTTTGCAAAAAGCCTTTTGTTAGTTTATAAACCCCCGTTTTTTCAACATAAAAGCGAAACCACTGACCACTGGAAAAAATAGAATTAGTGATGGGGGGAGCAGAGTATTGTTCAAAAGGTCTTCCGGCCGATGCTGCGTAGGAAATGGTAAAAGAGGTGATTTTTTTATAAACCCCCTGATCTTTTATTATCGGGCTCAGCCTTAAAACGGTATACAATTGGTTGCGGCCGCGCTCAGTGGAAAGTTTAAATTCGACTTTCGTTGGAATTTTTTTTAGATCAATATTTTTTAAAAGGCTTTCAGAAATGGGTTGAAAAGTGATTCCTTGTAGTTCGCCCCCGGAAATATAATTTTGGGTTTTCCACTGGGTTGTATAAAAAATAATTCTATTTTCGTAATCGAATTCGAACTGGCTGTCATCAAAACCCGGAACGATCAAGGAGAAATTTTCCACCCCGGATATTTCCTTTTGATCGAACCACAGAATGTTGAATTTTTTTTGTTGTGCACGACCAATTACCGTGACGAGCAAAAATAAAATAGCAAGTTGTGTTTTCATTACGAGGTTAACGTTTCATTGGGATTTATAGTATGGAAATGTCGCAAAAGTAATTATTTCCTTTTTTGAAAATACTATTTTTAAGCGGCAGCCGTTAATGAATTGAAAACCCGGTGCGGGTTAACTGCTAAATTTTAAAAATAAACGTGGGAAGTTCGAGTTAATTGCTATATTGCGAACCCAAATTTCACAAAACTAAATTGCGGATATGAGAGTTAAAATTGCCTTAAAATCCTTTTCTGCCGTGGTGGCGGCCTTAGCTGTTGTCGGTTGTAACAATTCGCGTAACTACGATGGAGTTTCCCGTGGTACTGGTTGGGACATCGATGATCAGTACAAAACCAATTACAAAGGCCAAGAAGCTGGACCCGGCTTGGTGTTTATTGATGGAGGAACATTCACGATGGGGCGTGTAGAAGATGATGTGATGCACGATTGGAACAATACTCCAACCCAGCAACATGTCCAATCCTTTTATATGGATGAAACCGAGGTCACCAATTTGATGTACCTCGAATATCTGGATTATTTGAAAGATGTATATCCTCCTTCGGAAAAGCGTTATTCCGCTATTTATCAAGGTGCTGTGCCAGATACGTTGGTTTGGGCCAACCGGCTTGGTTACAACGAACCTTTAACAAACAATTATTTGCGTCATCCTTCCTATCAAGATTATCCGGTGGTTGGTGTAAGTTGGATTCAAGCAACCGAATACAGCCAATGGCGGACCGATCAAGTTAATTTGCGGCTCTTGGAGGAGCAAGGATATGTTGCCAAAGATGTTAAATCGAAGATTAAAGCGGATCAAACTTTCAGTACCTCAACTTATTTGAACGCTCCAACAATGACTTTGGGCGGAAATGATTCCTTGATCAGAGGTGGAAGTACTTCACAACGTATGGCCTCAAAAAAAGGTGCAGACAGCACTGGATCATATATTCAAAGAAAAGATGGTGTACTTCTTCCAGGTTATAGGCTTCCAACCGAAGTGGAATGGGAATATGCCGCTTTGGCAATGGTTAGCAATCGTGAATATAATGCCTACAGAGGTAGAAAAAAATATCCTTGGGATGGTCAATATCTCCGGTCAGGAAAAAAAGGTCAGAAAGGAGATCTGCTTGCGAATTTCAAATTGGGTGATGGTGATTATGGCGGGATAGCAGGTTGGAGCGTTGATGGAGCCGCCATTACCAATGAAATCAAATCCTATCCACCAAATGCTTTTGGCTTGTACGATATGGCTGGAAACGTGGCGGAATGGGTAGCCGATGTATATCGACCCATTGTAGATGATCAATTTAATGATTTCAATTATTATCGTGGAAATGTGTATGAAAAATATGCGCTCAATGAGGATGGTACGGTAAAAATTGTAACCCCGGAAACTATGGTGTTTGACACTCTGCCCAATGGTAGTTTGGTGGCAAGGGTTTTACCTGGAGAAATAGAACAAATTCCCGTAGATGAGAACGAAACTTATTTGAGAACACAATTTTCCACAAGCGATAACCGCGATTTTAGGGATGGCGACAAGGAATCTTCTAGGTATTATTACGAAAATGAACTTACAGGTACACAACGTATGTATAATTCCCCCCGGCCACAAGTTCAGGTGGACAGCACCGGAAAAATGATTCGCCAATATGATCAAGATAATGGTCGTACCACATTGATAGATAATGATGTTCGCGTTTATAAAGGGGGTTCTTGGAAGGATAATGCATATTGGTTGGATCCTGGAACTAGAAGGTTTTTCCCTCAGGACAGAGCGACAAATTATATTGGTTTTAGGTGCGCTATGTCACGTGTAGGTAGTTCCGCAAATACAAGAGGGAATACCGCACGAAATTAAGTCAAAAAAACAGTATGATATAAAGCCCTTTTTTTAAGGGCTTTTTTGATAGCTTTATTGAATGAAAACGGCCGAAATACATCAACTCTTTCTTGAAAGCAATGGGATATCAACCGATACCCGAAAAATAGGAAAAGGCTCAATTTTTTTTGCATTAAAGGGTGAAAACTTCGATGGAAATAAATTTGCCACTCAGGCACTTGAGAATGGGGCTGCATTTGCGGTGGTTGAAAAAGTTGTTGAACCTCATATTAATTTTATTCCAGTTGCTGATGTGTTGCAAACTTTGCAAGAGCTTGCGAATTTTCATAGGAAATACCTGAAGGTTCCAATTATTGGTTTAACGGGAAGCAATGGGAAAACCACTACTAAAGAATTGATAAATGCTGTGCTTTCCGAGAAGTTTAAAACAACGGCGACACAAGGGAATTTCAACAATCATATCGGCGTGCCCTTGACACTGCTTTCCATGACGAAAAACACAGAAATTGGGCTAGTGGAAATGGGTGCAAATCATGCGGGCGAAATTGCTTTGCTTTGTGAAATAGCGGAGCCGGATTATGGATTTATCACAAATTTTGGAAAGGCACATCTCGAAGGTTTTGGGGGTATAGCAGGGGTTATTAAAGCGAAAAGTGAATTATATGATTTCTTGAAGAACCACGAAAAAACCATTTTTATGAATTCAGATGATGCTTTGCAAATCCGACAAAGCAGGGGTGCGACAAGTTATTCTTTTGGTGAAAATAAGGATTCTGATCAGCGAATAGAATTTTTGGAAGCCAATCCTTTTGTTGAAATGTCTATTGGAGAAATCCTTATTAAAAGTCAATTAATAGGGAAATACAATGCT
This sequence comes from Flavobacteriaceae bacterium, assembly GCA_041689995.1. Taxonomy (GTDB): domain Bacteria; phylum Bacteroidota; class Bacteroidia; order Flavobacteriales; family Flavobacteriaceae; genus DASSWG01. The sequence goes on along the minus strand of JBDNFD010000037.1, from coordinate 7,744 downwards.
AAAAATATCGCTGCGGCAGTGGGAATCGGCTCTTATTTCAGCGTGAAACCCTTAGCGATAAAGAAAGCTGTGGAAGGATATTCGCCAAATAATAATCGCTCACAGATGATCGAAAAAAATGGAAATCAAATTCTTCTCGACGCATATAATGCCAATCCTACGAGTATGGCTGCCGCATTGGAAAGTTTTGCATCATTAAAAACCAAAAAGCAAAAAGTGCTTATTTTGGGCGATATGTTCGAAGTAGGGGAAGATTCTGCCCGCGAACACCAACTTGTAATTCAAAATATCGAATCTTTGGGTATTAATAAGGTTTTTTTATGTGGAAACAATTTCTTTAGAACAACCGGAGGTCCGGCTATTTTAAAACGTTTCGCCCATTTCGAAGGTTTAAATCAATATTTAATAAGCAACCCAATTTTAAATTCATTTATTCTAATCAAAGGTTCGCGCGGAATGAAGCTCGAAAGGGTGCTGGAAAACCTTTAAAAGGAATTCCTGCTTCTTGGGGGAAATAGGGAATTCATTCTCCAAAAAGTTGTACTGCTTCTATATAAAAAGAAAATTCCCGCAAAGGCGGGAATATGTGGGCGATACTGGGCTCGAACCAGCGACCCCTACCTTGTCGAGGTAGTGCTCTGAACCAACTGAGCTAATCGCCCTACTTTGGGAAAAAATTGAAAGTTCAAATTTAAAAATATTCTTGGATTAAAATCAAAAAACCCAATGTTCTTTAAAACAATTGGGTTTCGATTTTGTGGGCAATGAGGGGTTCGAACCCCCGACCCCCTCGGTGTAAACGAGGTGCTCTGAACCAGCTGAGCTAATTGCCCTTCCCGTATAATGAGGCTGCAAATATACGCTAAATTCCAACTTTACAAAATATTTTACAAAAAAATCAGATTATTTCTGCCACCGTAAATGTGCTGCCACCAATAAATATTAAATCGTGCTTTCCGGCATTTTTGAGTGCAGCAGAATAGGCTGCTGAAACAGAAGAATAACACGCTCCTCTTAGTTTAAAAGCGATTGCTTCTTGCCTTAGTAATTCCGCATTTAAACCTCTGGGAATATTGGGTGAACAAAAATAATACTGGGCATTTGTAGGAAAAAGAGGCAAAATGCTCGCTAATTTTTTGTCATTTACAACTCCCATAACAATATGTAAATTTGAATATTTTTCTTGGGAAAGTTGTTGCAGAACATATTTTAAACCTTCTTGATTATGTGCGGTGTCACAGATTATTTTCGGGTCTTTTTCGCGCAAAGTTTCCCATCTGCCACGCAAATTGGTGTTTTTCACAACCTTATTCAAACCTTCGAATAAATTCTTTTCAGAAATGTCCCATCCCATTCTGCGTGCAATTGTAATGGTTTGGAGAAGGGTTTGTTTGTTTTTTTGTTGGTAGTTTCCCTTCAAATCAGAACTGTATTCTGGAAAGTTTTCTGTTTCTGCAAAGTAAATCGGAGCCTGCTTTTCAGTAGCTATTTTTTCAAAAATAGGCGAAATTTCCGGATGGGTTTCGCCAATAACTACCGGGGTTTTAAATTTGATAATTCCGGCTTTTTCACCTGCGATTTCTGCAAGGGTATTTCCTAAAAACTGAGTGTGATCTTTTCCGATATTTGTTATGATCGAAATTTCAGGGGAAATAATATTCGTGGAATCCAATCTTCCGCCGAGACCTACTTCTATTATTGCGATATCAACTTCTACTTTCGCAAAATAATCGAAACACATTCCCACCGTCATTTCGAAAAATGAAAGTCGGTGTTCTTCCAAAAATTCTTTTTGTTCCGCAATAAATTGGATGACGGCTTTTTGTGATATTTTTTCCCCATTTATCTTGATACGTTCCCGAAAATCCTTTAGATGAGGCGAGGTGTATAAACCAGTTTTGTAGCCGGCTTCCTGAAAAACCGATGCGAGCATATGGCTAACCGAACCTTTCCCATTGGTGCCGGCAACATGGATACTTTTGAATTTATCCTGCGGATTTCCCAGCTTTTTTGCAAATAATTGGATGTTGGTAAGATTCTTTTTAAATGCAGATTTCCCTTGTCGTTGATACATTGGCAATTGCTCAAACATCCATTCCAAGGTCTCGCTATAGGTCATTCGGATAGTTTGAATTCGTAAATAATAGTTCCTATTTGCTTGATGGGTGCATCAGAATCACTATTGAATTTTGTGGCCAGGGCGGCACGTTTTGCCGGCCCCGTAAGACAGGGATCAGAGTTGGTTGTTCCTTTTACTCCAGGAATAGCGCGGGTGACATTCCCTTGCCGATCAACTTCTATTCTTACCACCACAATCCCCGCTTGGTTGCAATCTTGGACAAAAGTTTGTTTGTTTAGAGCTTTTCTTCCACCTAACCGATAATTGCCATCACCATCCAATCCTTTTCCACTTCCATAATAGGATTGTGCATCCAAAGTGCCATCCGGATCTCCTTTGTTGCCGCCTTGTTTGTCATTTCCGTCGCCTTTTGTGCCGATGCCATCTTTTTCTGAACCGTTGATGAGGTTTTCCAATGCCTTGGACGTTTCTTTGTCTGGTTTGGGTTCTGTTTTTTTTATTGGTTTTTCGACTTCGGGAGTGGGTTTTACTTCTTTCTTTTTTTCAATGATCGGTGCTTCCTCGGTTTCTTGGGTAATGACTTCTTCCGAATTTATAGAAGTTTCTTTAATGGGTTCCGGCGGAGGCGTAACTTCTGCAGGGGCGGTTTTCACGGTTTCTGTTGAATTTTGGTCTCCAGAACCAACTGCGGAAGTTCCGAAATTTATCGCAATTCCTTTTTCCAGTGGCGGATCTAAATAGTTGAATCCAAACAAAAACAGGATCAACAACAAAATAACATACAATGCGACCGTGATCGTCATCGATTTTTTTTCGTGTTTGGATTTAAAGATTGCCATTTTCCAAGAAACTAGTGAATAGTAGTTGTGTTAAATTGTTGAATTTGAGTGTGCTTCGAATTTATTCGAATATATAGTTTATTTTGGTTTCACCGCCAAAACCATTTTGAATTTATTGCGATTGGCGATGTCCATAACACTCACCACTTTTTCGAGCGGCACGCTGCGTTCAGCTCTCAAAATGATCGTCGCATTTTCAATGCCAGCTAATTTTGATTTTAAAATACTTTCCAGACTATTGAAATTTACTTTTTTAGAATCGACATATACTTCCATATTTTTGGTAATGGAAACCGAAACGTTCTGCACATTGGTTGTCTTGCCGCTGGCCTTCGGAAGTATAAGATCCAATGCTTCGGGAGTGATTGCGGGCGAAGTGAGCATGAAGAATATCAGCAATAAAAAGACGATATCCGTCATGGAAGCCATGCTGAACGTAGCGCTTATTTTATTTCTACCTTTTAAATTCATATTAGGCTGGCTCGTTTAAAAGATCTAGAAAATCTACTGTATTTGCCTCCATTTGATGAACAACTTTGTCCGTTTTGGCTACCAAATGATTATAACAGATATAGGCTACAATTCCCACAATTAACCCGGCTACCGTAGTGGTCATGGCGGTATAAATTCCCTGTGCCAAAAGTCCCATCTCTGCTTGTCCGCCGCTAACAGCCAGTTCGTGGAATGCAATCACCATACCAATTACGGTTCCCAAAAATCCCAACATCGGCGCAGCCCCGGAAATTGTGGCTAAAGTGCTCACATTATTTTCAAGCTTGTAAACCTCTAAACGCCCCGCGTTTTCGATGGCCGTATTAATATCTTCCAACGGACTTCCGATCATGGAAATTCCTTTGGCCGTCAATCGCGAAATGGGCGAATTATCTTGGGTGCAGCGTATTTTTGCCGCTTCAATATTTCCATTGACCACGTTGTCCCGAATTTGCAACATGAAATTTTTGTCGGTTTTTGAAGCTTCTTTTATGGCGAACCACCTTTCAAAATAAATATAAAGAGCAATGAAAAGCAGGACAGCAAGAACGATATTGATGATTGTACCGGCAAGGCCACTTTCGAAAAATAGGTTCCAGAGGGAAAGTGTTTTTTCTTCCTGAAGCAAAGGATCTAGATTTCCGGCAGCTAAGGCAAGACTGTCTTGTTGAAAGAGTGATAGCATATAGTTGAGGTTGTTTTGTAGTTAACGGTTTAAGCGGTTTTTAATTGTGGAATATTTTGGGGTTGTCCCTCTTTATATTCGTTTCATTGAATTTTGTTTTTATCAGATCAAAGAAAATGTTTTATGAATAAAAAAGTACCCGCCCCAGACAAAAAGCCTATCAAGGCAAGCCAGGAAATATGTTTGAGGTACCAAATAAAATCTATTCTTTCCATTCCCATGGCGGCAACTCCTGCAGCAGAACCAATGATCAGCATGCTTCCTCCCGTTCCAGCGGAATAAGCGATAAAATGCCACAAAAATGAATCGACTGGATATACCGACATGTCATACATTCCCATTGAAGCAGCTACCAGCGGCACGTTATCGATCACTGCGGAAACTAATCCGAGGATCATCACCACAATATCTTGATTTGGAAAGGTGTTTTGTAATACTTCGGCCAAATAGCGCAAAGAACCCACGGTTTCGCCATTAATTGTTCCGAAAACCATGGCCTCCAAAGCAGCAACGGCCATTAAAATTCCGAGGAAAAATAAAATACTGGACAATTCGATTCGCGAAAGAGCGTTCGGGGCGGAATAACGATGTTTTTTTTCTTCAGTAAAATCTTCTTCAGGATGAATGTATTCCGATACGAGCCATACCACACCGAGTGCTAACATCATTCCCAAATATGGCGGTAGATGCAAAAAAGTTTTGGTGATCGGCACGGAAAGGATGCAGGCGATTCCCAAGAAAAGCATTGTTCGACTGCTCAAGAGTTCATTTGCATTTTCCTTCTTTATGATTGCCGAGGAAATATTTCCTTTAAATATGGGCATAAATGAAGCAATGCCGAAGGGAACTATAAAACAAACTAATGCGGGAATAATAATTTGTGAAATCAAGTTCATGGATGTAATTTTGTTCGCAATCCATAACATGGTGGTGGTCACATCACCAATCGGAGACCAGGTGCCACCGGCATTTGCAGCGATAATGATTAAAGAAGCATACCAAATTCGATCTTGTCTTTCGGGAATCAGTTTTCGTATGACGGTTATCAATACAATGGTGCCGGTCAGGTTATCGATCACGGCGGAAAGAAAAAAGCCGATCACACCTATAATCCATAACAATTTACGTTTATTGGTGGTAGTGATCCATGCTTTAATTACTTCAAAGCCTTGGTGCAAATCAATAATTTCAACAATGGTCATCGCGCCAATTAGAAAGACCAATATCTCCGCGGTTTTTCCAAAGTGATGCAAAAGTGTTGCCTCAAAACCTTCTTGAGCGACTTCGCCCCCACTTAAAAAATTAAAAACTGTTCCTTCGCCACTAACAACACTAAACCAGCCTTCTTGAAATCCAACGGCCAACAATCCCCACATAACTGCGGCCATGATTAATGCTGGCACCGTTTTGTCCAGATTTAAAGGATGTTCTGCAGTGATGGTCAAATAACCAAGTATGAATATAAGGATGATTACAATTTCCATAGCGATCGAGATTCCAGGTTCGAGATTGAAAGTTTAAATAAAAATTTTAAAATTATAAAGGATTCTTAGAAGATATTCCAGCATATTTATGCGGTTAAACAAGTTGTTTCAGTGCGATTTCAAAAGCTGTTTTACTGATATTATTTTTAGAATTATTTCGGTCATATGCATTTTGAATAGCTTTTCGGATGGTGTTGGAAACATCGTCGAAAATTGCTTCGTCGGTCATTTCCACCCTTCCTTCCATAAAATAGGCAAAAACCCGAGCCATTCCGCAATTCGAAATAAAATCTGGGATCAAGCTGATGCGTTCATCGGTTTGCTCCATAATGGGCCCGAAAAAGATTTCCTTATCTGCAAATGGAACGTTTGCCCCACAGGAAACGACTTCCAACTTATTGTTGATCATTGTTGCAATTTGATCTTTTGCAATCAATCGGGAAGCAGCACATGGCGCAAAAATTTCAGCATCCAATTTCCAAATTTTTTCGTTTATTTCGTCAAAAGGGATCAAATTTTTAGCGGCAAGGGTATTTCCTGTTTTCTTGAGAAACAATTCTTTTATTTCCTCAAATGAAAAACCTTCCTCTTTTATCAAACCTCCATCACGGTCGATGAGGCCCACTATTTTTGCGCCCATTTGTGCCAAATAATAAGCCGCTGCGGAGCCCACATTTCCAAAACCTTGAACTACGGCGCGTTTTCCCTGAATGTTTCCCCCGTAAATATCGTAATAATGGCGAACGGCTTGAGCAACACCAAATCCGGTGATCATATCTGCCACGGAAAATTTATGGGAAACATCGGGGGAATAGTCTACGCTTTCAATTACTTTTATCACGCCGTGGCGCAATTGGCCAATCCGGTTGATTTTTTCTCCTTCCGTGGGCTGAAAATGGCCGGTAAAAACACCTTCTTGTGGATGCCAGATACCATAATTTTCTGTGATGGGAATTACTTCAAGGCTTTCGTCCACGTTCATATCGCCGCCGGTGCCGTAATAATTTTTCAACAAAGGCGAAACTGCTTTGAACCAACGTTCCAAAACGCCTTTTTTTCGTGGATCTTTTGGGTTGAAATTAATGCCTGATTTTGCGCCTCCGATTGCCGGTCCGGAAACGGTGAATTTCACTTCCATGGTTTTTGCCAACGACAAAACCTCGTTCATGTCAAGTCCTTCACGCATTCGGGTTCCGCCGCCAGCAGCTCCGCCCCTTAAAGAGTTGATGACCGTCCAACCTTCAGCTTCGGTTTCGGGGTCTTTCCAGTTAAATATTATTTCGGGCTGCTTGTTCTCATAGCGTTGAAGAAGATCTTTCATTGAATATTTTCCAATTTTTTGTTTGGGTTCACAAATATACTATAAAAGACAATTTTTGGGGGAAATCTCGGTGAAAAATCGGAAAAATTTGTTTTGTATTTTTGAGGGAAGAGAGAAAGGAAAGTTCCTACAAAATCCGATAGAAAGCAGGGGCAATAATTTTGGTGTCAATGAATAGCTTTTATAAGTTCAATCAAAAAAGAATATTGGCGATCAAAGATTATTTTCTTCCATAAACTTGTATAGTTTCATGATGATCATCTGGTCAAATTTTTCGATTTCCAATAAATCCATATCCCCGTCAATAGATAATCCGCTTTGCTTTCCGTTCCCCAAGGCTTCCCAACAGCTCAGTGAGTTTTTCTGCATGGTTGCGAAAAATGCTTATCTTCACGAAATCTTTGATGCATTCGTGTATTTCCATAAAATATTTTTCACAAATAGAACGTTTTATGTTTAAATCGTATTGTAAATGTTCGAAAGCCATAGGTTTTGATGAAATTTTTCTTTTCTTTTCTTTTGACTTTATATTTGTTGTGCGACAATCCCGAGGCATCGGGAGAGAGGTAGCCGAAAAGCCCTGAAAGGGAGTAGGTGAACTAAATACTTAATATTATGAAAAATTCTTTTTCAAACAAGTTATAATTGTATATTAAGAAGCTTGTACGTGATCGCAGTATCCATCTTTAAAATTATAACTATCTCAAGTTTCGCACTAACATAATTTTACGTAACGGCTTGATATTTAAAATCATGCGTATTTGTTAGAAAACCAAAATCTTCCATATTTGCTATTATCCTGCAAGTAATCCATTCAATATCAATTGATTCTATTAGTTTTTC
>JBDNFD010000036.1:0-6562 GCA_041689995.1 Flavobacteriaceae bacterium | reverse complement strand
TACATCGTTCAATTCCTTGAGCACTTTTTGCTTCTCTTTTTCTGAAAGGCTTTTGAATAACCGCAAGATTTCGTCGCGTGGTTTCATTATAGGTATTTTAGCTAATATACAAAAATCAATCGTATATTAGAATAGAGCCTAAAAAATTTAAATCAAACATACATAATTTGCGCATAATTTGTTTTTTGCATTGACGCAAATCAAATCATAGTGTAATTTATAGTTAAAGCCCTTCTGCGCAGGGATTATAAACTTCTGAACTACATGCTTTTGACATAATTGGGAAGATGAAAAACCATTTAATTCACCAAATTTAATAAAAAAATAGGAAAACACACCTTTATATTACCATTAAAATCAATGAAGCTAATCAGCCTATGATTTGAAGGTCAAGTATAGTTATAAGAGTAAGGGTATCTAAAACTGTCACGGCTTGGTATAGGTTGGCAGAAAAGAATATTAACAAGTCAACATAAATCAGGATTAAAATGAAAACAACAAAAGATGATGACAGTTCGTTCAAACGCCAAGTGGTATTTGAGGTTTTGAGCGGGAAAGGAAAAGTTAGAATGCACTATGAAATTGGCGGGAAATCGACTATTTTGATTGGATGAGGAGCCTATAAAAATGAGGATGATCAAAACACCATTTTTGCTGCAGCTCTTTGAATAGCAGATTCACGGACTCATTCACCCATTCAGTTATTCAGTTATTGAGTTATTCAGTTATTCAGTTATTGAGTTATTCACTAATTCACTAATTCACTGATTCACCCATTCACTAATTCACTGATTGAGTTATTCACCCATTCACTAATTCACCCATTCACTGATTTACAAATTAACAAATTCACCCATACTCACTCCTCATAATCCTTTATTAAAAACTTGGCGAACAGTGAAATACTTCGTACTTTTGCAAACCAATTTTTATTAGATCATAATGAATATTACTAGAGAAAACATTGATGAGTTGAACGCTGTGGTTAAGGTAGATATCGCCAAAGACGATTATAGCCAGAAGGTTGAAAAAATTCTGAAGGATTACCGAAAAACTGCGAACATTCCTGGTTTTAGAAAAGGTCACGTTCCCATGGGATTAGTGAAAAGGCAATATGGACAAGCTGTTTTGGTCGATGAAGTGAACAAATTGCTCCAAGATGCTTTGAACAAATATTTGACCGAGGAAAAATTGGATGTTTTGGGAAATCCGCTTCCCAAAGAGCAAGAAGATTTCAATTGGGAAAAAGAAAATTATTCCTTCGAATTTGAATTGGGCCTTTCCCCAAAATTCGATGTAGATCTGAAAACGAAAAAACCCATCACGCATTACCATATTATTGCCGATGATAAAATGATCGATAACCAGATCAAAACCATTCAGAAGCAATATGGAAAACTGATTTCCAAAACGGAAGTTGGAAAAGAAGATATGTTGACCGGAACATTCAAAAATGAAGCCGAAGGTATTGAAAGTACCGCAAGTTTTTCCGTGGACCAAATCGCTGAAGAAAACCAGTCCATATTCATCGGTAAAAAAGTAGGCGAAAACCTTTCTTTGAAAACAAAAGGATTGTTCAAAGAAGACCATGATTTGATGGAATATTTAAAAGTAGATCATGATAAAGCCCACGGATTGGACGTTGAAGTCAGTTTCGATATTTCAGAAGTGAATATCCAAGAGCCCGCAGATTTGGACCAAGAGTTATTTGATAAACTCTTCGGAAAAGATGCGATTACAAATGTTACCGAACTTCGGGATAAAATAAAAACGGAATCTGAAGGTCAATTTGAACAACAGAGCAACCAACAATTGTTGAACGATGTGACAGAAGCAATGATCGAAAACACCAAATTTGAACTTCCGAAAGAATTTCTTCAGAAATGGATACAAAAAACGGGTGAAAATCCATTGACGGAAGAAGAAGCCCAAGAGGAATATAAAAACAGCGAAAAAGGCTTGCGCTATCAGTTGATAGAAGGAAAAATTATTGAAGAAAACAAGTTGCAAGTTCAATTTGACGAGATCAAAAAACAGACGGGCGATCGCATCAAGTCACAGATGGCACAATTTGGACAATTAAATCCCACGGAGAAAGAAGTTGACGACATTACCGCGCGCATTCTTTCAAACGAAGAAGAAGTGAAAAAACTTTCGGAACAAATAATGAACCAAAAGCTGTTGGAATTCTTCAAGAAGAACGCCAACTTGAAAGAAAAGGAAATATCTTACGAAGATTTTGTTAAGGAAGTTTACAATTAATTTATTTTTGCAATTAATACGTACCTTTAGGACGTTGAACCATTATGGGGATAACGCCTTTTTGTTTAAAGGAAAACTATAAGCTTTAAAAATATATGGATTTCGGAAAAGAATTTGAAAAATTTGCAATACAAGATCGGGGAATAAACAGCAATTACTATTCAAAGATTGTTTCTAGTATGATGCCCCAAGCAATGACCCCAAATATTATTGAAGAACGTCAAATGAACGCTGTTGCAATGGACGTTTTTTCTCGTCTAATGATGGACCGCATTATTTTCATGGGGACAGCGATAAATGATAATATTGCGAACATAGTTCAAGCACAATTGTTGTTTTTGGAAAGTACCGATAGTAATAAAGATATTCAAATTTATATTAATTCCCCAGGCGGAAGTGTTTATGCAGGACTTGGGATTTATGACACTATGCAATTCATTAAACCGGATATTGCAACTATTTGTACGGGAATGGCTGCCTCGATGGGAGCTGTTTTGTTGTGTGCCGGTGAAAATGGAAAACGCAGCGGTTTGCCACATTCGAGGGTGATGATCCATCAACCCATGGGAGGGGCGCAAGGCCAAGCCAGTGATATTGAAATCAGTGCGCGTGAAATTATTAGCTTGAAGAAGGAATTATATCAAATTATTTCCAAACACAGCGGACAAACTTACGAAAAAGTCGAAACCGATAGCGATCGTGATTACTGGATGAAGGCCGGACAGGCCAAGGAATATGGAATGATAGACGAGATTTTAAGAAGGGACGGGAAATGATTAATGTTTAATGATTAATGATTAATTGGTTAATTGGTTAATGTTTATGATTAATGATTAATTGGTTAATCGGGGATAACCTTAAACGATGAATCCTGAACTTTAAATTTTGAATGAACCTTGAAAGAAATGGCGAAAGAAACCTTGGAATGCTCATTTTGCGGAAGAAAAAAACCCGAAACCAATTTATTGATTGCGGGCTTGGATGCACATATTTGTGATCGGTGCATTGAGCAAGCACATGGAATTGTGTTGGAGGAACTGAAACAGGACGGAAAACAGGAACTTAGTTCGGAATTGATGCTCCGGAAACCGAAAGCTATCAAATCTTTCTTGGACGAATATGTAATCGGGCAGGAGCAGACCAAAAAAGTGATGTCCGTAGCAGTTTACAATCATTATAAACGTCTCTTACAGCCCGACACCAAAGATTCTATTGAAATTCAAAAAAGCAATATCGTCATGGTGGGCCAGACCGGTACCGGAAAAACCTTGATCGCAAAAACCATTGCGCGCATGTTGAATGTTCCGCTTGCAATCGTCGATGCCACAGTACTTACGGAGGCTGGGTATGTTGGCGAAGATGTGGAAACCATCTTAACCAAACTATTGGCCGAAGCAGATTACAATCTGGAAAAAGCTGAACGTGGAATTGTTTTTATTGATGAAATTGACAAAATAGCACGAAAAAGCGATAACCCCTCCATTACCCGAGATGTTTCGGGAGAAGGTGTTCAGCAAGCTTTGTTGAAATTATTGGAGGGCACCGTTGTAAACGTTCCGCCAAAAGGTGGGCGAAAACATCCGGATCAAAAATTTATTCAAGTTGATACAGAAAATATCTTATTTATTGCCGGAGGTGCTTTCGATGGAATTGAACGCAATATTACCAAACGCTTGAACTTACAAGCCGTTGGATATGCGGCTTCCAAAAGCGAGGAGGTTTTCGAGAAGGACAATTTGTTGAAATATATTATTCCCAAAGACCTGAAAGATTATGGGTTGATCCCGGAAATAATCGGTCGTCTTCCAGTTTTGACTTATATGGATCCATTGGACCGTGGCGCTTTGCGGGCAATTCTTACAGAACCTAAGAATGCCATCATCAAGCAATATGAAAAGTTGTTCGAGATGGACGGTATTAAATTTCAGATTACCGAGGGAGCTTTGGATTATATCGTCGAAAAGGCCATTGAATACAAATTGGGCGCGCGTGGTTTACGGTCGCTCTGCGAGGCCGTTTTGACCGATGCAATGTTCGAACTTCCAGATTCGAATATTACCGAACTGCGGGTTACAAAAACCTATGTGGAAAAAGCCCTGAACAAATCTACCATCAGTAAGTTGAAAGCTGTTTCCTGATTTTCTAAATCAGTTTACTTCCTTCTAACTATTTTTTTGAGAGGATTTTCAATAAAAATCTACCTACAAATAAAAACCCGCTTTGAAAGTTTTTATACTTTAAAAGCGGGTTTTCGCAAAAGGAAATCTTTCCAACTACTAATTGATAATCACTTTTATGGTTTCACTTTGTCCTTCTTGGGTAATTGTTGCGAAATAAACCCCTGTGCTAAGACTCGAAACGTTCATAACGGTTTCACTCGTAATATCATTTTGTGAAAACATTACTTTCCCTAAAATGTCACTAATTTGAACAGCTACTTCCCCTTGTGTGGAAATTCGCAGTGATCCATTCGACGGATTTGGATAAAGTGTTAATTGCGACAAATTGTTCTCGTTCACACCCAAGGTGTTCGTGGCATAACCAGCCTGCATTATTTTTTTGGTAGCATTGTTTTGTATGAATACCGCCACCATCAAATCGTCGAATTCTTCCACATTTGTGCTGGAAAGGTCGGCGGTGAAAGTGTTGGTTTCTGGTGTTCCCGCAGTGAAATTCAATGTGGTCCCGTACGCATTTGGCAACATTTTCATCATCACATGTTCAAACGTGTTTTCTCCATTTCCACCAGTGTTTTGAGTAGTCCTTACTTCCAAAACTGCAATCTGCATGGTAAAAGGACCATCCAAATAAGGGGTGACAGTTGTGTTTACCTCTATTGAATTTCCGGTAACGGTATAATCTGCGGCTATATCCACAAAAGAAGGTACCGTCAGGGCGTTGTTCAATGCAGATTGTAAAGCAGAGGTGCCGAAAAAAGTGCCTTCTTTGGTATCCAATAACAATGTTGGAGCAGCATTAATGCCATAATATCCTCTTCGAACCCCGCCTTCCGCAGTATAATACGGGTCGCCAGCTCCAGGCCAGTTCATTTGATATTTGACCAAAACATAATCGCCTTCGTTTGAATTTAGGAAATTCATATTAAAATAATTCATGTTAAAGGTGGCGCAAGGACCACAGGTAGAACTTGTGAATTCTTCATACAATGGCAACCGTGCAACGGATTGGGTCGCAACGGTAACCGTTTTTTCAATGGCATCATTTGAGGTGTTCCCGTCATCGCCGGCATTATTGATATTGGATACCCAAACATTCAATGTGTGAATGCCAGGGGAGGCGTTCCACTGGTCAGAGTGTGAAAACGAATACTGTGCATTCGGAGCAATGTTAAGCCCTGTTTTTTGCTCAGTATAGATGGTCACGCCATCCACTTGCCAGTTAATATCCATACTGGAAATAGTAGCAGTTACGAAATTCGTTATATTTCCAGGAATATCGGTGTTGCCCGTAACAATAATATCATCTATATCCACAGTTAATAATTTAGCGTCCACGGCGAAAATTTCACTAACGGCAATATCATCCAAAACTGTGGAAAAGCCATAATGGTTGATGGCACGAAAGCGAATTACCGAGGTGCTGGTGGGGGAAAAAGAGTTTAAGTTAAAATTTTCAGGTACGAAATCCGGTATATCGTAATCATATTAAGCAATTTGTTGCCAGTTGGCTCCGCCATCAGTGGAAATTTCGACATATAGTTCATTCACATCCGGATAACCGGTCCATTGTCCATTCGAATGATTGAATGTTAACCGATAGTTGCCAGATGAAAGATCCATGACAGGTGTGTTCAGTGAGGTTGAAACTGCCGTATAGTTTTCATAATGAAAGGGGCACTTGTATTTCCTGTGATAGGACAGGTTCCTTCGCCAATAGTCCCACCGCAATTATCCCAATTTGCGTTGCCCACTAAATGTACCTGGGTCATACTTCCGGGAATTCCAGATTCAAAGCCTTCTGAAAATTGTGCATTTAATGATACGCAAAATGCTAACGCGCATATCCAAAAATAATTTTTTTAAAATAAGATTTACAATTTTTGTTAGATTTATAGTTGTTTTAGTTTGCGGTAAAATACTTATTTTCCAACAAATTATAGAATAAGAGGAGGAAAATTTAAAATAAAATCGTAAATAAGTTTATAGAGGTCAGTAGTTAGCTACATATTAATTCTTTCTGATATATTTTATCCGCCCTCACCATCCGCACAATCAGGTTGTTGAATATGGTCCTTTTGCTTTGGGAGCGGTTCAATCGGTAGCAGAACTCGTCAAAATAT
>JBDNFD010000035.1:0-2177 GCA_041689995.1 Flavobacteriaceae bacterium | reverse complement strand
TTCTTCCGGCCTTTCCAGTTATAACGGAACTCCCGTTGATTCGGATGTTTATATGCAGTCCAATGATATTATTTTTGCTCCCGATATATCGATCGGCGCCCAATATGAATGGGAAATCGCCTATAACAATAATTCATGCCTAAACAATCCAAACGCTGTTTTGCCCTATTTCGTGGACAGCGGTTCGAACCATTTGGTAAATACCATTGGGCAAGCGAACATAGCTTGGGGCAATTGCCCGGGAACGTTCACCGTTACATGTTATGCAGTAAATTCTTGCGGTGATCACTATCTTGGTTCGGAAATGGTGGAGGTTCATGGATTTGGCGACCCGGAACCTTGCGATAATTTGGTGATCAATGTTTACCCGAATCCTTCCAGTTCAGAAATACACGCCAACATTCTCGCCCCGCCGCCCTGTGGCCCCATAGAGCCTTCTTTTCCATCCGGCATCCAAGCGACCATCTATGATATGCAGGGGAATCCGCAGTATTCAAAGAATTTCAACACTACCGATATCATCATTGAAAACATGAATTTGAATCAAGGAAATTACATTCTCAATATACAAACCACCACTGGCCAAAGTGGCCAGGAAATTATTGTTGTGGAGTAGAAAGAAGCAAAAAAATTGGGATCAAAATAACAACTGAAAATGGTTTCGATTTTCTTTATGTATTTTTAAAAGACATTCTAATTATTTGATTATGAAAAATACAATTTTTTTATTTATTTCGATTCTTTTATTTGCATGTTCGGATGATGAAAATACCAATACGATAATTGGCAATTGGCAACTTGTAGAACATTTGGGCAGTGATGGAAATGCCGCTCCTCATTGGTATCCAGTTGAAGATGGATTTATTTATACTTTTTCAAACAATGGAATAATTAATTCCAGCGAATATGAATGCAGTGGTACATTCGATTATAATTCATCTGAAAATATCACGATAAATTTCGAGTGTCCCGACATGTCGTTTAATGGCTCATTTGATATTGCATTCGAAAACAATTATTTAATCTTGACACCCAATCCATCTTCTTGTGACGAAGGATGCTCCGAAAAATTTATTAAAATTAATAACTAAAATCTATCTATTATGAAATTAAAACTACAAGTTTTACTTCCTATAATGTTTTTTGTATTAATTAACCCTATTTTGGCGCAACAACCGATCGAGGGAAGTTGTGGAACTGTATCAAATTCTCAAAATCAAGAATTCTTTACTTCATAAAATCGAACGAATTCTACTGACATATGTATATACATTACTTTTCATATTGTTCGAAATTCTAATGGGCAGGGAGGTTTTGATCCAAATAAATTAGATTTATTGCTGAGTTATCTAAATAATTATTTTGGCCCTCATGGGATATTCTTAAATTATGCAGGACATGATTTTATTGATAATTCGACATATTACAATTTGAATAGTAATGAGGAATCAAATGAGTTTGATTCTTTAATTCAAATCAACCACAATTCCAATTCAATAAATTTTTATTTGGTTAATGATTTTGGAAGTTTAGCAGGAAGGGCAGAAGATATTTTGAGTAATAATTTGGTGATCGCAAATGACTTTGCATTTCTCTCATCATCTCCTCATGAATTAGGACATTGTTTCAATCTTTGGCATACTCATCAAGGTCGAAATTGTAGTCAAGGTGGATGTCCTGAAGCTATTGATGGATCAAACTGCCAAACTTGCGGGGATTACGTATGTGACACTCCTGCGGATCCTTGTCTCAGTAATCATATAGATAATTGTCAATATACTGGCGGTGGTGGGTTTAATCCTTTAACTGATAATATCATGTCCTATTCCAAGAAAGAATGCCGTACCGAATTTACTTCAGGACAAGTAAATAGAATGAGGGCAGCAATTCTTAACTCTATTATATTGCAACCAACAATAAGCGATCTTTGTAGAATAACGGGTCCTTTTGAGATCTGCAATACAGAAACATATATTGTAGGGAATTCCAATAATTTACCGGTTATTTGGTCTGTTTCCCCAAACCTCAAAATATTACCTATTCCCGCACCTACCAACACTTCCGTAACCGTGGCTCCGAAATATCCTTCTTCCAACGGGATAGGATATATTCAAGCTCAAACATCCTCACAACCTTTACAAAAAGAGGTGTGGGTTGGTTCTCCAAATTCCAGTTCT
>JBDNFD010000034.1:0-9084 GCA_041689995.1 Flavobacteriaceae bacterium | reverse complement strand
TACTTACAAGAGTTTTTTTACATTTTAAACCAGCGGTTTTAGAAAAACATCAAGGGTTTTTGAAAATATTCACGACAAAGTATCTTATTTTTAGATAGTTAGACAAAAAATATAATATCAATCGTAAATTAGAATAGAGCCAAAGTTAATTGATATCATAAGTCTTGATATTTGCTTTTCCAGTGAACCATGGATTATTTACTTCAATAGGAAAATCATCTGAAAAAATCTCCACTAATGCCCTACTGATAATCAAATCCTGTTCAACCTGAGCAAATTCTTTCCATGGTGCGTGTTCACTTCTGTTGACAATAACTTGTCTATATACTCCGCTAGCAGTCTTTAGCAATTATTTGAGCGATATAAGGTTTTTAGACATAAAGCTAAAATAAATACTGTAATTTTTCATTATTTATACTCCAAGTAATTTCTCGACCCATAGCATCACAACTTTTCTCTACTTCAGATACCGTTATTCAAATTGAAAGCGAATCAATCTCCTCGGCCTCCGTAGCTTTAGCGAAGTAGGAAACCACTCCTTCCTCCCTGTTCATAATATCCGAATGTTCAGTGTCACTGAACAGTACAAAATAATGAACACCAAACTCCAAGTATCGTAATAATATAGCCAACGAAAGAAGTCAACCAAAAACCTTGAAACTCCAATCCGGCGGACAGAGGGCGACAACCCACCAATCGGCATTGTTAAACCTTAAAATCTCTCAGGCCGGTCATATTATAAGCGGTCATTCTGATAATAATTCCAGCTCCTTCAAGGCCATTATTTCACAGTATTGCATTGAGTTTATCAATGAAAGTAAATTCTGATTTGGCAAAGGATCACGATTTAAAAGTTACTTATAAATCCTTTATACCGCCATTAAAATGGCCACATAGTGACAAACCGCTGCCGCGAGAACAAAGAAATGCCAGACGGCATGGTTATAGGCATATTTTCTCCAAAGGTAAAAGATAACGCCCAGAAGGTAAAGGACACTTCCTATAAGGATCATCGTCATTACCCCAGACGGAATAGCATCAAAGAAAGTACGACCTCCAACCACCATAATACAGCCCATTGCTATATAAGCAAACGTAGAAATAAGATTCCATTTGCCGGTAAAGAATATCTTAAAAATAATTCCAATTGCAGTCAGACTCCAAAGTACAGTAAGCAATGTAATACCAAAAGTATTGTTCATATAAATCAATAAAAATGGAGTATAAGTGCCAGATATCAAGAAATAAATACTGATATGATCAAGAATCTTAAAAACCTGTTTTGCCTCGGCATGTTGAAAACCATGGTAGAGCGTGGAAGAAGTAAATAGTTGTAAAAAGCAAAATCCATAAATCGCTGCCCCGATAACACCGGGCGTATTATCGCTTTTTATGGCAAAGGCTATCAAGATAGGAATCCCTACAATACCAAAAATAATTCCGAAGCCATGAATGATACTGTTTACAAGTTCTTGCTGGATTTGTATATTGGGGTCATGGGCCTGCATAAGAATAAATTATGGTTAAGCATTGTGGATCGAAACTTTTATAAAATTACTTGATGTCTGATAATTTTTGATTTTGTTGATCTTAACAAAATTAAAGAACACATTCCTTGATTTCCTTCACAGTTGCATATTGCCCTTGTTTCACGAATTGAACCCTGGCACTTAATTTAATTTCATCACCAAAAATAAGATCTCCTGCCGCATTTTTTCCATATCTAAAAAATCAGCTGACTTTAGGTGTTCGTCGCGCTTGGCATTATCAGTTTTGATTGAATTAACTGCGGCCTTAAAACAAATTCTCTTGATTAATTCAAAATCTTCACTTTCCGTTTCCGCCTGACCTTCAAAAGATTCCATTTGGCCAATAACATTGGTAATCATCAGTTTTCGTACTTTAAAACTAGCTTCACTATTTATTGGTTCGATATTCCATTTTGTCATTTTCATCGTTTTTAAATTTAAATTCGCATATACAAAGATACGGGAAATTCAATAGAGGATGTATTTATCTTTTTTTTACTTTCAACCATTTCGCATTTGCCAATCCATCTTCTACTGGATCATAAAACGCAATAAAATTTTTTATCAACCTCCTTTCTATGCACTCTGTTATGGGTTCCCAGCCAATTATTAGTTAGTCTGGTCCACAATTTCATCAAAATCATAACCAGCTCTCACTAATGCTCTTCTGGCTGCTTCTATAGCAATGGGTGCGGGATTGGGAGAACGAACCGGAACTTCTTTTGTAGCTACAAGTTGGTCTAACAGTTCTTGAGTTTGCCCCTGCGTCAACGCCTCACAAATATCGTACAATCCTTCTGGCTCCTCTTCAGCCATATTGTGTTTTTCTAAAATATACCGAATCACTTTTATTAAAGATAACGTTGGTGGGGGCACCATTAATGCTGTAATTGCACCATGTTCGAGCCGATACCTTGGAATGAGCTTTTTGATCAGCTCGGGATTTGCTTTCTTTGCTGCTGGAAAGAGCGATTTCTCCTCCATTTTAATGTGGCGCAATAATCGGGTTCGAAATTGGTGGTAATAAGTCATGTCAATTTCGTTTGGGTGCTCGATTGCCTTATTCAGGAATATATCAATCTGGCGATGATCGTTTTCGAAAAATTGATGTAAAGGTTTTTTCATAGGTTCTTGAGTGTTGATTTTATGCTTCCAATCTAACTTTGAAATTAAGCAATAAATTTTCCACAACCAATATAAACACTTTGTAGTTAAACCTGCTACTAAGCCGAGGATTGGGTTACTACAGGTCAATCCACTTTTTGTAGTTTTTTCGGATTCATCGATTGTTTTTTTTATTTACATAATATACAGAAAATTTGGTTTGTAATCATCTCACTTCTATTTAGGTAATCAGCCCGCTCATCTCTATATATTTTATTTTATAAGTTTTGCGAGATTGCCAATGGCTTCATTTGTCCAACCTGAAGCGCCACTTAATTGTTGGCAGTATATAACTTGTTGTTTTGTACTTTTAAAAAGATTGATTACAATATTCTTATTTCCCAATTTGCCCTTGCTGTCTATTACTTCGTTCTCTTTGATAAGTTTTACATCAAAAATCTCTTCAATTTCTGAGTTTTTTAAATATCCTTTGGCTCCAATAACAACATTTTTAAAACGCTTGTAAAATGGATCTTTCAAAAGTGATTTTCTTTCCTGTGTTAAAGAGTGTCCATTACTATATCTGGAAGGAATATGGTTTATTTCAGTCAAAAAACAGTGATTAAAAAGGGAATCTTGCTCAGGTTTATATTCAGCTAATAGTTCTTTTAAATTTAGGGTTTTAGCTCCAGAAATGATTTGGGCATACTTCCCCCAAGTGTGAATGGATTTTATTTTTTTAGTGTGATATTTCCTAGGATTTCGAGGGTCGAAGATGTTGTTTTTATCAAACTTATCTTCTTTAATCAACTTCCATTGCAACGTGTTATTGAGGCTTTCGTAAAAAAATGACTTCGGACTTTTATAAATGTCAAACGCCTTTTCTTTCCCTATAAAAAGTATATCGGCCCCAGGATTTCCAAAACCTAAAAAGTAAGGGTTTGCAAATACTGGAATCTGCGACATGCTATTGATATTCACATTAAAGCTTTCCCACAATTTTTCTCTTGTGTCCAATTGTTCTGATTCTAATAACTTGATAAAATCTCTTTTCAGTACGGGATCAATTGGTCTATCCTTCTTATAGGAATTGATGTTTTCTATGTAAGTCCTATATTTTTCTTCTAATTCTGCGATCATAATTTATGTTGATTTTGTAAACATTTCCTCTCTCTTTCAATGAGTATTTTGTCGTGTAATTATTCTTTTAACATGCATATTCTTCCAAGAATACTCGTCTTTTCCCATTTTGATATTCAGTATTATTACCTTAACAACTACCTATAAAACAAATAACTTCTCTAAGGTGGCTGAGTGAATTTCAGTGCACGAAGCACAACTGAAATTAGTATTGAAGCTCCCTAAAACACTCATATCAAATTGATAGTAAGACCCAAGGTAAACTCAGGATCAATGTTGTCAGCATCAATATCGATATCTCTAAAAGAAGCCCCTGCCGATAAATTAATCCTTCTGCCCAATCTAAAAGTCAGCCCGCCATAGATCGGATAATATTCAACTTGCATTAATGTTTGGCTCATTATTGGTACTTGACTGAAGCCATATCCCCCACCTAAATTCAGATATACCACCCGCGAAAATCTAAAGTTTAATCCAATAACAGCTTCATTTCTATTTTCTTGTAATCCACCATTTTGTAATATTTCCTCATCTGAAATAAAAGAGGATCTTACGTTTAGAAACATTCCAATATAGCTACGTCCACCAAATTCCATTCTAAAACCATATTTGGCAATCTGGCCACCTTCAAAACCAATAGCAAAAAAACTATAGTCTGATTTACGCGACCTGTCTTTACTGGTTATTTTACTTTTCTGGTTACTTTTGGCTCCCGACTGATGTAAATTTATTTTCACATTCTTATCCCCAGCTTTAACCGTGAACCATTCATCACGTGAAGAAGATTTATAATTTGCATCACATTCCAAAAGAAACCAATTAGAAGTTTTATTCTTAACCCGACACCACCAGGGCAAATTTGTTATTTGGTAATCGCTTGCGTTGGTTTTTACATCAATTAATATCGAATTTTTTTCCGCAGCAAAAGATAAAGACTCTTTTAAAACACTCAAAGTTGTTTCCGGTTTTTTGGTTGGAGGGAGTTGAGTCGCATATATTTCTACTTCTTTATCACCCGCTGTAATTTTAAACCAACCTGTTCGGGTTGTAATACCCGTGTTAGCTCTATAAAAAATATCAAAATAAGTGCTGTGTATTTGTACCGTACACCAAGAAGGATATTGAATTATAGAATAAGAAGTTGCATTAGTATTAACATCTATACTCTCCCTGCCACCTGAGGAGTATAAAGTTATCGCTTCTTGAGAAACTTTTAATTTTATAGTTTCTTTAATTGCTTCATTGCATTTTTCAAGTTGTGTTTGGGCGTAGGGATCATTCAGGTTTTCGTTTAAAACCGATTGATAATTTTCTTTTGCAGCTTGATAATTTTTATTATTAAAAGCATTATTTGCCTCAGTAAGCCAATCGCCACATGACTTTGCTCGTGAGTACTTAATTTCAGCTATTTGCTTGTCTCTGCCAGTTGTTGTATTCATCGCTTCCTGGTATTTCACTTGGGCACACACATAATCGCCGGTATCAAAACAATTGTCTCCTTTCTCCAAAGGTGTTTGAGCAAACACAGAAGCCGCCGATGCAAGAATCATATATAATACTATAATCTGTTTCATATTATCTTTTTTATTATAATTTCTGTAATAAATCTGAAATGTCAGCATCAGGATTGGGTGCTTTGCGTTTGATAATTTCAAGCACAACATCCGACAGATAAGGATAATCTAAATGGTTGAAATCGTAATTAAATATATAGTAAGAAATATCTGTCATGATTTTAATAAACTTCTTATTCTGAGTTTCTTTTGACAGGCCTACGACCGATTCTTGTCCATCCAATGCCATAATTTTATTAATGGTTTCTTTTAGTCCATCATTGAGTATTTGATAGTTTTCAACCGTATTTATGAGTTTGTCGAGTGATGCTGATTCAAGTTTTATTTGACTAAGTTGTTTCTCGGCATTTTTAATCTTTGTTGCATCCAATTTATTTTCTAGCAATTTTTTTGCAGTAAAGTATTTCTCTAAATCAGATAAGAGCGATTCAATATCTGTAGTACTCCCGAATATTTGTCTATCATTTAGTATGGATTGTTGAGTGGACAGTTTTATCAAGTCGTCAAATGATTTATTTTTATAATAACCAACTATCCTCGTTACTATTTCGTTTTTGCTGCTTTCTCTCGCTTCTTTTACCTCCTGCTTAGTCTTTTGTTCTTTATTTTTCAGCTGCTTGTCCTTATCAGAAAGATTAGATTTGAGTATAGTTACTGAATCACTCTTTTGCTTAAGCTGGTTGTCTAAATTCTTCTTTTCAGCTTTAAACTTTTCCAATTTAGACAAATCTGATTTTAGAATCTTTATTGTATCCTGGAGGCTTAGGAGTTTCACCCTATTTTCATTATCTGATTGCTCATATTTGTTGATTACTTTGTTTAGACTGTCGTTCGTAACAGCCTGTTTTTGTAATGTATTAATTAAGTCCTGTTGAGCATATGATGAACCAATCCCGCACAATATTAATGTTGTAGTTATTATCATTTTCATGTTTAGCATCATGGTTTTTGTACGTTTTGTTTTCTACTAAAATAATTATAAGCATCATCGGCATCAGCGTTTAATTTATCTATCAAACGAGATGCTTCACTATAGGATAAATCAGGAATTTCATATAGGCCATTATCTAATATATCTATTTCATTTTTCAGTGGCGTGTATAAATTTTCTGCATAAGCTTTTTGCGAACTATACTGATCATACATTCCTCTCCATAAATTAATTTTATGATCCAAATACTGAACATGCTTATGAAATAGGTTTTTTGGGATTGCATTTAATTCATTGTGTAAACGTTCACAATTATTTAAATATCTGTTTCCTAATCCAGTGTTACGATATGTTTTAACCTGATCGAGTTTACTTGATACAATTTCAACCGGAAATTTATCGTTAAGAGAGGGCTCCTCTGCATATGAAAAACTATTGCAAGAATAAATAAAACGATTAATCTCATCATATTTATCAAAAATCCTTTTAACATCTCCAAATTTATTGTCGACTGTACTTCCACTCTCAAGATAGCGCGACTTCCGCAATAATCGATATTCACTTCGAATAAATGCAAGGTCTTCTGAATTCCATGATTTGTCGTTGAAAACATGGAATGCCTGCTTTAAAAATTTATTTGCGTAAGCAGTATAAAGATTTCTTGATAGGGTATCTTTCTGTTGATCATTCTCTAATTGCGTGTCTCCCAAACGGCCGAAAGGATATTGTGGAGGGTGTGGTTGGTAACGATCATCTATAAGGTATTTTATTTCGTTATAAATATCTTTATTGAATTCATTATTCTGTAGTGTTCCTATCGAATCGATTTTATCATCAATAAGCTTTGTAGATGTATTTTCAGAAGCAGGAATTTCATCCACTTCATTCGTTGTTGCCAGCCATTTTATCACGAAGAATATTATTGCGCCAATCACGACTATAGCTAAGCCAATTTTTATTGCTTTCATTTTATCTTATCGTTTAATTCATTTACGGTTTTAATTGTAGCCCTACCTCTAACCTTTACGTATTTTTGAAATTCATTTGAGTTTTTACAAATAGAATCTAAAAACTTCTTCAATTCGCTATTTTTTAAAGTTTTATCATTTTTCACCTTTTTCAATAAATTATCAAAATCATTTTTTTGATTATTATTACTCTTTACTAATTGCCAAAATTGTAAATACAGATCAATGCTGTTTTTAAAGGCACCAGGATCCTTTTGATATTCCTCTAGTTGTGATTTAGTGATAGTACTACTTTGCAAATCTCTTTTAATCTCATTACCCTTGTTCTGACTTCCAGTTTCCTTTGCTTGAGTTTGTTCTGTTTCGCTTTGCTCTAATGATTCAGAGGTATTATTCGTTGATTTATCTGAAGTTGTTTCACTTTTTTGAGTTTCTGAATTATCACTCTCTTTTTCTACCGCAACTTCACCATTATCGTTTGATTCGTCCATCTTTACCTTTCTGGGATTTAGAAAATGACTTATGGCTTCTGCAATTTCATCTAAATTCAGAGTTCCAAGATCTTTATGTTTGAATGTTTTTTGAATGGTATCATATTGAGTGCTGTCGATCACCTTAATAGCCCTTTTGAATTTTTGTTGGGGAGTGGAATATTTAGTACTAACACTATCCTTTAATAACTTAAAATCCAGTTGGTCAATAGAGTTTCTCTTCGCAATAGCTCTATCAATCCATTCAGAAGCTTTTTTCCAATTATCGTCTTCAATTGGTTTGCTAGTCTTTTCCTCATTTTTTAACCATGTTATGGGGTTATACCATGCGGAATTTTCTTCTTTTATATCTTCAGAATTCTGATTTTCCCATTTAGCCTTATAGCTGTTTAGTGTATCAAGATTAAGTTCTACTCCCTCAACATATTTTTCTATTTGAGATTCAGTAAGAGAATAGTTCTCGATATCCTGTGTTGGCATAATCCACCAAACTCCTGCAGAGATAATTAATACAGAAAGAATTAAGGAAGTAACTATTACAGGTTTATGGTTCTTCTGGTATTGCGCAACTAACTTTCCGTCATTATTTCTTCGACTATCTTCCCTTTTAAACCCTGTGAACTTCCAACCTCGTTTTGGTTTAATATATTTTTTCACATCCTCTCCTGTTCTTTCATAAGAATATTCTGGAAGGTTTTGGTTTCTCTTAGCGTGTGAACCGAGGTCAATAATATATTTCTTTAATTTCTGTAAATCTATATCGACAGTATGGCTACCTTTTGGAGAAAATGATTTTTCCCCATAAAACTTATCACTTCCAGCTTGATAATCAACTCTAGCTTTGTGCGTTTTTCCAATTTCTTCGTTTAAAAATTCAAAAGTAGATGGAGAAAGTTTTTTACTCCTTGATTCGATACTAACATTTATATTGGTAACAGAAATACCTTTTAGGTTTCCTAAAAAACTAACTGTTTTCCGCTCATTTAATTGTAATCGAACTGTACTAGTATCACCGGGGCAATCCCTTTCAAAATCTATTGGATGATTATCCAAAAATAAATTTTCTCCCGACTTTGCTGAAACAGTCCAATTTTTCCCAAGGTCTTCACCGCTGAAAATAATTTCATTATTGTCTGGGTTTTTGAAAATGTGATTAGCGTTACATTTGATTTCAGCATTGTTAATAGAAATTCCATTTCTGTCTTTTATGTCGAAAGAGATGGTTTTTGTTTTAGCTTCACGCTTGTTAAAAGCAGCATAATCTATATTGATTTGATTACCCTTTATGACAAGATATTTATGAATTTTAGAAGAAGGGTCTGATAGAGTTCCATTTACTTCTATTGG
>JBDNFD010000033.1:0-42984 GCA_041689995.1 Flavobacteriaceae bacterium | reverse complement strand
GAAAGAAAAATCAGGGGAAGGTGCTTATATAAAAAACGAAAAAATACATATGAATATTCAGAATAAAACGATGGAAATGGCAACAGCAGATTTAGGTTTAAAAGGAGGTCACAATACGAAAAACGCAATGGCTGCTGCTACGGTCGCACAATTATTGCGAATCAGAAAGCAAACTATTCGCGAGAGTTTGGCAAGTTTCCCTGGTGTGGAACATCGTTTGGAAAATGTGCTGAAAATCAACAATGTGCAATACATCAATGATTCCAAAGCCACTAATATCAATGCGACTTATTATGCGCTCCAAGGTGTTTCAACAGAAATAATTTGGATAGTGGGCGGAGTTGATAAAGGGAATAAATATGAGGATTTGTTGCCGTTTGTAAACGAAAAGGTGAAGGCCATCATTTGTTTGGGATTGGATAATTCCAAAATTCTGGCGGCTTTCGGGAATTGTGGTGAATTTATCGCCGAAACGCAGTCGATGGAAGAAGCAGTGAAAATGGCATATAATATGGCAGAGCGTGGCGATACGGTTTTGCTCTCGCCTGCTTGCTCCAGTTTCGATCTTTTTTCCGGTTATGAAGATCGTGGCCGTCAATTCAAAGAAGCTGTAAGGAATTTATAAAATAAAATTTGTGAAAGGAAATGCGCAAATAGCATCCAGAGGAATTTTTTCCTATCTAAAGGGCGACAAAGCAGTTTGGGCGCTGGCCGCGCTATTAGCGGTATTTTCTTTTATTCCAGTGTACAGCGCGAGCAGCAATCTCGCCTATTTGTACGGCGACGGCGGCACTTTTAAATTCTTGGTGGAACATTTCGTGCATCTGTTTCTCGGATTTGGGATTATTTATGCCGTTCACAGAATTCCATATCGCTATTTTAAAGGTCTTTCTTATTTATTGTTGCCCATTGTAATTTTGTTATTAATCTGGACTTTGGCCCAGGGAACAACAATTGGTGGCGCCAATGCCAGCCGATGGATTCAAGTGCCTATAGTTAATTTGTCCTTTCAAACTTCCACGTTTGCATCGGTGGTGCTGATGTTGTACGTAGCCCGCTATTTATCGAAAGTTTTTGATCAAAAAATTAGTTTTAAAGAAAGCATAGTTCCCTTATGGTTACCGGTTTTTTGTGTGCTTATCCTGATCTTACCTGCGAATTTTTCCACAGCGGCCCTTATCTTTTCCAACGTCATGATTTTGGTTTTCTTGGGTGGATATCCTCTGAAATATATAGGAATTATACTCGGAAGCGGAATTTTGATTTTGGCAATGTTCGTGCTTTTGGCAAAAGCTCTTCCCGAGGTTTTCCCAAATAGGGTAGATACTTGGATCAGCCGGATCGAAAATTTCTCCAGTGAAGATCCCTCCAATAATTATCAAAGTGAAAAAGCCAAAATTGCGATTGCAACGGGTGGAATTGCAGGAATCGGCATTGGAAAAAGTGTGCAACGAAACTTTTTACCACAATCTTCCTCCGATTTCATTTATGCAATTATTGTGGAAGAAATGGGATTGATAGGCAGTTTGGGTGTAATGGTGATTTATCTCCTTCTACTGTTCCGGATTGTGATTATCGCTACAAAATCCGACAGTGTTTTTGGAAAATTGCTCGCAATTGGAGTTGGTTTGCCCATTATTTTTCAAGCCTTAATAAATATGGCCGTGGCGGTGGGACTATTTCCCGTTACGGGGAAAACATTGCCCTTGATCAGCGCTGGCGGTTCTTCAATTTGGATGACCTGCCTTGCTTTGGGGATTTTATTGAGCGTGAGTGCACGAAGGGAAGAACTGAAAAAACAAGAAGAAGAGGAGGCTTTAAAAAATTCCGACAATCCGTGGGAAGTATTGAGTGAAGCATTATGAAGAAAGTAAGAATAATCATATCTGGAGGTGGAACAGGCGGACATATTTATCCGGCGATTGCTATTGCGGATGAATTAAAACTTCGGTTCCCGGATAGTGATATTTTATTTGTCGGCGCAAAAGATCGCATGGAAATGCAGAAGGTTCCTATGGCCGGATATCCTATTATCGGTTTATGGATTAGCGGAATCCAGCGTAAACTCACTTTTAAGAATCTACTATTCCCCATAAAACTGATGAACAGTTTGGTGAGGTCACAAAAAATTCTTCAAAAATTCGATCCCCAAATTGCGATCGGAACAGGCGGGTTTGCAAGTGGCCCGTTATTAAAAGCCGCAGCGGATAAAGGAATCCCGACATTGATTCAGGAACAAAATTCCCATGCCGGCATTACCAATAAATGGCTTTCTGGAAAAGTGAACAAAGTTTGTGTGGCTTATGAAGGTATGGAGAAATATTTTCCTGCTAAAAAAATAGTGTTTTCTGGAAATCCCGTGCGATCCAATTTGTTGGAAATTCATTCAAAAAAACAAGAAGCGCGAATTTATTTTTCATTGAAATCCCAAAAGAAAATCATCTTGGTTTTGGGCGGAAGTTTGGGCGCAAGAAGTATCAATCGTTTGGTCGAAAAACAGTTGAAGATGTTTAAAGAAAACAATGTAGAAGTGCTGTGGCAAACGGGAAAGCTTTATTTCGATCAATATAAAAAATACAACGAACAAGGAAATATTCAGGTTCATGAATATTTGGATCGGATGGACCTGGCTTATGCCGCTTCAGATATTATAATTTCCAGAGCCGGCGCGAGTTCAGTTAGCGAATTGTGCCTTGTGGGAAAACCGGTGATTTTCATTCCGTCGCCCAATGTTGCCGAGGACCATCAGACTAAAAACGCACAAGCAATTTCTAAAAAAGATGCGGCTTTGCTTATTGCTGAAAAAGACTTAGAACGTGATTTTGAACCTGTTTTTTTGGATTTATTGCAATCGGAAACACATCAGAAATCCTTGGGTGAAAATATTTTGAAATTGGCAAAACCTCGTGCAACCCACGAAATTGTAGATCAAATCGAGAAACTAATGCAAGCGGAAAAAGTAAGATGAAGGGATTTGAAAACATAGAAAATATATTTTTAATCGGCATCGGCGGAATAGGAATGAGCGCGCTTGCTCGATATTTTGCTCACTATGGAAAGCAAGTTGCGGGATATGACAAAACCCCATCTTCCATAACAGAAAAATTGAAAAGTGAAGGAATTTCGCTGCAGTTCGAAGAAAATGTCGAAAAAATCCCCTCTAATTTCCGCGATCCTAAAAAAACTTTGGTGATTTTCACTCCTGCTGTTTCTGCTGAAAATGAGTTGTATAAATATTTCAAAAACAATCAATTTACTTTAAAAAAACGGGCTGAAATTTTAGGTCAAATTAGTGCAGGAATGGAAACCC
The DNA here is from genome assembly GCA_041689995.1 of Flavobacteriaceae bacterium. Taxonomy (GTDB): domain Bacteria; phylum Bacteroidota; class Bacteroidia; order Flavobacteriales; family Flavobacteriaceae; genus DASSWG01. Next base: position 39,674 of record JBDNFD010000033.1, on the reverse strand, counting down.
TGGCGGTTGCCGGCACTCACGGAAAAACCACAACCACAGCAATTCTTGCTCATTTATTGGCAAATAACGGCGTGAAATTGACCGCGTTTTTGGGTGGGATAAGTGAAAATTATCAATCCAATATTATTCTTGAAGGCGAGGAAGTGATGGTTGTGGAAGCAGATGAATTTGATCGTTCTTTCCTACAACTTTCCCCCGATATGGCGGCAATTACTTCCATGGATGCAGATCATTTGGATATTTATGGCGGAAAGGAAGCCCTTCTTGAATCATTCACGATTTTTGCTTCTTTTGTTCCGGATGGGAAACTGTTCGTAAAAAACGGGTTAACCTTAAAAGGAAAAACCATTGGTATAAATGATAATGCCGATTTCTGCGCGGTGAATATTCAAATTAATGCGGGCAGATATGAATTCGATTTGCGCACGCCCGACGCATTATATAAAAATTTGCAATTCGGTCTGCCAGGGAAACACAATTTATCAAATGCAGTTACGGCCTTGGCAATGGCGATTGATTATGGGATTTCTGTCGAAAAATTGCGCTCCTCCCTCTCCACTTTTAAAGGAGTGCAGCGAAGGTTCACCTATCGCATCAAATCCGAAGAATTTATTTTGATCGATGATTATGCACATCATCCAACCGAAATAGAAGCGGTGCAAAATGCCGTTCTGGAAATGTATCCTGATCGAAAATGCCTCGCTGTTTTTCAACCACATCTTTTCAGTAGAACGCGGGATTTCGCGGATGATTTTGCCGAAAGTTTATCCCATTTCGACAAGATATTCTTATTGGATATTTACCCCGCTAGGGAAAAACCGATTGAAGGAATCGACTCCAAAATGCTGTTGAATAAAATTCAAAATAAGAACAAGAAATTGGTTTCCAAGCGAAATCTTTATACCGAAATAAAACAAGCAGAATGTTCGGTCGTTTTGCTTTTGGGAGCAGGTGATATTGGGGAAGAGGCACTTAAACTTGAAAAACAATTTGCAGGTGAAAATTAATTGGAATTACATAAAAGTAGTGGTTTTGCTCGGATTTGTAATCCTTTTGTTCAGCTTTGCAAAAAATCGAAATAAGGGCCGTTATATACAGAAAACGTCCATCAATTTTACCGATGGCGATAATGTTTATATCACAAAAGCGGCGGTTAATAAATTGTTGACACAAAAAATTGGAAAGCCTGAAAACCTTCTCAAAGATACCTTAGATTTGAGTATGTTGGAAACGCAGTTGAACCACGAGGACATGATCGCTAATGCCGAGGTTTATCTGACGGTAGATGGGGTTTTGGGCATTATAATTTCCCAACGAAAACCCATTGCGCGCATTTTTTCGGAAGAACCATTTTATATAGATTCCGAAGGAAAAGCAATGCCGTTATCATCATTTCATTCCGCACGGGTCCCGATCCTGGTGGGAATTGATAAAAACCATATCAAAGAGGTTTTTCCACTTTTAAAGGAAATTGGGAATTATCCGTTTTTGAGTCGAAATGTAGTGGCGATCCAGCGTTTGAATACTGGTGATTTTGAGTTGGAAATGCGGAATATGGGTTTTAATGTGAAATTCGGAAGGATGGAAAATTTAGAAAGAAAACTCATGAACTTTTTGGCATTCTATAAAAAGGCAAAAAAAGAAAATTTATTGGATACCTATAAATCAGTGGACCTACAATTTACAAATCAAGTTGTGGCCACAAAAATGTGAGATAACTATTAAGTTTCCACCAATTTTTTTGGGGAGAGCTTGGAACAATGAACAATAAATTATGAAAGAGCAAGACATCGCGGTTGGATTGGATATTGGAACAACGAAAATTGTGGCTATGATCGGGCGCAATAATGAATACGGCAAAATGGAAATTCTCGGCATCGGTAAGGCCAGAAGTTTGGGCGTACATCGCGGAGTTGTGAACAATATTACCCAAACCATTCAATCCATTCAACAAGCCGTTCAGGAAGCTGAAGCTGATTCCGGACTGAAAATTCAGGATGTCGTGGTGGGGATCGCCGGACAACATATAAGAAGTTTGCAACACAGCGATTACATAACGCGACCCGATTCCGAAGAGGTAATTAGTGAAGAAGATATTGATACGTTATGCAATCAAGTCCATAAATTGGTAATGCTCCCAGGCGAGGAAATCATCCATGTTTTGCCACAGGAATTTAAAGTGGACGGGCAAGCAGAAATCAGTGAGCCTATTGGCATGTATGGGGCGAGATTGGAAGCCAATTTTCATGTGGTGGTCGGTCAAATTTCTTCGATCCGTAATGTCGGGCGTTGCGTGAAAAGTGCAGGTTTGGAGCTCGCGGGAGTTACTTTGGAACCCTTGGCGTCGGCCAATGCGGTTTTGAGCCAAGAAGAAAAAGAAGCTGGGGTCGCATTGCTGGATATTGGTGGCGGAACCACAGATCTGGCGATTTTTAAGGACGGAATTATTCGGCATACCTCCGTGATTCCCTTTGGGGGAAATGTTATCACAGATGATATTAAAGAAGGTTGTTCCATAATTGAAAAACAAGCAGAACTTCTAAAAATCAAATTTGGGTCCGCTTGGCCAGGGGAAAATAAGGATAACGAAATTGTTTCAATTCCTGGTTTGCGAGGTCGTGAACCGAAAGAGATTTCCTTGAAAAATTTGTCAAAAATCATTCATTGCAGAGTGGTGGAAATTATTGAACAAGTTTATCTGGAAATCAAAAATTATGGCCACGAAGAACAAAAGAAAAAATTAATCGGCGGTATTGTGATCACTGGTGGTGGGGCGCAATTAAAACATTTGAAACAATTGGTGGAATATATCACTGGAATGGATACCAGAATTGGTTATCCAAATGAACATTTGGCCGGTGATACGGATAAAGAAAATACGAGCCCATTATACGCTACCGCAGTTGGTTTGGTGCTGAACAGTTTGAACAAAAAGTCTGAAAAAAAGGAAGAGGAGAAAGAGGAAGTTAAAGCAGGGGAGCCATTATTGGAACAAGATTTTGATAGTACCGTTCATAAAAATGGAGATGTGAAAACCGAGGAGCCGCCGGCAAAGAAGACAAAGCCAAGAAAAAATATTTTCGAAAAATGGTTCGATAGCTTTAAGGAGTTTTTGGATAATGCAGAATGATTTTTAGGGCCATTTATAAGTGCAATCAAAATAGAACGATATCAGTGAGATATCTGAGCAAAAAGGAATAAAAGAAAACACACAAAAAATACTTAGAAACCGTAAAAATTATAGATTATGAAAGAATTCAATGACATTACATTTGATCTCCCCAAAAACCAGTCCAATGTGATCAAGGTCATTGGCGTCGGGGGCGGCGGTTCCAACGCGATCAATCATATGTTTCAGCAAGGAATAAAGGGCGTGGATTTTGTCATCTGCAATACCGATGCTCAAGCCTTGGAAAACAGTGCTGTTCCCATCAAAATACAACTTGGGGTAAACCTTACGGAAGGACTCGGTGCCGGGGCGAATCCACATGTGGGCGAACAAGCGGCCTTGGAGAGTTTTGAAGATTTAAAATCAATGTTGGACACCAACACGAAAATGGTTTTCATTACCGCTGGAATGGGTGGCGGAACAGGAACTGGTGCGGCGCCGATTATAGCGAAACAAGCCAAAGATATGGATATTCTGACCGTTGGAATCGTGACAATTCCCTTTCAATTTGAAGGAAAAACCAGAAACGATCAAGCACAGATCGGCGTTGAAAATCTTCGGAACAATGTCGATTCGCTGATTGTGATCAACAACAATAAACTTCGGGAAGTATACGGAAATCTCGGATTTAAAGCTGGTTTTTCAAAAGCTGATGAAGTATTGGCCACGGCTTCACGCGGAATTGCGGAGGTAATTACGCATCATTACACACAAAACATTGACTTGCGCGATGCGAAAACAGTATTGAGCAATAGCGGCACAGCCATTATGGGATCCGCCACCGCTTCAGGTTCCAATCGCTCCCATGAAGCTATTACAAAAGCCTTGGATTCACCGCTGTTAAATGACAACAAAATCAGTGGAGCCAAAAATGTCTTATTGCTAATCGTTTCCGGTGTCCAAGAAATAACTATTGATGAAATTGGTGAAATCAATGATCATATTCAGGCGGAAGCCGGTCACAGTGCCAATATTATTATGGGTGTCGGCGACGACGAAAGTCTTGATGAATCTATTTCCGTGACCATTATCGCGACGGGCTTTAATGTGGAACAGCAGAACGAAATTGTCAATACGGAAACAAAAAAAATCATTCATACCTTGGAAGATGAACAAAAAGCCGAGCAAGAATTGTTTCCAAGTTCCGGAAGTTTTAAGTCATCACAAGGGAAAACCCAAACAACTATATTTCCCTTGGAGGAGAAAAAGATACTTTCTTTGGAAGACGAAGAAGAATCATATGATGATCGAAAAGACCCAGAAATGAATTTAGTTCTTACCTCAGAATTCCTTCGGAATATGGAAGTCACCTATGAAGAAGTTGCTTATAGCGAAGATGATTTTGTGATAATTGATGAAGCCGCCCGCAATATAGAAGTTAAATCTCCAGAGGAAGTAAAACCCGAAAAGTCTGAGAATCTATTTTCGTTTGATTTTCCAATGAAGGAAAAGCAAGATCAGAATCCGGAAAATATATTAAAACCATCAGAAGAAAAAATAATTTTCGATCTGAATGATGAAGTCAAAAATATAGAGGTGAAAGGTGAAACAAGCCTTTCCGATGAGCCGATAGAAGTTGTGCCAAACTCAGAATCAGATGGTTCAAAACGCTATAATTTAAAAGATTATATGGATTTTGAGAAAGAAATGGAAAGTGCGAAGCCCAGAATAAAAAATGTGCAGGAGCCCAAAGAAGAAATCGTTTTGGAAAGAAGGACCTTAGAGCAAAAGCCAGGCAGGAAGCCAGAAACCGAAGCAGATGCTTTTAATAATCCAATTTCCGAAGATCTGATCGCGAGAGCGGCCGAACGCCGGGCAAAAATGAAAAGTTTCAACTATAAATTTAGGAGCAATAATAGTTTGGAAGAAATTGAAAAACAGCCGGCCTATAAACGAGCGGGAATCGAATTGGATGACGGGCCTGTTAAAAATAATCTTTCCCGAACCAGCATTGAAGATGATGAAAATGAAGGCCCGAAATTGCGAACAAATAATTCTTTTTTACACGATAATGTGGATTGAGATGATTATTGTAATTTTTTTTATAAATTTGTTTAAACAAATCAAATTCTTAGAAATTATGAAAACAAATCTTTTCCTTTCGTTCCTTATTTTGGTTTTTATTGGTTGTACAAGTGAAAATGTAGAACCAATCACTTATGAGAGTCCAAATTTACAAGATCAACAAATTAATATTGAAAAGTACAATGACCCAGTTTTTATTAAAGGGAAACTACAATCATTTTCAAATTCAAATAAAGAATTTGTTATTTTCTCCCAATTAAATAATAAAAAACACATTTTTTATATAAAAGGGCTTTCTACTAAGGCTCTTGCAAAATTACAACATCAAGACATTAATAGTCTTGATTATTTGGATCATGGCATTTTACTGTCTAAGAATATTTTTTTCGGTGTAAAAGAAAATATAGATAATCAGCTTAGACAAGATGTAAAAAAATTGGCTGTTGCGAACTTTGCAAATGAAGATGTAAATATTATTGGTCACATTTGGTTTTCAGAAGATTTCCCATTGTATGAGGAAATCACTCCTGAAAGAATAAAGTCTTTTGATGAGGTTGAGAGTTTTTTAAATCAAGAAAGAGCGCAATTTACGCTTTGCTCTAGCGGCGGTGAAGGATCGACAGGATGTAGTATTACCAGTCCTCATACAGGTTGTTCCGTATCTTGTGGGAGCGGATATTATGCCTGTTGTAATGATGGATTATTTTCTGGACCCAGTTGTCAATGTCTTGAAAATGAGTGATTGCTTCTAACTGCAAACTCAAATTAGTTTTATGCTTCGGGCTTTGTTTTTTTATAGAGCAAAGCTCGAAGTTTTATATGAAATACCTATATTTACGCGGTAAAAATTGAAGCGATGAGTTTGCAAGAGCAAGTAATGGTACAGATGAAAGAAGCGATGAAAGCAAAAGATTCCAACGCGCTTACTTCATTGCGGGCAATAAAAAGTGCAATATTACTCGCCCAAACAGAAACTGGTGCCAAAAAAGAACTCACTGAAGAAGAAGAGTTGAAGTTACTTCAAAAATTGGTGAAACAACGAAAAGACAGTGCCGTGATTTATTTGGAACAAAATCGCAAAGATTTGGCCGAACCAGAACTAGAGCAAGCCAAAGTGATTGAAAACTTTTTACCGGAGCAAATGAGTGAGGCCCAAATTGAAGTCGAGGTACAAAAAATCATTGATGAAACCAATGCTTCGGGAATGAAAGACATGGGAAAAGTAATGGGGCAAGCTTCCAAAAAATTGGCCGGAAAAGCTGACGGAAAAGCGATTTCCAGCATTGTAAAGAAAAAATTGAGCTAATTTTTAAGGTTTTAAAAACCTTCTGGTTATGAACGAGATTCCCGCCTTCGCGGGAATGACATTGGCCCCGTGGCGCAACTGAATAGCGCATCAGATTTCGGCTCTGAGGGTTGCAGGTTTGAATCCTGCCGGGGTCACTAAGGCTAAAAAAGTGCATTTTGGGAAAAGGTTTGAGTTATTTAATCCGTTAGTAACCAAATCTTTACCATTATGAGTGTTTCTACAGAAAATTCTCGAAAGAGGATTTATTGCACACAAAATGACACAAAGAAAATTTTTGTGCCATTTTATCCATATTATCAGATTAGGGAAACCGCTTTCGTAAGTTTACGGCGCGTTCATTCTTTTTTCCATTTCATTCTTTCCTAAGTTTAAGCTTTGGAAAAGATTATCACCGTTCTAATTTTTCTCTTCTCTCTTTTCATAAAAACAAAAAACCTTTAAAAATTAAATTTTAAAGGTTTCCGTGGGAAATTCTGTGACCTTGCCAAGATTCAAACTTGGAACCTCCTGAGCCGTAATCAGGTGCGCTATTCAGTTGCGCCACAAGGCCAAAAAAATAAGTAAAAATCCTCTTGTAAAAGAAGGATAATTTCAGGCTGCAAATATATTTTTTTTTAATGGTTTTGCCAAGCGATAAAAATGTTTTATTTTTCAGGTATGGAAATCCAACTCGAAAATTATATCCGCAATATCCCTGATTTTCCCAAACGGGGAATTATGTTCAGGGATATCACACCGCTTCTCCAAAATGCCCAGGCGATGAAAAAAGCTTTGGATTTACTTTTGGAAAATCTGCCGGAAATCAAAATAGATAAAGTTGTGGGTGTCGAGGCACGTGGATTTCTGTTCGGAACAATCTTGGCGCAAAAACTGAATGCAGGTTTTGTTCCGGTGCGAAAACCCGGGAAACTTCCTTTTGCAACCCTAAAAGTCCCTTATGCGTTGGAATACGGAATGGACGCTTTGGAGATTCACGAAGACGCCATCAAAAAAGGTGAAAATGTGTTGTTACATGACGATGTTTTGGCCACCGGCGGAACTGCGAGGGCGGCTTGTGAATTGATCGAAAAACTGGGTGGCAATATCGTGCAATGCAATTTCTTAGTGGAACTGGATGCACTAAAAGGAAGGGAAAAACTTCCAAATCACCAAATTTTCAGCTTGTTGAATTACTGATCTACCGCATTTTTTGTTACCCAGGTTTTCCAGCCGAGAATGGCCAGTTGGAATTTTGTGGCGCGAGCCAAATCCAATCGTTTTTTGGTGAAACTTGGCAAAATGGCTTTGTTGAATTTGAAGAGATTTTTAAAGACCCACTGTTTCATTATTTGTCAATGGATTATTCAACAGTTTGCATATTATCTTTTGTAACCAAAAGGGTCACATTCCGAGTGCCCGATTGTTGGATTTTTAAGGCAGGTCCTTTTTTGACATACTGCAATCTGAAAACCGGCATATTTTTTTCATCGCCTGTTTTGATCAAACGGGTATTGAATTTCGATTCCCCTTTAAATTTCAATTTCAATGCAAATGACAAAACTTTTCCTGAAGCATCGGTTTGGACATTGTCGAATTTAACGAGTAAATTGGGATGGGTTTTTGTAAAATAAGCTTCAATTTCTCGAAGTTTATCTTTGGTAGTATTCTTGTTAACTGTAAAAACATGTTCCTGTAATTTAGTTTCAACTGAAATATTTGTTGCGGTGGAAGTATTCGCGAAGGCAAGATTGTTTCCCCCTCCCAAGAACACAAAAAGCACGAAAATAAGGAATATTCCCGGTAAACATTTTATTGAACAACAAGAGGCCAGTTTCTTTTGAAAAACCATTTTGGATATTTTTTTAATTTGATGGTACAAGTTACATATAATTATTATTTTCAAATTCATTTTAAGGTTTATTTATCATTGAAAAGCTTAACGATTAGTCAATTTTATTGAAAAATGATGTTAATCAAATTTTAAAATACTTCATGTAAAATCCAATTATTTACTATTGACCCCATAGAAATCTTACAAAAGAAATTTTAGAATTGATTTTATAAGTTTTACTGAAAAAAATTAGGGGTATTTCAAAATAAAGTATATTTGTACCGAAAAAATGATTTAAAATAATTATGGCAATACTACGATTTCAAGCATTACAAGAAACCCTTCACCGAAAACCGATAGAAATCGAAGAAAAAATTCGACGTTCGGAACTTTTCGGCAAAAATGTCTTCAATGAAAAAGCGATGCACCAATACCTAACCAAAGATTCGTATGAAGGGGTTATTGATGCCGTTCAACGGGGAACAAAAATAAGAAGGGATCTCGCAGATCACATTTCCACTGGAATGAAAGAATGGGCTATTTCGAAAGGTGCAACGCATTATACGCACTGGTTTCAACCTTTAACCGGTTCTACCGCCGAAAAACACGACGCGTTTTTTGAAACGGTCGGAAATGGTGCTTCCATAGAAAAATTTGGTGGAGGCCAATTGGTGCAACAAGAACCCGATGCTTCCAGTTTTCCGAGTGGTGGAATTAGGAACACCTTTGAAGCACGTGGTTATACCGCTTGGGATCCAACTTCACCAGCATTCATTTTGGGAACCACGCTCTGCATCCCCACGGTTTTTGTTTCTTATACGGGCGAAGCCTTAGATTACAAAACTCCGTTGTTACGTTCCTTGGTGGCTTTAGACGAAGCGGCCACGGCGGTTTGCAAATATTTTGACAAGAAAGTAACGAAAGTGAATGCTACCTTGGGTTGGGAACAGGAATATTTTATGGTCGATTCTGCTTTGGCTGCTTCCCGACCTGATATAGCGATTACCGGAAGAACGGTTTTGGGCCATCCACCGGCAAAAGGCCAGCAATTGGACGATCATTATTTTGGTGCAATCCCATCTCGGGTTTTGAATTTTATGCGGGATTTGGAAACCGAATGTATGCTATTGGGCGTTCCGGTGAAAACGCGGCACAATGAGGTTGCTCCTAATCAATTTGAATTGGCACCGATTTTTGAAGAAGCAAATCTGGCCGTGGACCATAATTTACTGCTAATGGACTTAATGCACAAAGTTGCCGAACGCCATTATTTTGAAGTGTTGTTTCACGAAAAACCGTTTGCGGGAATGAATGGCAGTGGAAAACACAATAACTGGTCAATGAGCACCGACACAGGGGTAAATTTATTGGGACCGGGAACAACTCCGATGAAAAACCTTCGCTTTCTTGCCTTTTTTGTGAATACCATCAAAGCGGTGCACGACAACGAAGAACTCATTCGTGCCTCGATTGCTGGTGCTTCCAACGATTATCGTCTGGGTGCGAACGAAGCTCCTCCTGCAATTATTTCCGTGTTTATTGGCACGCAATTGACAGAAGTGTTGAATGAATTGGAAAAAGTTACCGATGGAAAGCTTTCACCACAGGAAAAAACGGAACTAAAATTGAATGTGGTTGGAAAAATTCCTGAAATATTATTGGACAATACCGATCGGAACCGAACTTCGCCTTTTGCTTTTACCGGAAACAAATTTGAATTTCGCGCCGTAGGTTCCACCGCAAACTGCTCCAATCCGATGACAGTTTTGAATTCCATCGTTGCGCAACAGTTGAAAAAGTTCAAGATTGCGGTCGATAAGTTGATTGCAGATAAGAAAATGAAGAAAGATGATGCCATCTTCAATGTTTTGCGCGATTATATTAAAAAATCGAAAAAAATCCGTTTCGAAGGAGATGGTTATGGCGAAGCTTGGGAAAAAGAAGCGGAAAAACGCGGGTTGAGCAATCACAAAGATACGCCGAGAGCTTTGAAAGCGAAAATCAGCAAAAAGGCGATCGATCTGTACAAAGAGCTCGATGTGATGAACCAGCGTGAAGTGGAAGCGCGCTATGAAATTGACATTGAAGAATACTCGATGCACATTCAAATCGAAGGTCGCGTTTTGGGAGATATTGCCAGGAACCATGTAATCCCGACCGCTATTCGTTATCAAAACGTTTTGATTGAAAATGTAAAAGGTTTGAAAGAAATCTTTGGCGAAGATTTCCATGTCCATGCGAAAGAACAAATCATAATCATCAAAGAAATTTCGCTTCACATTGAAAAAATCAACAGTGGAATAACGAACATGATCGAAGAGCGAAAAAAGGCCAACAAGTTGGAAGATTCCACCGAAAAAGCCTATGCTTACTGTGACAAAGTGAAACCTTTTTTCAAGGATATTAGGTACCATTGCGACAAACTCGAAATTTTGATCGATGATGAATTGTGGCCTTTGACCAAATACAGGGAATTGTTGTTCACAATGTAAAAACGACCAGCATTTCGATTTCATCTTAAAACCCATTTCCCGTTTGTTGGGAATGGGTTTTTTTAATTCCTTACTTTTGCAGCAAGATTTTTCATTATGGACCCAGAAACCAGTAAACGTTATTCGCAGCGCGGTGTTTCCGCGGAAAAAGAAGATGTGCACAACGCCATTAGAAATGTGGACAAAGGACTTTTTCCGAAAGCATTTTGCAAGATTGTCCCCGATTATTTGACTGGTGATGCGGACTATTGCCTAATAATGCATGCCGATGGCGCGGGCACGAAATCTTCTTTGGCATATATGTACTGGAAAGAAACCCGCGATCTTGCGGTGTGGAAGGGAATTGCCCAAGATGCACTGATCATGAATATCGACGATTTACTCTGCGTGGGTGCCACGGATAATATTCTACTTTCATCCACCATTGGTCGGAACAAAAATTTGGTTCCAGGAGAAGTTATTTCAGCCATCATCAACGGCACGGAAGAATTGATCGAAAACCTAAAAAAATATGGAGTGAGCATTCATTCCACCGGCGGAGAGACGGCCGATGTCGGCGATTTGGTGCGCACGATTATCGTCGATTCCACTGTAACTGCGCGTATGAAACGCAAAGATGTGATCGACAATGCGAATATTAAAGCGGGAGACGTGATCGTTGGATTGGCTTCTTCGGGAAAAGCAACTTATGAAACAGAATATAACGGCGGAATGGGAAGCAACGGCCTGACTTCTGCAAGGCATGACGTTTTCTCGAAATATTTGGCCGAAAAATATCCTGAAAGTTTTGATCATGAAATTCCCCGTGAATTGGTTTATTCCGGAAGTAAAAAATTGACTGACAAAATCGAAGGAATACCTTTGGACGCTGGAAAATTGGTGCTTTCACCCACACGGACTTATGCGCCGATCATTAAGAAAATTCTTTCAAAGTTATCTTCCAATGAAATTCATGGAATGGTGCATTGCAGCGGTGGCGGCCAAACGAAAATTCTTCATTTCATCGATAAGTTGCATATTGTGAAAGACAATTTGTTCGAAATTCCGCCATTGTTTAAACTAATTCAAGAAGAAAGTGGTACAGATTGGCGTGAAATGTACCAAGTTTTCAATATGGGTCACCGTATGGAATTGTATGTTCCGGAAGAACTTGCGGCCGAAATTATTCGAATTTCTCAATCATTTGATGTGAAAGCAAAAATTATTGGTAGGGTAGAAGCTTCCACAAAAAAATTTTTAACAATAAAAACTACCTCCGGAAGTTTTCAATATGAATAACTCCACTTCTTCCTATTAAAAATTTACTGCATGCGTTACTTGATTTTTTTCATGATGATATTCATGTCTTTGGTTGTAAAAGCACAAACAGACTCTACAGCAACCGTACTGCCCCTGAAACCTGCCGGAATGATTTTCATGCAAATTTTTCCTCCGACAACAAGCATTGATAGTTTGAAAATGGCCAATTTAAGGATCAAAAAAAATCCTTTAAAATCTCATTGGAAGCAAGTGAACAAAATAGGTTTGGATTTAAACGAGGTCGCTTTTGTGAACTGGAACACGGGTGGGAACAATTCCATTTCCGGTTTGCTGGGACTGGCTTTTAAGCGAAACTATAACCGTAAAAACATTCACTGGGCAAATGAATTTTTACTTCAATATGGACTCAACAAACAGAAGGATCAAGATTTTCGAAAGACGGATGACAACGTGGAAATAAATTCTACCTTTGGCTATCAAAAGGATACGCTTTCACCTTGGTATTATTCAGCGAAATTCAATTTCAACACCCAAATTTCAGAGGGATATTCCTATCCAAATACAGAAAAAGCTATTTCGGGTTTTTTGGCACCGGCCTATTTGTTTTTGGGGGTTGGATCCGAATATCGGGCGAGAAATGAGAGGTTCGAAATCTATGCCTCGCCGCTTACAATGAAATATACATTTGTCCTGGATCAGCGCTTAGCCGATGCTGGTGCATTTGGGGTGGAACCCGCAATTTTGGATGAAAATGGAGAGATACTTAAATCGGGGCTTAATCTTCGAAAACAAATTGGAATACTTCTTACCAATGAATATAACTTAGAATTATTCGAAAACATATTTATTAACAACAAACTCAGTCTCTACACGGATTATTTGAACCGCTTTGGAAATGTGGACATCAATTGGGAACTGAATTTCACCTTTAAAGTGAACGAGTATGTCGTCGCGAAACTCGGTTCGCATTTAAAATATGATGATGATATCAAAATAAAAACAGAAAATGCGGAAGGCGAATTGATAGAACAAGGGCCGGCCGTCCAATGGAAACAGCAGTTGGGAATTGGGGTGATTGTTAATCTTTAGGTTGTGAGTGTTTTTGGATTTCGGGTTTCTCTTTTCGCTTTCCCCAAATTAGCGCAAATATCCATGAAACTGTAAATTTTCTTCCGAAACTATTCGATGTGAAAAACCTTCTTTCAACAAATATAGGTCATCTGCGATTTCCAGTATCTCTCGAAAAAGATGATCGGTCGCAATAATGGCTTTTTTTTGTTTTTCTTGCAAAATTATTTTCTTGAGTTTTTCAATATGAATCGGGGAAATATGTGAAAAAGGTTCGTCCAGCAGAAGCAGCTCAGCTTGACTTTTGGTGATAAGGTAAGCCTGCACCAAACGAATTTCACCTCCAGAAAGTTCATTGATTTTGTAATGTTCATATTTTGAAAATGTGTCAAATAGAAAGCGAAATTCCGCCCAATCTACCTGAAATATTTCGAAAATTTCCGCAAGTAAAAAATTGTTCGGAAGAAAGTTATTTTGTGGCAAAAATTTCACGATTCCGGAACGATATGGATTTTTTGAAAAAACCTTTCCGTCAATGCGGAACAATTTATTTTTCGGTTTCAGACTTCCGAAAATGATGCGCATTAAACTGCTTTTTCCGCTACCGTTCCTACCAAAGATACCGGTGATTTTTCCTGTTTCGGCTTTCAAATAAACCGCTTTCAAGATTTTGTTTTCCCCAAAATTCAATTCGATGTTGTCTATTTCAAAAACCACAAGGCAGAAGTATAAAAAATTAAAAAGAGTAAAAAATCCAAACAAAAAACACCTAAAGAAAGTAAGGTTGGCGACAATTTCAAATTTCGATAAAAGTCCAATTGATAACTGCGATCGGTTTTGAAAATTATCCAGAGAAACAGCCCAATAATAAAAAATTTCACCATTAAAGCTGGAAACCAATTTGTTTTTAGAACGATTAGTAGGAGGTTTATCAATAGGGAAGCCACTACAAATTGTTTGTAAAACCCGAGAATAAGTTTTAGTCGTAGAACCATTTTTCTAAAGTACGCATATTAAAGAAGATTCCAACCGAAGCAGTCAAAGTGTTTTTCCAGGATTAAAAGGCAGTGGGTTTTGTCCTTCAATTATCGTAAATTTGCGGCATTGCGAAAACTATATGATCGATAAATTAAATATAATAAAACAACGTTTTGACGAGGTGAACGACCTGATTATTCAGCCAGCAGTCATTGCAGATCAAAAACGTTATATAGCCCTCACCAAAGAATATAAAGACTTAAAAGCCTTGATGGCCGAGCGGGAAATTTATTTGGAGCTGACGAACAATATTTCTGAGGCGGAAGAAATTATTGCAGACGGTAGCGATCCCGAAATGGTGGAAATGGCGAAAATGCAACAAGAGGAAGCCAAAGAAAAGCTCCCAGAATTGGAGGAAAAAATTAGAATGATGCTGGTTCCAAAAGATCCGGAAGATACCAAAAATGCGGTGGTCGAAGTTCGTGCCGGAACGGGTGGTGATGAAGCAAGTATTTTTGCCGGTGATATTTATAAAATGCTGGTGAAATACTGCGAAAATCGTGGATGGAAAGTCGATACGGTCGATTTTAACGAGGGCACCAATGGCGGTTTCAAGGAAATTCAATTTGAAGTTTCTGGGGAAAATGTATATGGAACCTTAAAATATGAAGCCGGTGTCCACCGCGTGCAGCGCGTGCCACAAACCGAAACCCAAGGGCGCGTTCATACTAGTGCTGCAACGGTGATGGTTTTTCCTGAAGCGGAAGAATTTGATGTGCAAATTGAGCCAAAAGATGTGCGAATTGATTATTTCTGTTCCTCAGGTCCAGGTGGGCAATCTGTGAACACGACCTACTCGGCGGTGCGTTTGACACATCTTCCCACTGGACTGGTGGCGCAATGTCAAGATCAGAAATCACAACATAAGAACAAGGAAAAAGCCTTTAAAGTATTGCGTTCGCGTTTGTATGATTTGGAATTGGCCAAAAAACAGGAAGAAGATGCCGCAAAACGTGGTTCGATGGTGACAAGTGGCGACCGAAGTGCAAAGATTCGTACTTATAATTACGCCCAAGGTCGCGTCACCGATCATCGGATTGGTTTGAGTTTGTATGATTTGCAAAATATCATGAACGGCGACATTCAAAAACTCATCGATGAATTGACATTGGCGGCGAATACAGAGAAGTTGAAGTCTTCGGATTCGATTTGAACGGGGATGCGGGTATGCGGGTATTCGGGTATGCGAGTATTCGGGTGTGCGGGTAAGCGAATTTGACGTATTCTGGTAAACGGTTTTGCGGGTTTTCGTGTGTGCGGGTTAGAGTGAATTATTAAAAACACAATGCCATGGCATTATCTTATAAGGATCTGGATATTTATAAAATTTCTTTCCAATTATTTATTAAAACACATCGTTTTTCACTCAAGTTGCCCAAATACGAACTATATGAGCTGGGAAGTCAAATAAGAAGATCTTCGGATTCTGTTAACTCCAATATTGTTGAAGGATATGGTAGGAATCGGTACAAATTCGATTTTTTAAAATTTTTGAACTATTCTCATGCCAGTAATGATGAAACAGTTAACCATTTAAGGAAAAATAAAATTGCTGTATCCGCAATTCGAGAAAGAAGTTTCCATTCTAGTCGATGAATACGATGAGTTAGGAGGAAAAATAAATAAATTTATCCAATATGTGACAAAACAGTGGACCAATACTCCCCGCACACTCGAAAACTCGTAAACCCAAAATATGACTACCCAACAACTCACTTCCCAAATCCACCAAAAAAAATCATTTCTTTGTATTGGCCTCGATGTCGATTTGAATAAAATTCCGCGGCATTTATTGGAAGCCGAAGATCCGATTTTTGAATTCAACAAAGCCATTATTGACGCGACCCATCATTTGGCGGTTGCGTATAAACCCAATATCGCTTTTTATGAAGCTTATGGACTGGAAGGCTGGAAGGCTTTGCAAAGAACAATCGATTATCTGAACAAAAATCATCCCGAAATTTTCACAATCGCCGATGCCAAACGTGGAGATATCGGAAATACTTCAGCCATGTATGCCAAAGCTTTTTTTAAGGATTTGCAATTCGACTCCGTGACCGTCGCGCCTTATATGGGGAAAGATTCTGTGGAACCTTTTTTGAAGTTTGAAGGGAAACACACCATTTTATTGGCGCTGACTTCCAATGAAGGCGCATCGGATTTTCAGGTTGAAAATTCACAAGAAGAGGAATTATACAAGAAAGTACTTCGGGTTTCCAAAACATGGAAAAACAGTGAAAACTTAATGTATGTGGTCGGTGCGACCAAAGCAGAATATTTTGTTGAAATACGTAAAATCGTTCCGGACAGTTTTTTATTGGTGCCAGGTGTTGGAGCACAAGGCGGAAATTTACAAGAAGTTTGCAAACAAGGAATGAATAAAAATATTGGTTTGCTCGTCAATTCTTCCAGAGGAATTATTTACGCTTCTAAAGAAATGGATTTTGCCGAAGCGGCGGCTAAAAAAGCTTCGGAACTGCAACAAGAAATGGAGGCAATATTGAAGGATTCTTTTTGAAAAAATGATAGTTAGCAACTACAGATCGGTAAGTTGTAAAAGAAGTTTGTTTTTATGTTTGGAATATTAAGAAAATTTTAAGTTATTTGTTTTTTTCAATAGAAAAAGCGATGTGACCACGAATCATATCGCTTTTTTTATGCTGTTTTTATGATGAAAGAGCGCTTATTTTTGTCGAATTTGAATAACTTTGAATTAATAGGAAGAAACGAAGAATTCCTTAAAAACCCAGTTCTATGCAAATTCAAGATCAATTAAATCGAAACTTAATAGCACCAAAAATCCCACAGCGTATTATTTCTTTGGTACCCAGCCAAACGGAACTATTGGTAGATTTGGGACTAAAAAAAAACTTGGTCGGAATCACTAAGTTTTGTGTGCACCCAGAAAATTTACGCAATGAAATTCCAATTGTCGGAGGCACCAAGCAAGTGAATATTGAAAAAATAAAAGCGGCAAACCCTGATATTATTCTCTGCAACAAAGAAGAAAACACACTTGAAATGGTGGAAGAACTGGAGAAAATTGCCCTGGTGCATGTTTCCGATATTTATACATTGGAAGATTCTTTGGAAATGATTAAGCAATATGGAACTCTTTTTTCAGTAGAAAAGGAAGCCTTGAAAATCATTCTAAAAATTAAAGAAGAATTACGTTATTTTCAAGACTTTATTTCCACAAAACCAATTCAAAAAGTGGCTTATTTCATCTGGAAAGATCCGTGGATGGTTGTTGGGGCAAATACGTTCATTGATTATATGTTGAAAATGAACCACTTTGAAAATGTGTTCGAAACCACAGATCGTTATCCCGAAATCGAATTGAAAGATTTTCCGCAAGTTGATCTTATATTGCTTTCTTCGGAACCTTTTCCATTCAAGGAAAAACATAAGAAAGATTTTGAAAATATCATTGCACCTGAAAAAATAAAGTTGGTGGATGGCGAATATTTCAGTTGGTACGGTTCACGATTAATCGGAGCTTTTAAATATTTTGAAAAATTATGGTGATTTTTCATAATGGAATTTTTTATTTTTCACCTTGATTGATTTGGGCTTTGTATAAATAGCGGTAACGATTCCGAGGAAGGTAATTTTTATATGCTGGCGACGGATTTAAGACGTCTCAAATTATGATAGGGCTAACCAAACCATCACAACGGATCAATCTTTGTTGTGTATCCTTTTTAGAAATCCCCAAAATAATTATTTAAAAATATTCTTATCTAATAAGTAAAGTATGAAAAATTGGATATTCCGTATAAGTTTTGGTTTGTTAATTTGTTTTTGCGCAAATGCCCAAGATATTTTCGGAAAATGGAAAACAATCAATAGCCACACGGGCGAAGTGCGAAGTATCGTAGAAGTATTTCAAAAAAATGGAAAGGTATTTGGCAAGGTTATACGAATTATGGATGAAGAAGACAAAAACAATCTTTGTACCGAATGTGAGGGGGAAAATAAGAACAAAAAAATAGAAGGCCTTGTTTTGATGAAGGATTTTGAAAAGGACGGAGAGCGATATGTGGACGGAAAAATCACCAATCCCGATAATGGAAAAGTTTATCGGTCAAAAATATGGCTGGATAAAAATAATCCTGATATTTTGAAGATCCGAGGCTACATTGGGTTTTTCTATAAAACCATGGAGTGGCAACGGATGATAAAATAAGAATAAGTTACAATTTCATTTTTCGATTAATGATCTGGCTTTCGAAATTTTTTCTCAATGGGAAAAGTGTTTTGGGCACAATGATGAACGATGGTTTCGACCTGAATTATAAGTTTATGCTAAGGATTGTGACGAAATTGAGGTATGCGAAAAATGTCGGTTTTGAAAAATGGCTAATGAAGAATATGGAATATTTTCGGAATCACAAATACCTTGGAGGCTAAACGGGTTGGGATAACACACCCTATCAATTTCTGCTTTAGAACAATTTGTCGTTGCCAGATATTGTTCCGCCAGCTTTTTGCTCGCTTCCTCATGGCCGTCATAAGTTTTCGAAAACCCGGTATCGTGAAAACAAGCAGCAATAGCTATTAAACCTGCCTCTTTTGGTTGTATTCCCACGGCATTGGAAATCAGATACACCTTGTCAATCACCTCTTGGGTATGACCTAAATTGTGATAGGGCAAATCTTTGCATTTACCATTTTGAAGAATATCGAAACAATGCTTCCTAATATTCTCAATCATCGTGTTTGTCATGCTTGTCGCGTTTAGAATTCAATTGAATTACATTGTTGGCATCATCCCTGATTTCAGAATGCATAATTTCACCACCACTTGTGCCCACAAATTTTGAAATTACGATAGAGGTTATAGACAGAAGCAGAACTACGATAAAACCGTATTTGGCGAAAGTGGATTTTTTGTATTCCATAAACATGGTCACAAGGGAAGCGCCTCCGAGAATCAACATCATCGTATAAAAGAGTTCTGCTAATTCCTCGTGATTATGGATAAGGGTTTCACTCACGCCTGGAAGTTTCTCTACGATATCATCAGCTCCATCGCCTGTATAAAAAGCAGCAATGGATGATAGGGCACTAAAAACAAAAATGCCCAATGCCGTCATTTTTATTTGTGGGTTCTTTGAGAAATACGCTGTAATTAAGACCAAAAACCCAATCAATACTCCCACTATGGGAAGATGGGTTACTACTAAATGGGAATGTACGTCGTTCATGATTGTTATATTTAGGTTGTTAAATTGAGTGAATTCATTTGATTAATAATACCTCAAAAATATGTGGAGTATCTAAGAGGTTTCTAAGCAGTTTCTTAAGATTGGCTTAAGAATAGTTTTCTGGAAATACCCCAAAAACAAAAGCCCCGAACATTGTTCGGGGCTTTTGCCAATCAACCATTAAACGTCGACCATGGCATTCAATGGTCAATTGGTAGAAGTTAAAGAGAAAGTTGCTACACGAGTAACGAAATAAAGCCAGATTGCTGCTCCTACAAACTTGAATCCTTCCTCCACGAGTTGTACTTGCTCGTAGGTAAAAGACGTTTTATCCTCTATTAAATCGCCAAGGACTGACAAGGCTAGAAAAGAACCCACCAATAGAAATGCAAAACCGTCAATCTTTATTATGGTTTTCAAATGGCGAACAAAAATAAACCCTATGAAAATTGCATAAATAAGGTAAACTATTTTCTGGTCGATATATCGATCGTGAATCATGAAAAAATCGTCTGTTGCAAGCAAAAATGAGAGTGAACCAATTAAAAAGAGAAGTTCCCTGGGCATTTTATTTTTCAAAATAGTTTTGGAAAAAGCAAAAAAAAAGCTCAAAGCTGTGGAGCTAATCCACAAAAACACACCAATGTTTGATAAAAACCATAGAAAACTCGATTCCCCACTTTGCTGTGCCGGATCTCTGAGAATTTCAATAAATCCAAATCCTTGGGATTTTAGTGTGACAATGGAGACAATGTAAAATAGCAGGGCAGGTATTACCACTGCTAAAAAACAAGTCAATACTTTTTTTGAGGCCAACATTTGGCTCAATAATTCCTTTATGCTGTTTTCTTTTGACATTATTATAAATTAATTAAGTTCAAGTGATAAAAGTATATGGAGTCTCTAAGGGGATTCTAAGTGGTTTCTTAAGATTGACTTAAGAATGGTTTATGGAAATACCACAAAAACAAAAGCCCCGAATATTGCTCGGGGACTTCGCCAATCAACCATTAACACTAATAAAAACATCTTAAGCAAGAGGAATAACTATTTTTTTTTCAAGAATAGTGTTGCCCTAATCCAATATAAATTTTAGTCCAAAAGAAACAATATTGGCTTCTAAACCAGTGTTTCTTCTATAATTGGCATATTTTAAATCTATACTTTTTAGTCCAAATTTTAAAAGATGAAATTTTGAAAAAATATCAGTATAACTTATTCCAAAACCATATTGGTTAGCACTAAATTTTGATAAATCATAATCTGAAGTATAGTAGGTACTTGTAGATAAATTTTGTTCATAGGGTGCAAAATAATCTGCTTGTGTCTGATTGTAGTACCTAAAGGATGGGTAGAGTGTAAATTTATCAGATATTTTAATAGGTACTTCTATACTTGCGGTATGGGAATATAAGCCCCAATCATCAAAATAATATCTGTAATAAGTTCGTAATGCAAAGGTTTCATTGATAAAATAGTTCAAACGTAATCCAATAGGAATTTTAAATCTGCTATTAGGAAGTCTTTCAATATCATCTGCTAATTGAAACACGTCCTTATTATCTGGTGATGTATAATTAGGTATGCTTGCCGAATTGCCAATATAATAATTGGGAATATCGCCAAAATAAACACGCTGCAATGGGTTTGCCAACCAACCTTGCTGTTTTACCACATCCAAAAACAGTGAAATTTGAACATTCTTGCTTACTATTTGTGAAAGACTAAATGATGCAGAATACGAATTTCGAGATTTATCTTGAATCAAGCCAAATCCGTTTACGGGATGCCAATCGCCACTTGCATTTCCATTTTGGTCCAAAATAGTTACACCTTCAAAAAAACCGGAGTTCAAATTACCGTTCGTATCGACATACGCATTTAATTCAGTAGGATAAATTGGTCTCCAAGCATCTAAATAAACTTTTGCACTCAAACCAACGGTTGTATTTTTTTCATTGAACAGTTTTATTAAACCCCCTCCAAAACCTATTGAGGAATAATCGTATTCTGTGGCAAAGGAAGCATCAACGTTCCAAACTGTATTTCTACTATCAGAGCTATGGGAATAATCCACACTCACACTTCCCCAAGTATCTTGTCTTGAAGCACCTGAAGAAGCTACCCAAGGGCTTCCAATGATATCTCCAGATGCTCTAGCTTTTTTGTCGCCGTCATCATCGTCGTCATTGCCATTGCCCGAAGCACCAGTTACATCAAACGGGTTCCCATTACTTGAAGAAGCAGAAGTGTACGTGGAAATACCGGCGTCTATGGTTACAACATCGTCTGCATTCAAAGGAATACTCACTACTATAGTAGGCGTAATATCAGTTAAATGTTCATTACCAATACCTCCTGTTACAGAAGCATTATCCCCATCTTGAACATAATAACTCGCTAAGAAATCTACTTCAGTAGTTTCTAATACACGTTTTTTATAGTCTTTTGTAGAATCTTGTTGAGCCGTTATTTTTCCAAAAATTAGGAGAACAGCAATAATGAATATTTTTTTCAATTGCTTTTTTGTTAATTAATTACAACCGCATCCGCCACCAGATTTTCCTCCGTTGGCTCCAGAAGCACCTTCTCTATATACTTGAGCATTGGTTTCAAACCTATCTATTTTTCTTTGTGCTAAAACCATATCAGGGTCATTGATATTTACTTTCTCGTATTCTTTAACTGCAACACAAGAAGTAATTGTTGTAGCGATACCTATTATCAAGAATGCCTTTCTAATCATTTTTAATTGGGTTTAATTCTATATTTTTTGAGGTAATAATTTTACTGTCGTTGTCAACGATTATACATTCAACGCCCTTTAGTTGGTTTACGAAATCCAACCCTGTATCAACTCCCATTACAAAAATCGAA
Organism: Flavobacteriaceae bacterium; assembly: GCA_041689995.1. Classification (GTDB taxonomy): domain Bacteria; phylum Bacteroidota; class Bacteroidia; order Flavobacteriales; family Flavobacteriaceae; genus DASSWG01. The sequence goes on along the minus strand of JBDNFD010000033.1, from coordinate 17,416 downwards.
GTTGCTAAAGCATCAGCAAGTTCAGCGGTTTCTGAAAAAATTGTTACACTTAAAATTCCTGTCGCTGGATACCCGGTTCTTGGGTCAATAATATGTGTGTATAAGGTATTGTTGAGCCTTACATATTTTTCATAGTTTCCAGAAGTTACAACTGCGCTATTATATACAGGCATCCAAGAAAATACTTTTTCTTTATTCAGAGGATTTACAATGGCTACCATCCACTCTTTTCCATTAGGTTGTTTGCCCCAAGTGTTTAAGTCGCCGGAAGCATTTATAATTCCAGCTATTACACCTTTACTTTGTAACAAGGCTTTTGCCTTATCCGCTGAATAACCTTTACCTATAGCTCCAAATCCAATTTTCATGCCTTCCAATTTTAAAAATACTGAATGTGTTGCATCATCTAGGATTATGTTTTGATAGCCTACTTTTTCTACAGATTCCTTTATTTTTGCTTCAGAGGGCATTTCCTTCATACTGCCGTCAAAAAACCAAACTTTATCCATAGAAGCATAGCTTATATCAAAGGCGCCATTAGTTAATTTTGAAATTTTTATCGCACGTTTTATAAGTTGAAATAACTCATCATCAACTACAACTGGTTGAATACCTGCATTTCTATTTATTTCTGATGTTTGTGAGTTTTTGTCCCAAGAGGAAATTAGCCTTTCAATTCGAGAAATTTCGTTTATTGCTATATCTATATATTCGTGGCCTTGGGTCGAATCTTTAGCAACTACAGTAATGTCAAAACGACTTCCCATTAGCTTAACTGTTTTGACAAACACTTCTTGTCCAGCAGCTAAAGACGTTATTATAAATGCGAGTAAAAAAAGACTAATTTTCAAATGCTCGAAGTTTGCTAAAATATAGTTCTGGTGTTGTTTTCTCGTAACCTAAACTTCCTAAAACCTTACCTTTTGAGTCTAATACAACCACGTAAGGAAAGTATCCATATTTGTTATATTTTTCGGCTAAACTATTGTTGTGCTCTTGTTGGTCTTTGGTCAATGCATTCTTGCTTTTGCGAGGAAAATCTGCTCTAAGCATAACAAAATAATCTTTTGAAAGTTCTTGAAATTTACTAGTACTCCAAATTTCTCTATCCAGTTTAATGCACGGTGCGCACCAATCGGAACCAGAAAATACCAAAATAATGTTTTGATTGTTTTCTCTTGCTTTAGCCGAAGCTTCATCCCAATTGGTTTCCCAATTCTGGCCAAAAGCAATTGAAGAAATCGTCAAAGTGAAAACAATAAGAATATTTTTCATACTATTTTAAATTTTTAACCTGAGGATTTTGCTGCGATACTTAAAATGTCATCCTCTAATACAATTCTATAGGCATGGATTTATTTTTAAAACTCAGGCTCTAATTCTTTGGATAATTTATAGTTAGTTGTTCGGTAAAAATAGCTTCAATATTTAAGGGTTTTCTAAAGAGATTCTTAAGATTCGCTTAAAATTTAATCGTGAGAGTGGTTCCCTGGCCAAATTCACTTTCTACCCGAATTTCAGCATTTATTGCATCGGCAGCCTTTTTGGCGATGGAAAGACCTAAACCGGTTCCTGAAATGCTTTTGTGGTTTAGCGCATCGGACCTGAAAAAATGGTTGAACAGGTTGTTCAAATCCTCTCTTTTAATGCCTATCCCTTCGTCTTGAACCTTGCAAACAACTTTTGAATCTTGAATAATAACGTCAATATGTATTGTGGTAGTATCCTTGGAATATTTTATGGCATTGCCGATAATATTGTCCAAAATCAGATTGGCGTAATATTGAGGAACCAAACCTTCTAAGGCAAGGTGGTTGTGAGAGTCTATTGTGAGTCTTTTTTCTGATATACGTTTCTTGCGCCTTGTAAGAATCTCATTGATTATGGTGGGTAAAGGAACTAAAGATTGGTCCACTGTTTTTGAGTTGGTATCTAATATAGCGAGTAGTAAAAGTTGTTCTATGGTGGCGGTCATTCGGTCTATTTCCGTAAGACTGAATTTAATTTTATTCTCATATTCCGATTGTTCCCTTGGTTTTCGAATCAAAACCTCAAGAGTCCCTTTTAATGTTGATAAAGGGGTGCGCAATTCATGGGAAGCGTCAGAAGTAAATTGCCGTTCGCGCTCAATAGCGTTTTCAATACGTTGCAATAACTCGTTTATGCCAGAAGATAATTCGTAGAGTTCATCTTTGTTTTGGGGCAAGGCCACCCTTTCATTCAAATTGTTCCTTGTAATTCTCTTTGTCGTTTCGGTTATAACTTTTACCGGTATGATACCTCGTCCCGCCAAGTACCTGGAGATGAAATATAGGCCCACCAAAAGAAATAGATAGGAAATAATCAAAACATTCCTCAGGTTCAGCAATACCATCTTGGATGATTCCAATGACATTGCAGCCATTATAAAACCTCTGATTCTACCATTTTCCTCAATAGGTAGTTGTACTTGCCTGATGGCCCTATTATTCAGCGTCCCGTTAAAATGGCCTCCATAACTTTCTTGTGGGTTAAAGGCAAGAGTAACTTCTTTAAGGTTTGGCGATTTGTCCATAAATTTGCCATCCTTATTCAGTATCTGAATAAAAACAGGGTTTACTTGAACTTCTCGATGTTCCTTTTCCTCCCACTCTTTTCTATTGAATATTTTTATGCTATCCCCAACAATTATAATCTCGTGAGTATGCCTCTCGGCCTCAAAAGAAAGGTCGTCATCTATATTTTGATATACCACACCTTGAACTACAAAATAAACCACCGCAAAAGCCACAGCCATAATCACGGCAGTAGCAATCATATAATACAATGCTATTCTATTTTTGAAACTTAAATTCATACTTCTTTTGCTACGTAACCTATTCCACGAACGGTTTGAATATAGTTTTCATCTTTTCCCAGTTTCAATTTTTTACGAAGGGCATTGATATATACGTCTATAACCCCAGTATTGTATTCAAAATGGATATCCCAAACACTCTCAATAATACGGGTTCTTCGACAGACAATGCCCTTATTGCGCATTAGATATTTCAGCAACGCAAACTCTTTTTGGGTAAGACTGATTTCTTCCTCAGCTTTAAAGACTTGGTGTGTTGTGGTGTTCATGGTTATATTTCCCAGCTTAAAAATGGAATGTTCCCCAGATTTTGGACGAAGTTGCACTTTGATTCGTTCTAAAAGTTCTTCAAAATGAAAGGGCTTTTTTATATAATCATTAGCGCCGGATTGAAGCCCGAAAATGGTCTCGTCCACGGTATCTTTTGCTGTTAAAAAAATGACGGGGGTATCCTTAAACTCCTTTCTGAATTGCCGACAAATTTCAATACCGCTCATTCCCGGCACCATCCAATCCAAAAGCAACAAGTCATATTCCCCAGAAAGTGCCATTTGAAGGCCTTTTTTGCCTTCCTCCGCAATATCCACCGCATAGGTCTCCTCTTCCAATCCTTGTTTAAGGAAGTTGAATATCCCTGGTTCATCTTCTACGATTAAAATTCTCATAGGGCAAAAGTTAAAATTTTAAATTAAGCTAAGATTTGGTTTTTCTTAAGATTGGCTTAAAATTTAGGTAATTTCTCCCGAAGAACGGCTTGCTGAGAAAAGCCGAAGTATCGATTTCGATTTCAATTTCAATTTCACTAGCGACTAAACACTTCCTCGTTCCTTTTTCCCACTTACTATCCTTGAAATAATCCCTTTCTGGTCTGTAAATTCTGCTATTAAAACGCCGCCTACATGGAGTACAATAAATCCAATTAAGTAATAAATACCAAGAACATGAATTTCTTCCATTGGTTTTTTCCATTCTTTTGGTCCAAACTCTATTATAAGCCCAGTGACTAATGAAATAACAACACAGAGATAGAAAAAGATATATATCCACTTTTGAAATTTCATCTTTGTCGATAGATTTTTAGTAAGCGGATTTTGAAACTTCATATGTCCGAACGCAGGAAGAATAAAACGGATACTAAACAATCCAACCAATACATAACCTATATAAATATGCCAATTCCACATGGGTTGTCTTATCCTTTTTGCCAAAGTAATGAGCTGTTCTTGCGTTAAAACCTGGTCAGTGCCACTCAAATAATCTTGTATGATTGCTGCCACATTATACTTATTCATCCACGTTAATCTCAAAAAAATAGTAATTAACAACAGTAGAAATGAAACCGCTATTGCCCAATGAAGTATTCGATATATTTTAGAATATTCTGTCTTTTCCATAATGTTTTATTTTTAGTGTGTCTCTTTTATTTTTCAACATCCAAATGGATAACGGTTAAACACTTTTTTTTTGTAAAAAATCACTCATTTATTTCCCGTGATAAACTAATCCAAAATAAATACTCTACCAATGCTGTTATCTCAGAAAGCGATCCTAATTACAACTTTTTTAATACCGCGATTCTCCTGTTTTAGCGGTTAATTCTCCTAAAATGATCAGCAATAAAATGGTAGAATCGTATAAATAATATCCTATGTTTTTAAAGGTAAAAATGGTATCACCAAAATAGGAAGTATACCTCCAATCCTGAGGGCTGGTCTTAATCTACTTCTCAGGTTTATATAATGATTGTCTAAATAATCATCTTCAAATTTTGACATTTTGTGATTTTATTCTGTTAACTTAAAGATACAATAGGGATTTAGGTTGAAATGTGACGAAAATCACTTTTAGAGAAATTATGAATAATATTTTTTCTTTAACCAAAAAGAAATCCAAACCAATAAAATCAAGGTAGAAACTTCCATCAATGGACCTATTACTCCTACAAGTACTTGTCCAAATTTGATATGGAAAGAGCTATGGTTGCTACAACCTGGTAATGCAAAACTCCAAGAATTTAAACAATCACCTATTCTCTAAATAGATATGAAGTATTTTATGAATTTCAAAAACTGGGTAAAACAAATTATTAAGACACAAACTAGTTTAATAGTAGCTTAAACTGTTTTTTTATTCTTAGAAGTTCTGTACTCTTTGAATTGTACTTTCTGAAAGCGGAGAAATTGCTGGATGAGATATGGAAATGCAATTTGATTTTTTTATCTAACTTAAAACTGACATAATTCTAAAGTTTTGGATTGGGGATTTTTATCTTTAGCTGAACAAAAATAGACTTCACGTGCATATCCACAAGGGAATAGAAGATTATTTTCATTTCTTTTATTGATCAAAACACCTTGCAAAATCTCGAATTCACCTAATTTATCTCATCAGTAATATCCCCACAAGTCATCATACTCGCTCCAAAATAGGGAATGCGGATTTCTTTGTCATCGCTCAACCAATACGCACCCACATTATTATTTGCCATTGGGCAAAAATCAACATACACTTTTTGGTTGATGCCAAAGGTTTTTAAAGCATTAATTAAATGCGCTGAAAGATGAACAAATTTTTTCCTTTGTGTTTTAATATCCGCAGTCTGTGGTATTGACGTAGTAGATGATTTTAATTCCTTTTCCAATAACATCCAGTGATTATGGGCGCTTTCCGAAATATCAGAGGTGTTCCTGGTATTTGAGGAATCTTCAGTTGAAGTTCCGAAAAACACATAGCCTAAGACAAATCCCAAAGCTAAAATTGCGGTGTAGATGATGTATTTTTTCATAGTTTACTTTTTTAAACCTAACAGGTTTCAAAAACCTGTTAGGTTTGTTCTCGCTGTTCTTTTTGCGATAGGGATTGAAGTGAAAATCCTTTTTGTGAGGCACGAGCAAAAAGACCTGCCTGCCGGCAGGCAGGTTGTAACGGAAAGCCCGCCCGAGCGCCCAAAATATTTTAATTATTATTTTCCAATCGTTTAATCATTGCTTTCATTTCAGCAATTTCCTTTACTTGGGCCTCAATAATCCCATCTGCCAACTTTCTCACTTCCGGGTCTTTTATATCTGCTCTTTTACTCGTTAAAATAGCAATAGAGTGATGTGGAATCATTGCTTTCATATATAAAACGTCTCCAATAATCGGGCTTTGGGCTCTAACCAAACCGAGTGCACCGACGAATAGGACTAAACTTCCCAAGAGAATAGCGATATTCTTTTTCTTGTTTTGATACATTTTTCGCATAAATAAAAACATAATTACTGCCATTGCCGCAATCCCTAAACACGACATATAAAATCTTGTAAGACTAAAATAAACGTGGTCTATTTCATAAGTATTCAAATACATAGTGATGTACATTGCTATAAAAGATGCCGAAAGCATTAAAATGAAGGTTGTGTAATTGTTGTTTTTTGAATGTTGATTTGAATTTTCCATAATGTCAGTATTAAAGTTTAGTGTTTTTTAATCTCAATGAATTCGCAATAACCGAAACGGAACTAAAGCTCATTGCCAACGCTGCTATCATTGGTGATAAGAGTAAGCCGAAAACTGGATATAAAACTCCGGCTGCGATTGGGATTCCCAATGTGTTATAACCCAAAGCGAAAAATAGATTTTGCTTGATGTTCTTCATTACAGAATCGCTCAAATTCCGTGCTTTTACGATGCCGTGCAAATCGCCTTTTACCAAGGTAATCATTGCACTTTCGATGGCGACATCGGTGCCCGTGCCCATTGCAATACCAACATCACTTTTTGCCAAAGCAGGTGCGTCGTTGATACCATCGCCAGCCATTGCTACGATTTTTCCGCTGTTCTGTAATTTTTCTACTTCTTCAAGTTTGTTTTCTGGTAACATTCCTGCTTTGAAATCGGCAAGGTTGAGTTCCTTCGCGACGGCTTGTGCTGTGTCGTGGTTGTCGCCAGTTAGCATAATGACTTCAATACCTTTATCTTGAAGAGCCTTGATAGCTTTGGCACTTGTAGCTTTTATTTTATCGCCAATCACCACATATCCTGCAACCTTTCCATCAATGGACAAATAAGAAACCGTTTTTCCCTGCTTTTGAAAACTTTGAGCTTCGGATTCCATTTCTGCGGAAAGTTCGGCCTTGGCGTATTCCATCATCTTTGCATTACCCAAATCCACTTTTTTCCCGTTGACAGTGCCTTCAACGCCCTTTCCAGTAACTGCACTGAATTTTTCAGCCTTGAACCCCGAAGCTTCGGGGTCAATATTTTGTTCCTTCCCATATTTTACGGTGGCTTCGGCAAGCGGATGTTCACTCATATTGTTCAGAGAAACGATGTATTGCAACACTTCTTTTTCAGAAAAATCCTTTCCAAAAACGCCCACTTTTTCAACGGTCGGTTTTCCTTCTGTAATGGTGCCTGTCTTATCAATAATTAGGGTGTCCACCTTATCCATTTTTTCCAGAGCTTCAGCATTTTTAATGAGCACGCCGTTTTGTGCGCCTTTACCAACACCTACCATTACGGACATTGGTGTTGCCAATCCCAAAGCACATGGACAAGCGATAATTAGCACCGCAATTGCATTTACAAAAGCATAGACATACACAGGTTCGGGACCGAAAATAACCCAAACCACGAATGTGATTATTGAAATTAACACCACGATGGGAACGAAATAACCAGAAACCGTATCCGCCAATTTTTGGATTGGCGCACGACTGCGACTTGCATTATTAACCATTTGAATGATTTGCGAGAGCAATGTATCTGAACCAACTTTTTCGGCCTTCATCAAAAACGATTGGTTTCCGTTGATTGTGCCGCTACTTACTTTGTCGTTCTCGGCTTTATTTACAGGAAGCGGTTCGCCTGTAATCATCGATTCGTCAACTGTTGTATGACCTTCTGTTATACTACCATCAACAGGAATTTTATCGCCGGGTTTTACTCGTAAAATATCGCCCAACTCTATATTTTCGATGGTAACTTCTTCCTCTTTGCCGTCTTTTACACGAATAGCTTTATTCGGTGCAAGTTTCAACAATTCCTTGATTGCAGAATTTGTTTTGCTGTGGGCACGAGCTTCCAGCACTTGGCCTAGCAGAACCAAGGTCAGAATAACCGCGGCCGCTTCAAAATAAACGTCTACTGCACCTGAATCCGTCTTAAATTGATCGGGGAAAAAGTCGGGGAAAAACATACCGAAAACACTGAATAGCCAAGCAGCACCAGCACCTATCCCGATAAGTGTAAACATATTTAAATTCCACGTTTTAATGCTTTTATAAGCACGTTCAAAAAACATCCACGTGGCATAAAATACAACTGGAATGGACAATGCGAACTGAACCCAATTCCAGTTTTTCTGTTCCATCACATTATAAAGCGGATTTTTTGGAATCATTTCGCTCATTGCCATCACTAAAATGGGCAAGGTGAAAGCAACCGCAATCCAAAATTTCTTCAACAGTTTTTTATAGGTTTTTTCCTCCGCGGATTTGTCAGGTTCCATAGGCACCAAATCCATCCCACAGATAGGACAGCTTCCGGGTTCATCTCTTATGATTTCTGGGTGCATTGGGCAGGTCCAGCCCCCCGACCCCCGAAGGGGGAGTTGCTCCTGCACTAAATCCATTCCACAGACTGGGCAATCGCCGGGCTTATTATAGGTCTTATCGCCCTCACAATGCATTGGGCAGTAAAAAGCCCCCAACCCCCGAAGGGGGCTTTTCTCACTCTTGACTTTCACCGTTTTTTTACTCCCCCCTTTGGGGGGCTGGGGGGGCTTGATGCTATAATTCCCGCCATCTTTTTTTAAAGCTTCTTGAAATTTTTCGATCGGTATATGTTTGTCCATTTCGATAGTAGCTTCCTCTTTTTCCAAATTAACTGTTGCACTCGTTACTCCATCAACTTTAGACAGGGTATTCTCTACGTGGCTTCGGCAACCGTTGCAGGTCATTCCGTGTATGTGATATGTGTGTTTCATTTTAATGTGTTTTAAATTTTAATATCATTTCTGTTGAAAGGCCTTCTGCATAGACTCTGTAGGCATCTACCAAAAGACCTTTTATACCTTTTGTTGATGAAATTGCATATAAAATGCTATTATCATCAGGGTTACTCATCCCTTCAAATCGATAATGTTGGTCAATCTGAAATTCTTCGGGATGTAATTCCATTTTTAAAGAAGCGTATTCCAAGCAATGCGGTTTCAGGTTAAAATCACAGGTGTAGCCGTTTGCCTGTAAACCGCCTATTGTTTCTGAAAGGGTGTCATAATTTTCCATTTTAATTGTCTTTATTACTGTTCAAGGTCATAATTGTTAATGCATTTCTGCTGTTTCATACTATTTTTATTGCTGTCTTTTTGTTACCAAGTTCTTACTTTCTAATTTAAAAAAAAACAAACCAATCCTACAGCAAGTAAAACGACTACTCCGGCTGTCAGAAAGGGAAGATAATAGCTTCCGGAAATAAGTGAAGTCCCTAAAATGGGACCTAAAATTTGTCCAATACTGTTAGCAGATGTTTGAAATGAAATATTCCTACCCGTATTTTCCTTTGACATTAAAGAAACCGCAGCCAGTAAATTTGGCGTTACAAGGGCTCCGCCCAGTGCAAATATAATTATTATAGTATAGATAGTCAGCTCGGTATTTAGATACGGAAACAAAATGAGCGAAATTCCGATTATAAAAAACCCAAGGCCAATTTGATTTTTTACCCTTAAAAATCTTTTCCCAAAATTGGCAAAAACGGGCTGTAAAAAAGCCATTACTGCACCACAGAGCATAAAACCAATACCTATTTGATTAACTGTAAATTGCAATTTTTCTTTTCCAAATATTGAAAATACGGTTTCAAACAGTGTAATCGAAAATTGCAGTACAAACGAAAGAATCAAGAGAACAATAAACCGTTTAGTAAACGACATTCTTGGACTTTTGGACTTAAAGGTAACTGTGGCAGCCCTTTTTGGTGCCTTCAACCATTTTATGACCATAAACAATGAAATTAATCCTAGAAGGGAAACTAAAATAAATGGCACCGAAAAGCGGTTAAAATGTAATTGGCCAAAGGAAAATGCAAAATTCAAATTTGATTGTGATAGAAAGCCGCCAATTACAGGGCCAAAAATAACCCCAGAACTAACAGCCATTCCTGACCAAGCCATTATTTTTGTTCTTCGTTTTTGAGACGTAATGTCGCTTAAATAAGCGTTGCTGACAGGAATAACAGATGATGAAAATATACCTCCAAAAATTCGTGCCACGTATAGCATTGTCAATGATGTGGCAAGCCCTGTAAGCAACTGCATAATAACAAAACCAATGAGCCCAAAAATGATAATGGGTTTTCTGCCATACTTATCTGAAAGTTTACCCCAAACCACCACAAAAAGTAATTGAAAAAACGGATAAACACTTGTTAATAGACCAATATGAAAATTGATTGAATCGGTATCCAATTGGTCTTTTAATGCTAATCTTTCAGTAAAATACGGAAGGGTTGGCAGCAATATGCCATAACCGAGCATTACCACAAATAAGCATAGCAGAATTAACAATATACTAAAACGGTTCTCTTTTTTGCCCATCACTTTTTCACAATACTTCGTTTTAATAATTGCGCATTAATGGCCACGATAATGGTGCTCAAACTCATAAGCACAGCTCCTACCGCTGGCCCTAGAACAAAGCCTGAAGAATATAAAACCCCAGCAGCCAATGGAATTGCCACAACATTATAACCCGTTGCCCAGATAAGGTTTTGAATCATTTTATTGTAAGTTGCTTTTCCAAATAAAATCAAATTGGCAATATCCTGTGGATTGCTATTTACCAAAATAATATCGGCAGTTTCAGCAGCTACGTCTGTCCCAGAGCCAACGGCAATTCCAACATCAGCTTTTGCAAGAGCGGGTGCATCGTTTACACCATCGCCCGTCATAGCCACAAACTCTCCCTTATTTTGTAACTTTGTCACAATTTCCACTTTTTGATGAGGTAATACTTCAGAATAGTAACCGTCCAAACCAAGTTTGTCGCTAACAGCTTTTGCTGTTATTTCATTATCTCCAGTTGCCATCAAGACTTTAATATTATTCTTTTTAAAGACCTTTATGGCTTCGGCAGATTCTGGTCTTATTTCATCGGCAAGAGCAATGTAACCTGCAAGTTTTCCATCAATCAAAACAAACACTACTGTTTCAGCAGCGTCACTATAAGCCTCTTTTGGAATTTCTATTTTTTCATCCCTTAAATAACCTGGACTAACCACTTTTACTTGCTTACCTTCTACATTTGCCTCTACACCTTTACCAGTAATGGCGTTAAAGTTTTCAAGCTTTGGGATGATCATATTATCTTCTTTGACCTTTTTAATAATACCTACGGCAATAGGATGTTCTGAACTTTGTTCCAATGCACTAGACAGTCGTAAAATTTCTTCGTTTGAATAAGACGCATTTACAGATTCTATTCTTGTAACGCCAAAATCCCCTTTGGTCAATGTTCCTGTTTTATCAAATAACAAAACGGATATTTTACGTGATTCCTCAAAGGCAGTTCTATTTCTAATCAACAAGCCGTTTTGGGCAGATACTGCGGTAGATATAGCAACCACAAGTGGAATAGCAAGACCTAGTGCGTGTGGACAAGCAATGACCATAACGGTAACCATTCGTTCTAATGCATATACAAATGGAAAGCCTAAAATCAACCAAACCGCCAATGTTCCAAAACCGATACCCAAAGCAATATAAGTCAACCATTTTGCAGCCCTGTCTGAAAGGTTTTGCATTTTAGACTTTGTTTTCTGTGCTTCCTCAACCATCGTAATTACTTTGTTGAGATAGCTGTCCTTTCCTGTATGTTCAACTTTTACTTTTAGCGTACTATTGCCATTTACCGAACCACCAATGACTTTATCTTTTTCTTCTTTTTTTACTGGTTTCGATTCTCCAGTTAGCATAGATTCGTTTAAATAACTCGAACCTTCTATGATAATACCATCAGCAGGAACTTTCTCTCCAGGCTTTACCAATATCACATCGTCTTTCAATAAATCTTCAAGTGAAATATCTTCGATAGTGTCGCCCTTTACCCTATGGGCTTCAGCAGGCATCATACTCACTAAAAGCTGTAATGCTTTTGAAGCACCCAAAACGCTTTTCATTTCTATCCAATGACCAATAAGCATAATAGCGATTAGAGTCGCCAGTTCCCAGAAAAAGTCAACACCACTTAAACCAAAAACAGTTGCAGAACTGTAGAAATAAGCAACACTTATTGCCATAGAAATAAGCGTCATCATCCCTGGCGCACCATTCTTTACTTCTGAAACAAAACCTTTAAGAAAAGGCCAGCCACCATAGAAATATACAATGGTAGAAAGTGCAAAAAGTATATATGGATTACCCGGAAGTAATAATTCATACCCGAAAAACCCCTGGATCATCGGCGAGAAGAGTAATATGGGAACGGTAAGTGCAAGCGTTACCCAGAATCGTTTCTTGAAGTCGGCAATCATCATTTTATGATGGTCGTGACCCATTTGTCCGTGACCCGGATTATGTCCTGAATGGTCATCTTTTCCGTGGTTCATTTTAGAATGGTCTTCTTTTTTTTCTTTCATCTTTGAATGATCCATTTTCGAATGGTCTATTTCCTCTTGTTTGTCGTGTTCGTGATTTTCCATTATAGTATCGTTTAAGTGTTATCGTAATTTTTTTCGCATTGCTTCCGAAATATTTTCGGCATAGACCCCGTAGGCATCAACCAATAGACCTTTAATCCCATTTTTGGATGATATGGCATATAGAATACTGTTGTCGTCTGTGCTGCTCATTCCTTCAAAGCGGAATGTTTCATCAACCTCAAAAGCTTCAGGATCTATTTCCAATTTCAATGAAGCACATTCCAAACAATGCGGTGTTAGATTAAAATCATAACTATATCCGTTTTTCTGTAAATCATTTATTGCTTCTGAAAGGGTATCATAATTTTTCATTTTTCTTTATTTATAGGTCATTGTAAAATAGCTACCGTCTTCTTCAGTAAACTTCTGAAAGGACAATAAACCATTACTATTTAATTTCTCGTTAACGATATAGTTGAGTTGCTTAATGCGAATTCCCCACGCATAGGCTTTAATATTGATTTTTGATACAATATCGTTTTTGTTATTCGCTAATTTTCGGTCGTAAATCTTGATAATGCTTTTTGAACCGAAAAAGTTTAACAAGCCCGAGTCAAAACTCATTTCCAGTTCTATATCTTCCAAGTTTTCCAAATCGTATAGCTCTTTAAAATTTCTAGAAGTGGTATTGATTTCGGTCTCCTTTGATTTTGGGTTTGAAAACGGAAATACCATTACCATTACACTGGCTTCATCTGGTTTACAGCGATAAATCGTTGTGTATTTATCGGTGGTTTTTTTGTTTTTGTCAAACAATTCTGTAATTACCTCAATTTCATAATATCCCTTTTTATCAATAACTTTTTCAGATTCAAAAGTTTGTTTGTTTAAAAAAGCACCTTCTTCATCAAAATTTTCCCGAACTACAACTCTGCCTGAAATCTGCCCAATGAGCATTTCAGTTTGTCCATTCATCGTGAGGTTGAATAGGATAAATAACAGTATGAAGCTTTGTTTTCTCATATATGGTGCATTAACTTCTTAACTTCTTTTGCCATTATATCGCTCAAATCAATAGCATTTGAAGGGTGCGGAATGGTGTTGCAGGTTACTATTTTTTCTACACCGGAATCCAACAAATCTTGATAGGCATTACCTGAAAAAACGGCGTGAATGCCAACGCATATTGGTGGTTTCATTCCTGCTTTTTTTAGGTGTTTCACAGTTTCAATCATCGTCCGAGCGGTAGAGATAATATCATCTACCAAAATGGGTGTGGCATTCTTGTATTTATCCACATCTGGAACCGATACTTCCACATCACGGTCGCCGTGACGCACCTTTTTCAATACGGTAAAAGGTACTCCTGCATTTTTGGCAACCTCGGAAACCCATTGCTCACTTTCAGAGTCGGGACCGATAAGAACAGGGTTTTCGACGTTTTTCTTTATCCATTCTGAAATAGCATCGGCTGCGTGAATTACTTTATTGGGGATTTGATAGACTTTGCCCAGAGAGCTTATCCTGTGCAAGTGAGGGTCAACAGTTGTAATACTATCGGCAAATCCGGAAATCAATTTTCCGAAAAAGGTGGATGTAATGCCTTCGCCCTCATTAAATACCTTGTCTTGCCGCATATAAGAGAGATATGGGGCAACCAAACACGTACACATTGCACCTAGCGATTTGGCTGTATGGCTTAAAAAGTAGAGCGGCAATAGTTTTTCATCTGGTTCGTGCAAGGTGCAGACCAGTACTACACATTTGTCTTTAACATCTGAAAGGATGCGTGAATAAGATTCTCCGTCAGGAAACTTGCGTAAAGTTGCTTTTCCAATTTCTGCATCCATTTTTTTTGCCAAAAGTTCCGTAAGTTCCTCATTTCCTGGAAGACCGAATAGTATCGTTTGCATATTGTAATTTTAATTAACGGTTAAAATGTCATTGTGTGCATTATTGTATTCCAGTGCATATTCCAATTCGCCTTTTGATTCAGAAAACAGGGTAAATAGTAATTGCCCTTTTTCAACATTTTCATTTAAATGAACATTCAATAATATCCCTGCTGCCTTTGATTGCGGTGCACCTGAAAGTTTGGCGAGTTTCGCAATCTTTCTATTGTCAATGCGTTGCAACATACCTGATTTTTCTGCCCTGAATTCAACTTTATAGGGCGCTAAAATAGGTAGTGTAAAACGCCCTTGCGCCTTGCAAATGGCAAGAAATTTTTCATAAGCTTTTCCAGATTCGAGTACTTTTTGTGCAGTCTTCCTTCCTTTTCCTTTTTCAACTTTTCCAGAAAGTTCCAATAATTCCCCTGTCAAAAACAACGCTCTTTCTAATAGGTCTTTGGGTGCATCAGCTTCATTTTTTAAGACCTTTAATATATCGAGGGCTTCTAATGTAGGACCAATACCTCTTCCAACTGGCTGCCTACCATCTGTAATAACAACTTTCACTTTTAGGCCCACAGCTTCGCCCACGGTTTCCATATGTTCTTTTAATTGCTGTGCCATTTCCGTACTGCGTATCTTGGCGGTTTCTCCCACGGGAATATCAATAACAACGTGTGTAGATCCTGCCGCAGCTTTCTTTGAAAGTACCGAAGCAATCAATTGTCCTTCGCTATCAATATCCAAGGCTTTTTCAATTTTAATGAGCACATCATCCGCAGGACTTAATTGCGCCGTTCCTCCCCACACGATGCAACCACCTTCATTTTCTATCACATTTTTTATTTCTTCTATAGAAAGTGTCACATTGGTCAGTACTTCCATAGTATCAGCCGTTCCTGCCGGCGAAGTTATGGCTCGGGAAGAGGTTTTTGGCATTGTAAGTCCATAAGCGGCAACGATGGCAACTATCAATGGCGTTGTTCTATTGCCAGGTAATCCGCCAATACAATGTTTATCGACCACGATTTCTCTATTCCAGTCCAATTGCTTTCCGGAAGCAATCATAGCTTTCGTGAGGTAGGATATTTCATTAATATCCATCCTGCCACCTGCGCAGGCTGTAATGAATGCCGAGAGGTGGATGTTGGAATAATCTCCCTGAACAATATCTGTGATGATTTCATTATAAGCGTTATAATCCAGTTTTTGATTATAGATTTTTGCCCTCACGTGGCTTAAGGATTCAATAGGCTCCAAGTGTGAAACATACAAAGTTTCATTATGGGAAACGTTAAGTTTTTCGGCAGCTGAATCTGAAAGTCCAATTTCATCGGGCAACAGCATATCTGAATTTATAATATTGAGGCTTGCCACAATGGAAGTGTTCAGATTTGAAACCCGAATTCGGGTAAGGGCCTCAAACCCTTCTGAAACACACACGTGGCAATCTTCACGCATATACACCACGTTCTCATTTTGGGTATAGATTCCCAGATGTTTATATTTTAATATGTTTGAGTTTTGTTCCATATCTCTCTGAATTATTAAGGTTTTGTGATTTATTCTATTTCTTCAATAGTGTACAATTGTGGTATTTGAGCATCCCATCCATAGGTTTCTTTGATGCCTTTTTGAAGGGCTTCCGCACCTTCTTTTTCGCCGTGTACAATGAAAATCCGTTCGGGTTGGTTTTTTATCTTACTCATCCAATCCATAAGTTCAGCGTGGTCAGCGTGTGCCGAGAGACCTTCAACTTCAGCTACCTGCATTTTAAAAGGCACCCATTTTCCGTACACTTTTAGTTCCTTTTCGCCTTCCAACAATTTTCTTCCACGAGTTCCTTCAGCTTGATAACCCACAAAAAGCAACGTATTATTAGGGTTTTGCGCCTGTGTTTCAAGATAGTTGAGCATTCTGCCTCCTGTAAGCATTCCACTTCCTGCAATCACAATTTTTGGTTTATTATCAGTTCGCAATTCCATAGTTTCGCGATAACTTTTTACCACCGTGAAATGTGAACACATTTCATCACATTCATTATTTTCTAGCCTATGCCAATCTCTCGTGCGGTGGAACAGTTCCACTAGCACCCATTGGGCTGTCCATTATCATTTGTACTTTGGGTATTTTATTTTCCTTGAGTAATTTCCAAAAAATGAGCATCATCAGTTGAGCGCGTTCTACCGAAAAGCTTGGAACAAATAGGCTGCCGCCTCTATCAAAAGTGTCTTTGACTAATTTTTCAATTTGCGGTATCGCTTCCACTTCATCAGGATGAAACCTTCCGCCATATGTCGATTCTATGAATAGTACATCTGCCTTTTTTGGTTTTAGAGGTGGATACAATAGTAAATCGTTCGTTCTTCCAATATCTCCTGAAAACACAAAGCGTTTTCCGTGCACATCCAACTCGATGTAGGTAGCTCCAAGAATGTGTCCGTTATATTGAAATCGAGCCCTGATGCCATCAAATAATGGAATCCATTGTGCCTGCGGAACGCCCTTAAAATGTGGAATGGTTTTTTCTACATCTTTTAAATCGTAGAGTGGTTCTGCTGGGCTATGCTTTGAATAACCTTCATTATTGGCACGTTCGGCTTCCTGTTCCTGTATTTTACCACTATCATTAAGTATGATTTCTGCGATGTCCAACGTTGGATTGGTGCCATATATAGGTCCCTTAAATCCTTGTTTTACCAACCTTGGCAGATATCCAGTATGGTCCAAATGGCCGTGTGTTAGCAAAACCATATCAATTTCTGAAACTTCCACAGGTGGATGTTCCCAATTTTTAAGACGTAATTCTTTCAACCCCTGAAAAAGTCCGCAGTCTATTAGTATTTTTTTATCGCCTGTGTCCACTAAATATTTTGAGCCGGTTACTGTACCTGCTGCGCCCAAAAAGTGGATGTTTATTTTATTATTTTGGCTCTATTCTAATATAAGAGTGATAGACCAAAACATCAATGAAATCGGTACTTACAAGAGTTTTTTTACATTTTAAACTAGCGGTTTTAGAAAAACATCAAGGTTTTTTGAAAATATTCACGACAAAGTATCTTAT
>JBDNFD010000032.1:0-6388 GCA_041689995.1 Flavobacteriaceae bacterium | reverse complement strand
ATGATATGAACAAGAAAATAACTCCTGAAAACGATTTTTTCGGTACATTTGAAACACCAAATGGTGGAGTTATTGAGGGAATTTTCGCCCCACCTGGCTTCGGAACTATTCCAGACTGCAACTGCAACTGGGGTTGGTGTCCAGGAGGAAGTTGTGATAGTAGCAATTGTGACGAAACTATCGTTGGTTGTAGTTTTTTGCTCCTCGGTCCTTGTGATGAAAAATGCGTTAGGGATTATTAAAAAAGCTTATTGAAAAGATAATATGAAAAAAATATTAGTCGATTTTTTGTTAGCTGTTTGTATTTTATCTTTTTATATGCTTTTTGGATTAATAATATCCAGTAACCATGAATGGCTTTTAACCACAACTGTTTTTTTTACTTTTATCGTTGGATATTATATTTATAATACTAAAGGGTTTGCTGCAAACAGGAAAAAATTTTTCTTGTTTGTACTGCCCTTATCTCTTTTGTTTTTAGGATCTATAATCTTGCAAGATGATAGTTTTGTAAGAGGTTTTCCCTACCTTATTTTTATTCCATTTGCATCCTTCACCGCCATAATAGTTAAGCAAAAAAAAACTTGGTGGAGTATCTTAATCGCCATTCCCATTTCCTGTTTTATTGGCTTTGTTCTTTTTCCAAATTGGTTTAGTTTCCATACAAACTATAATTCCCATGTAAACCGTCCTTTTCCTACTTGGGAACTAATTGATGAATATGGAGAAAATGTAACATTGGAAAAAGATAAAATTATAATTTTGGATCTTTGGAACAAATACTGTGGTGTATGTATTAGAAATATGCCGACATTTGAGAATGAATATTTAAAATATAAGAGCAATTCGAAAATTTCTTTTTATTCTGTCTATGTTCCTCTAAAGGAGAATTCTTTTTTGGGAGCAGTAGAATTCACCAAAAACCTCGGATACTCATTCCCAACTATTTACTCTAAACAGCTTGATTCTATTATTGGAAAAAAATTAGGTTATCACGGCTATCCGCAACTCTTCATACTAAAAGACGGAAAAATACGTTATAGTGGTGATTTTATTACCAATCCATTAATTTCGGTACATAGTTTGGAAAATGAAATAGAACGATTACTCAAATAGTATTTTTTTATGAGTTTTACCAGAAATATAAAAGTTGTCTCAACTGAACAAAAATAGCTCCACAAACTGGGAGTTATTCTTTTAAACAACATAAGTTTAAGCACTTATTAGAGTGCAGCAACGTGTTTCGCCAATTTCGATTTCAAATTGGCAGCTTTGTTGTCATGGATAACATTGCGCTTGGCAAGTTTATCGATCATGGAAACAACCGTTGGGAACATGGTTTCCGCGTCTTTTTTCTCCGCTTCCCTCAATTTCTTGATAGCGTTCCGCACGGTTTTGTGCTGATAACGATTGCGAAGGCGTTTGGTTTCGCTGTTTCGGATTCTTTTTAATGCCGATTTATGATAGGCCATAATGCTTGAATTTAAATGTTCTTTTTAGATAATAGATTTAAGGCTTGAGACAAAACCCATCACTCTTAATCCATAACTTAATCGTAGTCCGTAGGGGAATCGAACCCCTGTTACCAGGATGAAAACCTGGCGTCCTAACCCCTAGACTAACGGACCCCTAATTTAAATTCTGATTTCAGAATTATGAATTCAGAATTTCAAAGTAGTCCGTAGGGGAATCGAACCCCTGTTACCAGGATGAAAACCTGGCGTCCTAACCCCTAGACGAACGGACCGGCTTTTTCTTTAAGCGGTTGCAAAAATACAACTATTTTTCAATGCTGCAAATATGGGTTTGTTTATTTTGGGGTTTTTAATAAGCCTTCGCAAAAAGCACCCTTCCTTGAGAGGGTTTTCCACTAAAGACACAAGTTCCAGGCTCTTCTTTCCTTTCAAATGGAATACAGCGAATTGTAGCTTTGGTGAGTTGTTTTATCTTTTCTTCAGTTTCAGCAGTACCGTCCCAGTGAGCCGAAATAAAGCCACCCTTTGTGTTCAATACTTCTTTAAATTCATCAAAATCGTTCACCTTTGTAATATGAGCTTTTCGGAAATCGAAGGCTTTTTGAAATAAATTATCTTGAATTTCGATCATTAGGGATTTCACTTTTTGCACCACTTCTTCCTGTTTCACAAATTCCTTTGTCAACGTATCCCGACGCGCCAATTCCACCGAGCCTTTTTCGAGATCTTTGGGACCAATGGCCAAACGGACGGGAACCCCTTGGAGTTCATATTGTGCAAATTTCCATCCAGGTTTGTGGGTATCACGATCGTCATATTTCACCGAAATTCCTTGCATTCTTAGTTCTAACACTAATTTATTGACCACTTCTGAAATTTGGGCCAGTTGTTCTTCTCCTTTATATATAGGGACAATAACGACTTGATAAGGCGCCAATTTCGGGGGAAGCACCAAGCCTTTGTCATCACTATGCGTCATAATCAACGCACCCATCAACCGCGTGGAAACGCCCCAGCTTGTAGCCCATACATATTCCTGTTTACCTTCTTTTGAGGTGAATTTCACATCGAAGGCTTTGGCAAAATTTTGCCCCAAGAAATGGGAAGTTCCAGCTTGCAAGGCTTTTCCATCTTGCATCAATGCCTCGATACAATAGGTTTCTTCCGCCCCGGCAAAACGTTCACTTTCGGTTTTTTTTCCTTGAATGACAGGCATGCTCATGAAATTTTCAGCAAATTCGGCATAAATGGAATTCATCTGCGCGGTTTCGGCCAGAGCTTCCGCTTTTGTCGCATGGGCTGTATGGCCTTCCTGCCAAAGAAATTCCGTGGTTCTAAGAAACAAGCGGGTACGCATTTCCCAGCGCACCACATTGGCCCACTGATTGATCAGAATTGGCAAATCCCGATAAGATTGAACCCAAGTTTTATAGGTACTCCAAATTATCGCTTCCGACGTAGGCCTTACCACCAACTCCTCTTCCAATTTGGCTTCCGGATCGACGATGAGTTTTTTTGGATCGTTTGGATCGGTTTTTAAGCGATAGTGTGTCACCACGGCGCATTCTTTGGCAAATCCTTCCGCATTCTTTTCTTCAGCTTCAAATAAGCTTTTTGGCACGAACAATGGAAAATAAGCATTTTGATGACCTGTTTCTTTGAACATTTTATCGAGTTCTGCCTGCATTTTTTCCCAAATGGCATAGCCATAAGGTTTAATGATCATACAGCCCCGGACCGCAGAGTTTTCAGCAAGGTCGGCAGAAACCACTAGTTCATTGTACCATTTAGAATAATCTTCTTTTCGTTTGGTGAGCATGTTCCTTTTATCAATTTTGGCACAAAATTTGCCTTATATTAAATGTCTTTTTACTACGACAAAATTAATTAAATTTGTTTCACCGCAGACAATAAAATTCAAACGATATGATACTCCATAAGCACCTTCAAAAAACACCTTCCCTTTTACTGGGAATGATCGCTATACTTTCCGCAGTCGCATGTGGCAGTTATGAATATGCAGGCTCGGATCAGGATGGGATTTATGCTTCCGAGCCAAAAGTCCGCGGAGAGCAGCAGCCCGTTTTGACCAAAAATGAGCGTTCGCCACAGACCACAGAAGTCCAAAGCAAAGATTCAGATTATTACACCAACTATTTTGGCAAGGAGTCTGAAAAAATACAACAAGCCCAAGACATGATGTTCACGGATGTCGATTCATATGCTTCCGATCGGCCCGATTCCACTAACGTGGAAGGTGATGCTTATTACAACGATGAGCAAATTGCTTATACCGACGGCGAATCTTCTTGGGGAAGTAATCCTACTGAAATCAATGTGAATTATTACAATACTGGCTTTACTAATCCTTATTATAACAACTATGGTTATGGTTGGGGATACCCAAGTTACGGCACCTCATTTTCTTGGGGATGGAATTCATCTTATGGCTGGTTTTATAACCCCTATTATTACAATCCATATTATTATAACCCGTATTATAACAATCCATACTATTATAATCCATATTATTCAGGATATAATCAGTATTACGGAAGGCGTACGGCCTACCATCCAACCTATCGGAACAATTACCGAAGCAATGATTATGATCGAGGAGCCGCTCGTTCGCAAGGCAGAAATAGCCGGGATTATACCAGAGGAAATGTGCGAAGTAACGATAGAACAACTCGCTCTGCACAGAATGGCAGAACCCGGGTAAATGCAACAGAACGAATCCGAAACCCGCGAAATATCAATGCAGGAACAACCACCCGCACGCGTTCGAACAATGACCGTTCAGTGCGCACGGAAAGATCCACTCCCACCTCTCGGACCCGGACAACCCGTCCTACAACCCGCACGAAGTCGAACAATACTTCAACGCGAACCAAATCATCTTCCAGCAACAATAATTCAGGGACAAATGCGCGAACCCGAACCTATTCTCCCAGTACGCCGACACGAAGTACGCGAAGCAGTTCATCTTCTGGCCGAAGAGGGGGGAGATAAAAATTCAATATTTAAAAAAATATAACATATAAAATGAAGAAACTCACTTTGCTTTTTTTTACGGTGATCAGTATTTCTCAATTGTATTCCCAAGATATTACCGATGCATTGCGGTACAGCACAGAAGATCTGACCGGAACGGCAAGATTCACAGCTATGAGCGGCGCGTTTGGCGCTTTAGGCGGTGATTTCTCAGCAATAGGAATTAATCCGGCCGGAAGTGCTGTTTTCTTGAATAGTGCCGCAACCCTTTCCCTAAATGTCGAGCATATTGGAAACGACGTGAATTTTATGAATGGTTTTTCAAATTCTTCCGATTCAGATTTTAGTGTGAACCAAGCTGGTGCGGTCTTTCTTTTTTATAATACCTCGAAAGATTCCGATTTCAAAAAATTTAGCATGGCGTTGACCTACGATCAAGTGAATAATTTTGAAGATGAAATTTTTGCTTTTGGAGATAATACGCAGTCCATCGACAACTACTTTCTGAATAAAGCAAATGGCGCTCCTTTGGATTTATTTGTTCCGTTACAAAATGAAAGCTTGGCGGATCTATATACTTATTTGGGAAGTGCTAATTTTTCTGCGGAAGGATACAACAATTCTGACTTACAGGAAGCCTATTTAGGCTATGAAACTTATTTGTTCGATGCAGTTGATGCTGACGATTTTAGCAATACGGCATATACTTCCAATATTGCCGGAAATAATTTTTACCAAGAATACAATCAAGTTTCGACGGGACTTAATGGGAAATTCTCCATCAACGCAGCGACTCAATTCAAAGATGATCTTTATATGGGGATCAATATTAATAGTCATTTCATCAATTATGAACGAACCACGTCGTTTTATGAAGAAAATAATAACGAAGGAAGCGAAATTAACCAAGTCTATTTCGAAAACACTTTGAGAACAATGGGTTCCGGTCTTTCATTTCAGGTTGGTTCGATCTATAAAATTGGTGATATGGTTCGTGTTGGCGCTTCTTACACCTCCCCCACTTGGTACACAATTTCAGACGAAACCGTTCAATATTTAAAAACCACCAGCAATGAATTTGGTGCAGCCATTGCGGATCCGCAGGTAACCAACATTTTTCCAGATTATCAGTTGCGTACCCCTGGAAAAATAACCGGGAGTTTAGCCGTGGTTTTTGGGAAATCGGGATTAATTAGTTTTGATTATTCCAATAAGAATTTCTCAAACACCGAGTTTAGTTCGGAATATAGCGATCAGGCTTTTGCGCGGCAAAATTCCACCATTGAAAATAATTTAAAAGCGGCCTCCACCTATCGTCTTGGTGGCGAATACCGACTAAAAGATTGGAGTTTACGCGCAGGATATCGCTTGGAAGAAAGCCCTTATAAAAACGAAGACCTCATGGGAAATCTTACGGGATATTCCTTTGGAGTGGGATATGATTTTGGAAATATTGAAATTGATTTCGCCTTTGACCGTGCAAATAGAAATTACGGCCAAGCACTGCACCAAACCGGTTTATCCAAAACCGCCGCGATCGATAATACGAACTCACACTATACCGTATCCTTGAGTTTCGGACTTTGATCTTTGTTAAGCTTGATTTGAGACGACAAAAAAAGAAAAAAGCGAAAGACCTATCGTGGGTCGAGATAAATCACGAGGCCGATACTTATGTTCATAAAAAATCCTCCATATCCTTCATGAGGCAGAGTGGGGTCTATCATAATATTACTGTAGGAATGCTGAACTTCGAAGCCTTTCACAAAAGTAATGTCTGCCAAAACATCGATACCACGGCCGATCTGCCGCAACCCGGTTACCCCAAACATAAGATTTCCGATATTATCGTAAGGGTCTTCTGCTTTAGGATATGGCACAAAAGTGAGTCCTCCTCCAAAATGACCCAATAAATCTAT
>JBDNFD010000031.1:0-23852 GCA_041689995.1 Flavobacteriaceae bacterium | reverse complement strand
TGGCTCTATTCTAATATAAGAGTGATAGACCAAAACATCAATGAAATCGGTACTTACAAGAGTTTTTTACATTTTAAACCAGCGGTTTTAGAAAAACATCAAGGTTTTTTGAAAATATTCACGACAAAGTATCTTATTTTTAGATAGTTAGACAAAAAATATAATATCAATCGTAAATTAGAATAGAGCCTTTATTATTAAAATAGAATAGCTGGCAAAAAACCATAGTTGAACTAAATCTATTTTCAAATTTTAAAAATATCGATATTGTGAAACTTATGTATATTTATTGTTTCAATTAAGATTGGAAATTCTGGAGAAGGTCCCACAAAATCACGTCTTCTAGTTTAGATAATGTAGAAGATTCAATTCGGAAGATATTTTAATCAGGATTTTTAAAAAATTGGAACTCTCGAACGAGTATTAAAACCGTTTAATTGTTTAACCGTTTAACTGTGGAATTGCTTAACCAATTTACCAGTTTCCCGATTAACCGAATAACTGAGCTATTAAGGATAAACGGAATTAAAAATGGACTTCCGAATAAAATTCAGAGGTCCATCCTTTCTTTGAATATTGTTTAATATCTATTTTCTATTCCACCGTCACCGACTTCGCCAAATTACGCGGTTGATCCACGTTTCTACCCAACATCACGGCAATATGATAAGAAAGTAATTGCAACGGAATGGTGGTAAGCAAAGGCGTTAAAAATTCGGAGGTATCTGGAACTTCAATAACATAATCCGCCATTTCTCGAACGTTCTCATCACCTTCGGTAACAATGCCGATAATTCGTCCGCTTCGGGCTTTTATTTCCTGAATATTGCTTACAACCTTTTCATAATGGCCTTTTTTAGTGGCAATTACCACCACGGGCATTTGCTCATCGATAAGCGCAATTGGACCATGTTTCATTTCGGCAGCAGGATAACCCTCGGCATGGATATAGGAAATCTCTTTCAATTTTAGAGCGCCTTCCAGGGCCACGGGAAAATTGAAACCTCTTCCCAAATACAAAAAGTTGGCAGTATCTTTATATTTTTCGGCCACCTTCTTTATGTGTTCATTAGAATCTAGCGCACGCCTTACTTTTTCTGGAATAAGGGCTAGTTCTTGCAAATGATAATGAAAATCAGTTTGGGAAATCGCGCCTTTTGCTTTGGCCAATTTTAAGGCAATCAAACTTAAAACGGTGATTTGTGTGGTGAAAGCTTTGGTGGAAGCGACGCCAATTTCTGGGCCGGCATGTGTATATGCGCCCGCATCGGTTTCCCTTGAAATTGAAGAACCTACCACGTTGCAAACCCCAAAAACAAAAGCTCCATGTTTTTTCGCCAATTTAATTGCGGCCATGGTATCGGCGGTTTCCCCACTTTGAGAAATTGCAATGACCACATCGTCGGAATAAATAACCGGATTTCTGTACCGAAATTCCGAGGCATATTCCACTTCAACGGGAATTCGCGCCAAGTCTTCAAAAATATATTCGGCCACGAGTCCCGCGTGCCATGAGGTTCCACAAGCCACGATCAATATTCGTTTTGCATTCAAAAATTTTTCCAGATGGTCATCGACCCCAGACATGCGAATAATTCCTCGGTCCACCAACATCCTTCCTCGGTAGGTATCGGTAATCGCATCGGGTTGTTCGTATATTTCTTTCAGCATAAAATGCTCGAATCCGTCTTTTTCTATTTGCTCCAGATTGAGTTGGAGTTCCTGTAAATAAGGATCCACTAAGGAATCATCGTGTATTTTACGAACTTTCACCCCTTTATTTCGTCTTACGACCGCCATTTCCCCATCTTCCAAATAAATGGCGTTTTTGGTATATTCAATAAATGGCGAAGCATCGGAAGCGATAAAATATTCATCTTCACCAACTCCAATTGCCAACGGACTTCCCAACCGGGCAACTACGATTTCATCGGGTTTTTCCTTGTCGAAAACCGCAATGGCATAAGCGCCGACAGTTTGGTTGAGCGCTATTTGAACGGCTTTACCCAATTTCACGTTTTCCTTGGTTTTCACATCTTCAATTAAATTGACCAAAACTTCGGTATCGGTGTCGGAGGTAAATGTATATCCACGTTGGGTAAGTTCTTTTTTGAGCGCATCGTAGTTTTCAATGATGCCATTATGTATGATTGCAATATTCCCTGAATTTGAACAATGTGGGTGCGAATTCACGTCGTTGGGAACTCCGTGGGTTGCCCAGCGGGTGTGACCAATTCCCACGGTTCCAGAGGTGGAAATTCCATTTTCGCATTTCTTTAAAAGATCCTGGACTTTTCCTTTGGTTTTGCAAATTTTCAATTTTCCTTCGTCATATAACGCAATCCCTGCGCTGTCGTAACCACGATATTCCAAGCGTTGCAAGCCTTTCAAAATAATTGGATAAGCTTGTCGATGACCGATATACCCTACAATTCCACACATAATTATTCTGGTTTGGTGTAAAAAATATTAAGTTTCAGGCGTTTATTTTCAATGGGGGCAGTATTTCCGTACAAAACCGTTCCTTTGGGGGAAATAATGGAGGTTACGGGAATGGCTGAAGGGATTTCATCTTCTGCATCTTTTAGCTTGGCAAGGGAATTTAAATTCACATTGGAAGCAATGGTTACGCCAAGTTCCACATTTGTGGAGTCTAAATTAATGATATTTCTAATTAACCCGGTTACCCTAATTTTATAAAAGCGATCTCCATTCTCATCGGTGGTCAGCGGTACCAAATGCAAAATTCGGGAATTTTCCGGATCAGAATCACTCGCGGTAAAGTCGATTTGATAATCCAAAAGAATGCTGTTGTCTTTCATATTATAAATGAAAATACGCTGAGGTTCTTTTTCTTCGTTTGGTGCAAGCGCATCATTGACAACGAAGGTCAAATTAGCTTCGTTGATCAGCCAGTTTTCTTCGCGCAGCGTTTCCAATTCGTCCGAAACTCCATCGCCGTCACTATCTGGCCCATCGAATAATTTAATGATCGCCATAGATCCGCGGCCCCCTTTTAGATAAAGATTAGGCTCTCCTTCCACCGTATTCTGATTGGAAAGATCTACCGGAAAGTTATCTGAAAAAACATTCACAATATTCCCCTGAATATTCAACACATAAGACGTGTGCGATTCAACCGTTCCGCCGCTGTCTGATCCCACGTCTGGAACTTCTGAGGTATAATAAAGAATCACTTTCGATTGGTCTTGCGAAAAATTCAAAGCGGCCATGGAACCATTTCCAACGGTTTCGGCTTTCAGGTACAATCCCCGGAAATAGTTTTTAAAATTAGAATTGCTCAAAAGTTCTTGAGAACCTTGTTTGTCAATAATTTTATCTTTAAAAAAGTCGATGGGAAGCGAAATCCGAATGCGGGGAGAAAGCTGCAAAGTGTCTTTTTGCTCTCCTTGATATTGATAGACGCTCACACCTTCGGCGCTGGGCACAATACTTTTTACCGTCAAAAGTGTTCCCAAGTTATTTTCGAATTCGGTCGCTTGATTGGAATAATAAAGTTGTGGATCCTGAAAATTAGAGTCCGGGTCTAGGTCACGCAAAAAATAATTGGATTCATAGACGGAAACTTTCATTCCTCCACTACCATAAATCGAATCTAGCGTATAGGTTGTCTTTTCCGCAGTTTGCTCTTTTATTGTACTGTAATACGGCAAAACCAAAACCACGCTGTCCAAAACCGGATTTGCACCAAATTCAGGATTTGCAGTACTCATGGACAATTGGGCCAAAATACTTGCTTGGGAAGTGCCATAAAAAGGATCGGTATAGTTTCCGAACAGATATAATGGCAATCCATTGGTTTGGACCGCTTCAATTTTTTTATTGTAGGCGATGACTTCCGAAACATATGGATCGGTATTAAAATCAGGGGTTCCAATAATATCATTACCTATGGTATTGAAATCGTCTTCGCACGAAATCAAGGAAAAAAGGACAACCAAAATGATGGAAGCCCTTAAATAATTCTGGAGTAAATTCATTCGCTATCGTGTTCTTCTTTTAAAACGGCAAATCTATAAAAATCCCGGTAAGCTTGGGCAAATTCTTCTTTGGATTTAAAGGCTAAAACCGGTTTGTCGGTCCGTTCCAAATAGGCCTCCAATTCTGCGGGAAGATCAGTGCCGGCCTTAACAATGGCATCAGAATTGTCAATGGCCGTTTTCATCAAATTAGCATAGGTCGGTGCAGCCAAATGGGCTACGGTTTCGGGTTCCAACCCATCGAACAATACTTTGTTCTGGAGTTGTGGGTCCAAGGTGTTTTCAAACCCCTGGCCGTAAATAGAGGTCACTATTTTTGATCTGGTGAACAAGGGTTCGTTGCCGTAATAATTCCGTAAATAAAGTGGAAGCAACGAAGCCAACCAACCGTGCACATGAATAATGTCTGGGGCCCAATTCAGTTTTTTAACGGTTTCTATCACGCCTTTCGCAAAAAATATGGCCCGTTCGTCATTGTCGGGATAAAGATTCCCATCTTCATCAGTGAGAGTAGCTTTTCGTTTGAAATAATCCTCGTTATCAATAAAATATACCTGCATTCGTTCTTTCGGAATTGAGGCCACTTTTATAATTAACGGCATATCCAAATCATTGATCACCAAATTCATCCCTGAAAGTCGAATGACCTCATGAAGTTGGTGCCTTCGTTCGTTTATGTTCCCATATCGGGGCATAAAAATACGTATTTGTCCACCCAAACTGTGCACCATTCGCGGAGCTTCGAAGGACATGGAGGATATTTCCGTTTCGGGAAGGTAAGGAATAACTTCTGAAGATACATACAGTATGCGCTTATCTTTCATAAATGAGGGCTGTTTTTATTCTCTTTGGATTACTCTATCAACGCTGAAAAACAGGCAAAATTACAAAAATTTATGCAGTTTACACGGATTATATTAATTTCGCAACTCGTAAATTTTAAATAACATGCAGGTTATCAACCAAAAAAAGGATCTTTCAGCACTTATTTTGACTCATAAAAATGCAGAAATGAGTATCGGATTTGTTCCCACAATGGGCGCACTTCATGCAGGGCATCTTTCTTTAGTGCAAGAAGCGCAGAAACAGTGCGACTTGGTTGTGGTCAGTATTTTTGTAAATCCGACGCAATTCGACAATCCCTCAGATTTGGAAAAATACCCCAAAATATTAGATAAGGATGTTGGCTTATTAGAAGGTTCTTTCCCAGAAAGTGTTATTTTTGCACCTTCATCATTTGAAGTTTACGGAGAAAAAATAGCCTCCAAACAATTTGATTTTGGTTCTTTTAAAAAGGAAATGGAAGGAAAATACAGGTCGGGCCATTTTGATGGTGTAGCTACTGTAATTGAAATTCTCTTCAACATTGTGCAACCCAACAAAGCATTTTTTGGGGAAAAAGATTTTCAGCAATTACAGGTTGTAAAAAAATTGGCGCAAATTACCAAAAACCCCATCGAAATTATTGGCTGTCCCATAGCTCGCGAACCAAACGGGCTAGCAATGAGTTCGCGCAATGAACGATTAACGCCCGCACAGCGTGAAAAAGCTTCATTTCTCTATAAAATCCTCCAACAAGCAAAAGCGGATTTTGGCACAAAAAGTGCTGCTAATATCACCAAATGGGCAATAGATCAATTTACAGAAAACGATCAGATTGAATTGGAATATTTTGAAATAGCAGATGTCAAAACCTTGAAACAGACTGAGAAAATCCAAGAAGGAAAAAATTATCGGGCTTTTATTGCCGCTTATATTGGCCAAGTCCGATTGATCGATAATATTGCCTTAAATTAAAGAAATAGTATGCAAATTCACGTTGTAAAATCAAAAATACACCGCGTAAAAGTGACGGGTGCCGATTTGAATTATATAGGAAGCATCTCCATTGATGAAGATTTAATGGACGCTGCCAATATTGTGGAAGGCGAAAAAATCCAGGTAGTGAACAACAACAATGGCGAACGCTTGGAAACATACGTGATCCCTGGAAGAAGGAACAGCGGGGAAATCACCTTGAACGGTGCTGCAGCTCGAAAAGTCACGAAAGGCGATGTTCTGATTTTGATCAGTTATGCCATTATGTCAATGGAAGAGGCAAAAGCCTTTAAACCCGCGCTGATTTTTCCTGATGAAGCGACCAATTTGCTAAAATAAAACGTTCGTGAACAAACGTACGCGCACCGTCTTAAAAACCGTTCTTCCATTGCTTTTGGGGGTTTTTCTCATTTGGTATTCCATTGGCAGTTCTACTCCTACCGAAAGGGAAGAACTTTGGAAAAGTATTTCTCACGCCAATCCCTATTGGATAATTCTTTCACTCTTTTTGGGCCTACTTTCGCATTGGTCGCGCGCCTACCGCTGGAAATATTTGTTGGAACCATTGGGCTATCGCCCAGGAACCCTCATTTCTTTTATGGCGGTCATGACCGGATATTTAGCCAATTTGGGAATCCCACGTTCTGGAGAAGTGCTTCGTGCAGCAACTCTCACCAGTTATCGCGATGTGCCTTTCGAAAAAAGTTTTGGCACCATTATTTCCGAAAGAATGGTCGACTTGTGTATGTTAATGCTGATCGTTGGAATTGCGGCACTTTTTCAAAGCGATAATTTGATTTCTTTTTTTTCCAGAAATAATATCAATCCATTTTTTAGTATTCTGGCCTTATTGTGCCTTCTTGCGCTCGGCGTAATTTTTTTGAAAGTTGTACGGCGCACTACAAACCCTTTCCTAGTAAAAATACGTGATTTTGCCACTGGTTTGCTAAACGGAATGAAAAGTATTCTCCACCTGAAACATAAAGCTGCATTTATTTTTCACACTATTTTTATCTGGACAATGTATGTGCTTATGTTCTACATCCTGAAATTTGCCATTCCCGAAACTTCTTCCTTGGATTTTGGAGTAATCTTGCTTGCATTTGTAGTAGGTTCTTTTGCTATATCGCTGACCAACGGCGGCATCGGGATTTATCCGTTGGCAATTGCCGCTATTTTGACCCAATTCGGAATCGATCAACAATTGGGGGAAGCATTCGGATGGATTATTTGGGGCTCACAAACTTTGATGAATATTATATTAGGTGGATTATCCCTAATATTTATGCCAATTTTAAGAAAGTCGCAGTAAATATTTGCTACATTGCTTCTTTTCTATAATATTTTTGGTATGAAAAGCTATACATTATTCATTCTTCTGGCTGGCTTCAATATTTATTCGCAGACCATCTATAAAACTGTGCAGTCGGTGAACCTTCAAGAAACCAGGGAATTTAACGTACAGCTTCCCCGGGATTATGATAAACATCCAGATAGGACCTATCCGCTTGTTCTGGTTTTGGATGGCGATTATCTTTTCGAGCCTGTTGCCGGCAATATCGATTATTTTGGTTATTGGGATCAGATGCCCGAAGCGGTGGTGGTGGGTGTTAACCAAGCCGGTTTTCGCGCGCAGGATATTGCATTTGGCGAAATAGATAATGCTCCCATGGTCAGCTGCTTAAATTTTTATGCCTTTTTGAAAAGCGAGCTAATTCCACATTTGTTGAAAACCTATCGCATCAATGATTTTAGGATTTTGATAGCCCAGGGAAAAACAGCTAATTTCGCCAATATTTTTTTGGTAAATGATCCTGAAATGTTCGATGTATTCATCAATTTAAGTCCTATTTTTACACCAAATATGGATCGACAAGTATTTACTTCTTTAAAAACCACCACAGATAAAAAATGGTATTATGTCGCCACGGCTTCCGAAGACTTTATTGACGTTAAGGATCAAATTTCGAGTTTAAACGGGCAATTAAGTGCTATTAACCATCCAAATATTTTTTACTATTTTGATGACATTCCAGATCAAACGCATTATTCCCTTGTAACACATGCAATTCCAAATGCACTAGAAGCGGTTTTCTCGGTTTATAGCCCAATTGATCCAGAAGAGTATAAGACAAAAGTACTTTCCGCAATTTCGCCTTGCGATTATTTGGAAACAAAATACAGCGCCATTAAAGATATTTATGGTTGGGAACCTAAATATAAATTCAGTGATGTGTTGGCCATTTCCAACGCAATTGAACAAAATAAAAAGTGGGACGATTTCAAAAAATTCAGTAGAATTGCCAGGCGCAATTTTCCCGAAACGGTAATGGAAGATTTTTTCCTTGGAAGATATTACGAAGAAAATGGAAAACCGGAAAAAGCATATAAGCACTTCCAAAGTGCCTATTCAAAGAAGGAAGTCGGATTTGTGACCCGTGATTTTTTATGGAAATACATCACTCAGTTAAAAAACGATTTTGGATATTGAAATATGGCGAAATTAAAAACCTCCTATTATTGTCAGAAATGTGGCGCACAGCATAGTAAATGGCAGGGACAATGTTCCGTTTGCAAGGAATGGAATACGTTGGTGGAAGAAATCATTCAAAAACCAGATACCAAAGATTGGAAACCAAACACTGTAAAGCGCGCAAAACGAATTTCCAAACCGTTGCGGATTACGGAAATTAATTATTCCGAGGAAGCGCGTATGCTCACCGGCAGCAATGAGCTCGATCGCGTTTTGGGCGGCGGAATCGTTCCTGGTTCTTTGATACTTCTTGGCGGAGAACCCGGAATAGGAAAAAGCACATTGCTTCTCCAAGTTTCCCTTTTTCTGAAATACAAAACCCTCTATGTTTCGGGTGAAGAAAGCATGCAGCAAATAAAAATGCGGGCGGAACGTATAAATCCCACCGCCGCAGATTGCTATATTTTAACCGAAACAAAGACACAAAATATTTTCTTGCAGATTGAGGAACTCGAACCTCAAATCGTGATCATCGATTCCATTCAAACACTTCATACCGATTATATTGAAAGTTCCCCGGGAAGTATTTCGCAAATTCGGGAATGTACCGCAGAACTGATCAAATATGCAAAAGAAACTGGGACACCTGTGATATTGATTGGGCATATAACCAAAGACGGCAACATTGCCGGTCCAAAAATTTTGGAACATATGGTCGATACAGTTCTACAATTTGAAGGCGATCGCGGACATGTTTACCGAATTCTGCGGGCACAAAAAAACCGCTTCGGTTCCACCCACGAACTGGGAATTTTTGAAATGCAGGGCAGTGGCTTGCGTGAAGTGAGCAACCCTTCCGAAATTTTGATTTCCAATAATGATCAAGATTTGAGCGGAACGGCCATTGCTTCAACTTTAGAAGGAATGCGGCCTTTAATGATCGAAATTCAGGCATTGGTCAGCACCGCGGTTTATGGCACACCACAACGATCCACCACCGGCTATAATGCGAAACGCTTGAATATGTTGTTGGCCGTTTTGGAAAAACGTGCTGGATTTAAGTTGGGTGCAAAAGATGTTTTTCTAAACGTGACCGGTGGTATTTCGGTCGATGATCCGGCGATAGATCTGGCGGTGGTTGCGGCCATTCTTTCTTCAAACGAAGATATTTCCCTTTCCAAAGAACTCTGTTTTGCGGCTGAAGTAGGCTTGGCCGGTGAAATAAGACCGGTAACCCGCATAGAACACCGCATTTCGGAAGCCGAAAAACTCGGATTTGCAACGATTGTTATTTCCAAACAAAGTAAACTTCCCAAACGTGATTACAAAATCAATATTCAAAAAGTAGGCAAGATTGAAGATGTTGCGGATTTTTTGTTCGGGTAATTTAGGAAGCGGTTGTGCTACATCAACAAAATTTTGAAGTTGTCAAATGGAGATTCGTTTTTGCACCAGTGAAAGATATCTCTCGAGTGAGAAAATTACATTATCTTCCATATCTGAATACAAAATAATGCAATTGCAGGTAGCTTTTGAAGTTTGGTCGGATATTCCAATCCTGATCCTACTTCACATCTTGAAATTGATCTTCCGTCCCGGCTTCGAAAAGTTTAAAAAAATGATGAAGTAATTTTTCTTTTACTTCGGAAACGGGGACTTCTTTTACGCCGAGTTCCACGTTCAGAGAAGTAACGCCTTTGTCTTGGATTCCACAGGGAATGATATGATCGAAATAACCCAAGTCGGCATTGACGTTCAATGCAAATCCGTGCATGGTCACCCAGCGACTGGTGCGAACTCCCATGGCACATATTTTTCGGGCGAACGGAGTGCCAACATCCAACCAAACGCCGTTATCACCTTGAATCCTTTCGGCTTTCAGTCCATATTCCGTCAAAGTTAAAATTACCATTTCTTCCAAAAGCCGAAGGTATTTATGGATATCCGTGAAGAAATTTTCCAAATCCAAAATCGGGTAGCCCACAATTTGGCCCGGCCCGTGATAAGTGATATCGCCGCCCCTGTTGATTTTGTAAAAAGTAGCTCCTTTTTCGGCCAATTGTTTTTCAGAAAGCAACAAATGGGAGAAATCACCGCTTTTCCCCAACGTATAAACATGCGGATGTTCCACAAAAAGAAAATAGTTATCAGTTTCAATTTTTTCCTCTTCCTTCCTGTTTTGTAGTTTGTGGTCGATTATTTGTTGAAACAGTTTTTCCTGAAAATCCCAAGTCTCTTTGTAATCTTTGAGACCCAGATCGAGGATTTGAATTGTTTTGTTCATCAATATTTTGGATTGTTCAAAATAATCAGTGCGGCAATTACTCCCGGAATCCAGCCGAGCAGGGTCAAAATCAGGACGATAAGCACAGAGCCGCAACCTTTATCAAGGACCGATAAAGGTGGGAACAAAATAGCCAATAAGACTCGCCAGAAACTCATGATTTGTCCGCAAAGGTATTATAAATTTATTTTTACACGGAAGACTGATGCCGAAAATTGCTAAGTTATATGTCGAAAATATTGGCCTTCGCAAATAGAAATATATCTTGGATAAACTCAAAGAAGGTCTTTTTTTGTCGTTAGAAGTAAGAAAGGATATTTGAGCAAAAAAACAAGAACTAATAACGCAATATTAAATATGATAATCTGAGTGAATCTTAACGTAATATTTACAATTAAATAGTGAAAAATCAGTAATTTTTGGATTCCAATTTTAAGTGGAAAAACCCAACAGCCCACGCTGTTTTAAAATAATAAAATTCAAAAACTATGGAGACAAAACGGATTTCAGACAAAATGGAAAAAATGTTGAACACCCAAATGAACCGAGAGGCTTATCAAGCACAAGTTTATCTTTCGTATGCATCTTGGGCGGAAGTAAATAGTTTTGCCGGAGTGGCAAATTTCTTATATCGACATATGCACGAGGAACGGGAGCACATGTTCAAATTCTTAAAATATGTCAACAACAGAGGCGGCAATGCAAAAGTGGGAACCATTGATGCACCACCTAAAAATCCCACAGATATAGGAGATTGCTTTCAAAAAATATTAAAGCATGAAATAGACAATTCCAAAGAAATTGATAAAATTGTCAATATGGCTCATGAAGAAAAAGACTGGGCAACCTTTAATTTCGGCCAATGGTTTGTGAAAGAGCAAATAGAAGAAGAAAGCCTCGTAAACAACTTGATTGATAAATATAATTTAGCTTCTACCGAGGTGGAAGGCAATGTAAATTTATATGAAATGGATCGGGATTTGGGCAATGCATCCCAAGAGGAGGAAATTCCCCGTGAAGAAGAATTTTAATTACCAATAAAGTTTTAATTCTGTAAACAAGTAACCCCTGAATTTTCATTCTGGGGTTATTTATTTGAATAATACAGGAGATTAGAAACTTAAATCTTCGGTAATGAACCACAGATTTAGTCACGCAAAATACTGCGTGAAATCACAATTTTTTGTATTTCAGAAGTTCCTTCGTAAATTTGGGTGATTTTCGCATCGCGCATCAAGCGTTCCACGTGATATTCCTTCACGTAACCGTTTCCTCCGTATATTTGAACTGCTTCAATCGTAGTGTCCATCGCGACTTGTGAAGCTTTGAGTTTCGCCATCGCGCCAGAAAGATCGTAGTTCTCTTTATTATCTTTATCGACCGCCGCCTTCATCACCAACATTCGTGCGGCTTCAATTTCAGTGTGCATATCGGCTAATTTGAATGCAATGGCTTGGTGGTTCATGATTTTTGTGCCAAAAGATTTGCGCACTTTGCTGTATTCTTTCGCCAGTTCATAAGCCCCAGAAGCAATTCCCAATGCTTGGGCCGCAATGCCGATGCGTCCTCCAGAAAGGGTTTTCATCGCAAATTTGAAACCAAATCCATCTTCCCCGATCCGGTTTTCTTTGGGCACTTTCACATCATTGAAAATCAAAGAATGTGTGTCGCTTCCCCGAATTCCCAATTTGTTTTCTTTTGGTCCAATTTCAAAACCTTCCCAGCTTTTTTCCACAATAAAAGCATTGATTCCATGATGCTTTTTTTCGCGGTCGGTTTGTGCGATCACCAAATAATAATCGGCGGAATTTCCATTGGTGATCCAGTTTTTGGTGCCGTTCAAAATGTAGTGATCGCCTTTGTCAATTGCGGTGGTTTTTTGAGAAGTCGCATCGCTGCCGGCTTCCGGCTCGCTTAAACAAAATGCCCCAATGGATTCACCCGTGGCCAATTTCGTAAGGTATTTTTGCTTCTGATCCTCGTTGGCATAGGTTTCAAGTCCCCAACATACCAGCGAATTGTTCACCGAAACGATGACCGAACAAGAAGCGTCTATTTTTGAAAGTTCTTCCATCGCCAACACGTAGGAAACAGTATCCATTCCTCCGCCGCCATATTTTGGTGAAACCATCATTCCCAAAAATCCGAGCTCGCCCATTTTCTTCACCTGCTCTGTGGGAAATTGTTGTTTCTCGTCGCGCTCGATCACACCCGGAAGCAATTCTGTCCTGGCAAAATCGCGGGCCGCATCGCGGAGCATTAGCTGCTCTTCGGTTAACTTGAAATCCATAAGCTTGTCAATTTTAAAGGTCGTCTTCATTGAAGACCGGCAAATATACATATTCATGGATGTTTTTCAAGTATGCTTGTGTATTTTTACATCAATGGAAAACGAACTCTACCACGTTATTGGCGTAATGTCCGGGACTTCCCTCGATGGAATTGATTTGGCCTACGTACAATTGGAAAAAAAGAAAAAGTGGCACTATCGGTTTTTGAACGTGGAAACAATTGCGTATTCACCAATTTGGAAAAAACACCTCGAAAAAGCCATTCTTCTTCCTGATGAAGAATTGAAACACCTAAACACGAATTACACGGAATTTTTAGGGGGAATTATTCTCGATTTTATTCACAAAAATCAAATTAAAGAACTCGATGCAGTTTGTTCCCACGGACACACGGTGCGACATGAACCCAAAAAAGGGATTACGCTACAAATAGGAAATCTGCCGCTTTTAGCCGAAATAGTGGGCAAAACCTTGGTTTGTGATTTCCGAAAACAAGATGTTCTCATGGGCGGCCAAGGAGCGCCATTGGTTCCAATTGGAGATAAATTGTTGTTCCCTGAATATGATTTTTGTGTGAATTTGGGCGGATTTGCAAATAGTTCCACCGAAATATCCGGAAAACGGATCGCTTACGATATTTGTCCATTGAATACTGTGTTGAATTTCTATGCGCAAAAATTAGGATTCGAATATGACGCCAGTGGAAACCTTGCCGCTTCTGGAAAAATAGAGGAAAATCTTTTTCGCCAGTTGAATGCTTTGTCCTTTTATGGAAAACCACCCCCAAAATCCTTGGGGATCGAATGGGTGAATGCCGAAATTTTTCCGTTGTTGAAAAAAACCAACCTTCCGCCAAAAAATATTTTAGCCACTTACACCGCGCATTGTGCTATTCAAATTGCAAATGCGATCGGAAACAGCCAAAACAAAGCAGCTTTGTTCACAGGCGGCGGCACCTACAATAATTTTCTTTTGAAAAGCATTCAGAACCATACTAAAACGCGAGTTATCATTCCTGAAAAAAATGGCATCGAATATAAAGAAGCTCTCATTTTCGGATTACTGGGCGTACTAAAATTACGTAACGAAAACAATGTTTTGAGCAGCGTAACAGGTTCGTCCCACGATCACAGTTCGGGAACTATTTTTAAACAATAACATTTCCCGAAATCCGCATAATAAACTTCAAAAGATATCGATTTACAAAAAAAGGCCTCCAAAAAAGAGGCCTTCTTCAATAGATAATGAAAGGATTATTTCCCAAACATTAATAACTCATTTACAAGAATTTCTGTGATATAATTTTTCTTACCGTCTTTGTCTTCCCATGAGTGATTGGTCAATTTGCCTTCCACGGCAATTTCTTGCCCTTTGGTAATGTAGTCTTCAACAACACTTACCAATCCCCCTTTTACAATGATGTTATGCCAATAAGCGCGTTCGACCTTTTTTCCGTCTTTGTCTTTATAACTGTCATCGGTGGCCATTGAAAATTTCGCCATTTTGTTTCCATCCTGAAAAGTGATTATTTCAGGATCTTGCCCTAGTCTTCCAACTAACTGTACTTTGTTTCTTAACGTACTCATAAGATAAGATATTTAGATTAAGCCGAATTTCGTTCGTTCCATTCGACAGTGCAAATATGTGGCGCTTTCATAATTCTATTCGGTTAATAAATAATTACTTTCGTTTATTTTCGTTTGTAAACGTTTGTAAACGGATTCCGATATTGAAAATGTGTATTAAACCTAAATTGGCCTTTCCCATTTTCTCGAAATATTAACGCGACAGAATGCTTCAAAAAGCTAAATTTGCCGAATAATTTATCGTAAAATATGTTGGACAAAATAGAAAATATTGAATTAAAATTTCTTACGGTCGCAGATTTCAAGGAATTGAAAAAAGCAACACAAGAAGCTTATGCGGGTGGTCTTTCCAATGCATATTGGAAAAAGGAAGACATCTCAAAATTAATTTCCATTTTTCCCGAAGGCCAAGTGGTCATTAAAGTTAACGACGAGTTGGCTGGCTGTGCGCTTTCGGTGTTGTTGGATTTCGATGCATTGGAGGACTATCATACGTACGCCGATATTGTGAGCGAAACTTCTTTCGAAAATCTGAACAATGAAGGCGATACGCTCTATGGGATCGATATTTTCATAAAACCAGAATTTCGCGGATTGCGTTTGGGAAGAAGGCTGTACGATTACCGAAAAGAACTCTGTGAAAATTTGAATTTGAAAGCGATTGTTTTCGGCGGCCGCATTCCGAATTATCACAAATTTACCAAAGAACTTAGTCCCAAACAATACATCGAACGGGTAAAATCCAAAGAAATCCACGATCCCGTTCTGAATTTTCAGTTGTCGAACGATTTTCATCCACTACGGATTTTGTCCGATTATTTGGAAGGCGACACTGCTTCCAAAGATTATGCGGTGTTGATGGAATGGGACAATGTATATTATACAAAACCCACCAAAAAGCCTTCCGCTGCAAAAACCATCGTGCGCCTGGGATTGGTGCAATGGCAAATGAGAACATACAAAGGCTTGGACGATTTGATGGAGCAAGTGGAGTTTTTCGTGGATACTGTTTCCCGTTATCGATCGGATTTTGCGGTTTTCCCGGAATTCTTCAATGCGCCTTTAATGGCGGAATTTAATGATTTATCAGAATCTGACGCCATTCGGGAACTGGCAAAATTCACGCATATTATTCGGGATAAATTATCGGAGCTTTCCATTTCTTACAACATCAATATTATTTCGGGAAGCCAACCGGAAATGATAGATAATAAACTATACAATGTGGGTTATCTATGCAAACGCGATGGAAGCGTGGAACGTTACGAAAAAATCCATATCACCCCCGACGAGGCCAGCGTATGGGGAATGCAACCCGGAAATCAAATAAAAACCTTTGACACGGATTGCGGAAAAATTGGAATTTTGGTTTGCTATGATGTCGAATTCCCTGAATTATCGCGTTTGCTCGCAGACCAAAAAATGAATATTTTGTTCGTTCCGTTCATGACGGATACCCAAAACGCCTATTCCCGCGTGCGAATGTGCGCTCGGGCACGAGCCATCGAAAACGAATGTTACGTCGCCATTGCTGGAAGTGTGGGGAATTTACCCAAAGTGCATAACATGGACATCCAGTATGCGCAGTCTGCCGTGTTCACTCCCTGCGATTTCGCTTTTCCTTCCAATGGCATCAAAGCGGAAGCCACTCCAAATACCGAAATGATTCTCACCGCCGACGTAGATATCGATCTGCTTCGTGAATTGCACACCTTTGGCGCGGTCCGAAATTTGAAGGATCGACGAAAGGATTTATATGTGGTGAAACGTAAAAACTAGAAATTCTTGACAGAAATAGCATATGTTATTTTAACCTATCTTTAGAATCTATTAACCAAACTTCATACAAAATGGGATTCATTAAAGATTTTAAAGCATTTCTGTTCAAAAAGGATATTGTTTCCTTAGCAACTGCTGTGATTATTGGAACCGCGCTTAACACGGTTGTAAAATCGCTGGTTGACGATATTATTATGCCCATCGCGGGATTGCTTACCGGCGGAACAGATTTTTCACAAAAGTTTTTTGCGCTCAATGGCGTAAATTATGAAAGCCTCGACGCGGCACGGGAAGCTGAAGCCGCCGTGCTCACCTACGGAAATTTAATCCAAGCACTGACCAACTTTATTATTATTGGTATTATAGTTTACTTTATTTTAAAGAATTACGAAAAAACCAAGAAAAAAGAAGAAGCGGCTGCCCCTTCTGGACCAACCAAGGAAGAAGTTTTGCTCACCGAAATTCGCGACGAGCTGAAGAAAAAGAGCATCTAAAAAACATCCTTCACTTTCCAAAAACCATCCTTTATTTTTTACGATGGTTTTTTTTTGCCGATTTCCGCAAAAATCGATGCATTCACTTTGAAAATTCCCAATAAAATTTTCAAGCTGATCTTCATGTATTTGTATGCCGTACCTTTGTATAAAAGTTGAACTATTTTCTAAGTTTGGAAGGTTGGAAACGTTACTCAGAATTCCATATAAAACAATAAAATCAATATATGAAAATTGCAATTGTCGGTGCCACGGGAATGGTGGGCCAAATGATGTTGAAAGTTTTGGCGGAGCGTAATTTTCCCGTTTCCGAACTGCTCGTGGTTGCTTCAGAAAAGTCGGTGGGAAAAGAAGTTTTTTTCAAAAACACTCCTTATAAAATTATTGGACTTGCCGAAGCAGTTGAACAAAAACCCAATATCGCTTTATTTTCTGCGGGAGGGGAAATTTCCAAGGAATGGGCTCCAAAATTTACCGAAAATGGCACGCTTGTTATCGATAATTCTTCCGCATGGCGAATGGATCCCACCAAAAAACTGATCGTTCCTGAAATAAATGGAAAAACGCTCACTTCCGAAGATCGGATTATCGCCAACCCAAATTGTTCCACCATTCAAATGGTGATGGCGCTTTTTCCACTTCATAAAAAATACACCATAAAACGAGTGGTCGTTTCTACCTATCAATCGATTACCGGAACCGGCGTGAAAGCGGTGCAACAGCTTGAAAATGAACTTCAAGAAAAATCGGGTGAAATGGCTTATCCTTATCCGATCCATAAAAATGCCATTCCGCATTGCGATGTTTTCGAGGAAAACGGATACACGAAAGAAGAAATGAAATTATCGAATGAAACCAAGAAAATTTTAGAGGATACATCGGTCGAAGTGACGGCAACTGCGGTGCGCATTCCAGTTGTGGGCGGACATAGCGAAGCCATCAATGTAAGTTTCGAAAAAGATTTTGAACTTTCGGAAGTGCGAAGGATTTTGCATAATTTCCCAGGAATTTCGCTAAAGGATAATATAGATGTAAACATTTATCCGATGCCGATTTATGCCCAAGGAAAAGATGAGGTTTTTGTGGGAAGGATCCGCAGGGATTTCTCGCAGCCCAATTCACTGAATATGTGGGTGGTTGCCGATAATCTTCGAAAAGGTGCCGCCACAAATGCGATTCAAATTGCCGAATATCTGATAAAAAAAGACGATTTGGAAAAAAACTGGCGCAGCCTGTTGAAAAAATAGTTTATGTGTTGCGGTATTGATTTATTTCTAACTTTACTTCCTTCAAAAATAGCATCAAAATATGAAAAATATAATTTCAGGCTTTCTCTTGATAGGAATTATTTCCTCCTGCGCCGAGAGCCGTAAAACCGAAAATACCAACACATTGGATTATCCTGAAACAAAAAAAGTTGATCAAGTGGATACCTATTTTGGAACCGAAGTGAAAGATCCATATCGCTGGCTCGAAGATGACCACAGCGAAGAAACCAAAAAATGGGTAACGGCCGAGAACAAGTTGACTTTTGCCTATTTGAACAAAATCCCATTTCGTGATTCCTTGGAACAACGCTTGACCGCCCTTTGGGATTACGAGAAAATAGGTGCACCATTCAAGGAAGGCGATTTCACCTATTTTTATAAAAACGATGGCCTGCAAAATCAGTATGTAATATATAGGTACAAAACCGAAGAAAATCCCGAAACCGCAAAAGTGTTTTTAGATCCGAACACGTTTTCAAAAGACGGAACGGTTTCCTTGGGTGAACTAAGTTATTCCGATAATGGAAAAATGTGCGCATACAGCATTTCCATTGGGGGAAGCGATTGGCGAAAAGTATTGGTGATGAGCGCCGAAGCCAGGGAAATTGTTGAAGACACCTTGGTTGACATAAAATTCAGCGGACTTTCATGGAAAAGCAACGACGGATTTTATTATTCAAGTTATGATAAACCAGAAGGAAGTGCACTTTCCGCAAAAACAGATCAGCATAAATTGTATTACCACAAACTGGGAACGAAGCAAAGCGAAGACAAAGTCATTTTTGGCGG
Organism: Flavobacteriaceae bacterium; assembly: GCA_041689995.1. Lineage (GTDB taxonomy): Bacteria > Bacteroidota > Bacteroidia > Flavobacteriales > Flavobacteriaceae > DASSWG01. The sequence continues at coordinate 5,069 of JBDNFD010000031.1, read as the reverse complement.
AACGGAAGCACAAAAACATCGATACGTTGGCGGAAATGTTTCGGAAGATAACCACTATTTATTTATTTCGGCAAACAACACGACTTCCGGTGGAAAATTATTTATGATGGACCTCACCAAAGAATATCCTAAATTGATCACGATTCTCGATAACGAAGAAACCGAGAGTTATGTGATCGATAATGTGGGTTCAAAATTATATATCGCTACCAACAAGAATGCCCCAAACCGGAAAATCGTAACCGTGGACGCTTCCAATCCCACACCGAAAAATTGGGAGGACTTTATTCCTGAAACGAAACATGTTTTGAGCCCTGCAACGGCTGGCGGATATTTCTTTGCGGAATATATGGTGGACGCGGTTTCCAAAGTGAAACAATATGATTATGAAGGAAATTTCATCCGGGAAGTAACATTGCCTGGAATAGGTTCTGCGGGCGGATTTGGTGGCAAAAAGGAAGATAAAGACTTGTATTATTCCTTTACGAATTACATCACTCCAGGAAGTATTTATAAGTATGAGATCGAAAAAGGGACATCCGAATTGTATTTCCGTCCTAAAATCGATTTTAATTCCGAAGATTATGTGAGCGAGCAGGTATTTTACAATTCGAAAGATGGTACACGAATTCCCATGATTATCACCTATAAAAAAGGCACAGAATTGAATGGAAAAAATCCAACTATTTTATATGCTTATGGCGGGTTCAATATTAGTATAACACCTTCTTTCAGCACTGCAAATGCGGTTTGGTTAGAAAAAGGAGGAATTTATGCCGTTCCCAACATTCGCGGTGGCGGGGAATATGGGAAAGATTGGCACGATGCGGGAACGAAAATGAAGAAACAAAATGTCTTTGATGATTTTATTGCCGCAGCCGAATATCTGATCAAAAATAAGTACACTTCCAGCGATTATCTCGCGATTCGTGGCGGTTCAAACGGCGGACTTCTAATTGGTGCCACAATGACCCAGCGACCTGATTTAATGCAAGTTGCCTTGCCAGCAGTTGGAGTTATGGATATGTTGCGCTATCATAAATTCACTTCTGGAGCAGGCTGGTCTTACGATTATGGAACCTCTGATGATAGTAAGGAAATGTTCGACTATTTATATGGCTATTCCCCCGTTCAAAATGTGAAAGAGGGAGTGGAATATCCAGCGACGTTGGTTACCACTGGTGATCATGACGACCGGGTTGTGCCCGCGCATTCATTCAAATTTGCCGCAGAACTTCAGGCGAAACAAGCAGGTGATAATCCGGTTTTAATTCGGATTGAAACCAATGCCGGCCACGGAGCCGGAACTCCCGTAAGCAAAATCATCGAACAATATGCCGATATTTTTGCGTTCACCTTATATAATATGGGATTTGAAAATTTGCCGAAAATAGATTGAAAAACTAAATTTTAATTCCTCAGCCAACAGCTTCCTAAATAAATGTTCTAAAAACTAAATGTGAGGTTGGGCGCGGTCGAAACCCTTGGCTTCTCAAATTTTGTCGAAGTGACAGACGAATGTTTGGATTTTTGTAAAAACCCTTTTATCAAAAAACAGTAAAATTTCAAGGAGGATTTGTATTAACAGCGATCTTTTCTACAGCGAAATAATAACCTGTTCTGTAATGAAAACAACCTTTCTGCCAAACCCATTTTTGATTTTATAAGAAAATCTTCAAAACAATTTCCTAAAAAAACATTATTTCGAAAATTTTGTATACTTTTATGAGATTTTTAACCCTGACCAACTCTTTTTCTATTTGTTAAATAGTTTTGTTCGTAAAAGTAGAGAGCATTTATGAGATTTTTATCGCGTATATTTTTTCCTGTTTTTGTTTTAATAGCACTAATTTCCTGTCAAACGAAGGATGATTATATTCCTTTGGAAATTCAAGCCAATCCAGATACCGGCCAAGTTTTTCAAAATGCTTCCGTGGAAATAAAGGTTTTGCAGAATGATTTGAATGTTCCAACAGACGGAATCCTTACGATTGGTAATTCCCAAAATGGATCTATTGCCCTAAGCGATCCAAATAACACCCCGAATGATCCCACCGATGATGTTTTGACCTATACGGCAAGCGCCACATTCGTAGGGGAAGACATTTTCGAATATACTATTTGCAATTCCAGCCAAAAATCTTGTGCAACGGGAATTGTGACCATTAGCGTTTTAGAAGTTTCACCCGTGGTTTTGGATTTGGGCGCGGTTCCTTATGAAACCTTGTCGGAATACCATTTTTTTGATGAAAATCTTTCAGACCAAAATCCGGTTTATGGCGTGCTCCCTTACGAACCCATCAATTCTTTATTTACGGATTATGCCAAGAAAAAGCGGTTCATTTGGATGCCGGTTGGTGAAAAAGCCGTGTATGTGAACGATTATGAATCCCTGGATTTTCCTGTCGGAACGGCTTTGATCAAAAATTTCTATTATGAAAATGTGCAACCGGGAAATGTGAAACGTATTATCGAAACGCGTTTGCTCATCAAAAAAGAAACCGAATGGATTTTTGCGGAATATGTTTGGAACGATGACCAAACCGAAGCATTTTTGGATTTACAGGGAAGTTATACCCAAATAAATTGGCTACAAAATGGGGAACCAAAAAGTTCGAATTATCGAATTCCGTCCCACAGCGAATGTTTCACCTGTCATAAATCTTCGGAAATTGCCATTCCAATTGCGCTGAAACCACAAAACCTGAATTCCGATTTTTCTTATCCCGAAGGATCAAAAAACCAACTTCAAAAGTTAGTGGAATTCGGCTATTTGAAAAATACCGTTCCCGGTTCTATCCAAACGGTGGTGCCTTGGGACGATCCATCGCAAGATATCAATCTAAGGATGCGTAGTTATGTCGATATTAATTGTGCCCATTGCCATTCGGCCACAGGTCATTGCGATTACAGGGCGTTGCGGTTGTCTTTTCATGATAGTGGCGATGAAACCAATATGGGCGTTTGTGTGGTTCCCGACACACAGATTCCGCCTTACACCAAAATTGTGGTGCCAAACGATTACGAAAATTCTGTGCTACATTTCCGAATGAACACAACTTTAGATCAATATAAAATGCCGCTATTAGGCCGAAATCTAGTAGATGAAAAAGGAGTTGCGATGGTGGAAGAATATATCAATTCGTTGACCACCGAATGTGAATAATAACCCTAAAACCAAAAATTATGAAAAAAATTATGTTTTTGACCGCATTGACATTTTGTGCCGTACTGCAGGCCCAAGTTCAATTTACGACCGAATATTTGCAAACAAACGGAACCAACCGTGCCATTGTTGATATGAATGGTGATTTTCTGGATGATATCGTTTCTATTAATAGCAACAATATCAATATTTTTTATCAGGAAGGAGCTTCTTCTGCATCGCATTTTTCCGAAGTGAACATCACTACCTCCAATGCCGATTATACGCCGTCGTGGAGCTTGGCCGCGGGCGATTTTGATGCCAATGGATATAATGATCTGCTCTACGCGGGATCTGGTGGCGTAACCTTTATGAAAGCGAATGCAAATGGAACGGGATTCACCGAGATTTCTGGGAACAATTATGTTTTCTGCCAGCGGTCTAATTTTGTAGACATCAATAATGACGGGTATCTCGACGCGTTTGTTTGCCATGATATCGAACCCAATGTATATTATATAAACGATGGCAATGGAAATTTGATTTTTCAACAAGGCGGATTGGGTGATTTCCCAAGTGGCGGCAATTACGGCTCCGTTTGGGTCGATTATAACAACGACCGGAATCTCGATCTATTTATTGCCAAATGTGGCGGCTCCGAGGAACGCCGGACAGACCAAATGTTCCGCAACAACGGTGACGGAACTTATACCGAAGTGGGCACAAGCACAAATTTGGCCGATCCCATGCAAACCTGGTCTTCCGCTTGGGGCGATTATGATAACGATGGCGATATGGACGTTTTTGTGGGCGCCAGCACCGGTCCGCATAAACTGATGCGAAACAATGGTGACGAAACATTTACCGATGTCAGTGCAAGTTCGGGCATTTTGGCTTTGACAGAAACCGGGATAGAAAACGCAGTCTATGATTTTGACAACGACGGGAATTTGGATATTGCTTCCAACGGAAATATTTTATGGGGAAATGGCGACTTGACCTTCCCAAACATTTCCTATAATATTTTGTGGTACGACAACGGTTCTTTTGGCGATTTGAACCACGACGGATTTATCGATTCTTTCAGTAACGGCGATATTTATTGGAACGATGCGAATGATAATAATTGGTTCTCGCTGAATTTGATCGGAACAGAAAGCAACATTAATGGAATAGGCGCGCGCGTTGAAACAACCACCGCTTCAGGAACCCAAATACGCGATGTTCGAAGCGGGGAAGGATTCCGGTTTATGAGCACGCTGAACACCCACTTCGGTATTGGCACCGACACTGCTATTACCAGCGTGGTGATTTATTGGCCTTCTGGAATTATAGATGTTTTGGAAAATCCTGAAATCAATGAATCGCTATTGGTTACCGAAGGCGAGAGTCTGAGCATCTCAAAAAATCTGGTCAATAATTTAATCATTTATCCCAATCCCACTTCTGGGGAATTGAACCTTTCCGAAATGGCTGACATCGAAGGCTTGATTTATACGATTTTTACAAGCACAGGAAAAAAAGTAATGAACAATAAACTCCTTTCGAGAAAGATAAATGTTTCTTCACTTCCCACAGGATCCTATATTTTACGGATCGAAAACCAAGGAAATATTAGTACGCAAAAATTTTTAAAGAACTAAGTTGGTTTGAATAATCAATCTGTAAAGCCCGTTGGATATGTTAATGGAAAAGGCTACATTTGACAAAACAAAAGGAAACGGGCCTTCGTAGAAATGGAATATATACGAATGTTTTTACGGTGAGGTTCGTATATACTAATGTTAGCGGCAACGCAAAAAAAAACCGAGCGACCAAAATAAGACCGAACAAACATTAAAATAATCGGTAGTATTTAACATTTCATACCTCACTCATACCTTTTTCCTACCCTAATGATACCCGAATCTTTGAATGCCCACAT
>JBDNFD010000030.1:0-4256 GCA_041689995.1 Flavobacteriaceae bacterium | reverse complement strand
TGGCTTTGTAGCCGTACACTTTTTCAAAATCTTCTACTCCCAATATCAAAATATCTTTTAAAACAGGTATTTCTTTTGGATCCCAAAAAGCAAAGGCAGCAGTCCAGCCCACTGGATATTCTGGAACTTTACCGACTCCGCATAGCGCCCTGTTTTTTAACGATAACATTAATTGCGGCTCTTTTTGGTCGAGTAATAAAGAAATCAGGTGCAAATTGACATGTTCATGTCCATGGTATTGCGGATTCATTAATCCGTTTTTTATGCCTTCTTGCCACATTCCCCAAGAACCTTTATAGTCTTTTGGATCGCTGACGCTGAGTTTTTCATAGGTTTCGGGCAGTAATTCCGGAATATATCGTTCCCAGTTTTCCGCTTCCATGGCTTCAAAGTTCATATTGGCCGAGAGCGCATAAGGCGTAAACACAGCGTGCTGTTCGTTTTTATCTTTTACGGAAGACAAGACTTCATATAACATTTCCAAGTCTTCACGAGTCTCTAAATTATCATAGAGATCGAAGCGATTATCGGCGTGCTGTTTAATAAAAGGCGCCAGCTTTTTCGTGGCCCGCACGTTCCCATAATCATCCACGGAAAAAGCAACAATTTTTCGTTTGGTTTTCCAGCCAGGAATGTTTTTAAGGTTATTGAGGATTTTTTGTTTCATTTTTTAGGCTTTAGGCTCTCCAAATGTTTAATGTTTAATGTTTAATGAATAATGAATAATGAATATCTCATTTGGCAGTGTCTTAGTTGACGATTGGCTTTGGCTTTATGTTTTTTTTCCTTACATTAAATACTCAAATACAAATTTATCTGCATTATTTCTTCTGAAATCTTTGGCTGCGCGTTCAGCATTTGCGCCCAATTTTTCCTGGGTTTCATGGGAATTGGAAACTTCAAGTATATATTTTGCAGCTTGTTTTATGTCTGCTTTGGAAAAACATTTAGCGTGGCCGTACTCTTCCGCATACAATGCAAGTTGACTATCTTCGGAGGCGATATATAAGGAGGGAATGCCATAGCTCATTAAATTATAAGACTTGCTCGGAACGCTCCCCTTGCTTGTCTTTTCATCTAGAATAACCACCCCCATATCTGCCGCCGATAAGGAAAACGGAAACATTTCGTCTGATTGAAACGGCAAGAATTCACAGTTAGGTAGATTCTTATCTTTTACCAATTTTTCTAGTGTCGGTTTACGAGGGCCACGTCCTATAATTTGAAAAAGTATCTTTTTATTATCCTTTAGCATTTCTGCTATTTCAACCAAGACTTCCACATTATGGGTTACTCCTATATTCCCGGAATATTGCACAATAAATTTATTCTGCAGTTCATGATTTTTAATAAAAACATTATCCTCTTTTTTTAATTTCTTATTCTCCTGAAAGATAGACCAGATAGGCTGCACTATGATTTCTCTATTGGTATAAACCTTAATTAAATCGGCCATTTTATCACTTATGGTAAAAAGTTTATAGGCTTTTCCAAAAGATTTTTTATTTAAATATCCCCAAAATCTATAAATAGGATGGCTTTCTTTCATGCCCGTGATTTTAAAAACATCGGGATATACATCCCAGATAACCATGCTAAATCTGTGGGGTAGAAATAAGTTTAACAAATAACCCATTGGAGGAACGGAAACAAAAAAAACTTCATGTTTTCTATATTTTGTCAATAATAACCACCACATTAAGAAAAGAGCCTGGAGATAAGAGAATATTTTCTTTCGAGCAGGTCTTTCCTGCCATTTGTTAATCTTCTCTATCTTAATCGCAGGGTCTAACTCTTCCCCCTGTGTGTGAACAGATCCGGTTATTAAAACAACATGCTCAAACCTTTTCTTAAATGAATTTGCAAAACCTATGGTAAGATAATTAGCTGCTTGATTGACTATTACAATCTTTCTATCCTTTATTTTATTTGGCATTTTTGAGGATTCAGAGGTGTTTTTACGATAGTGATTAAAATCAACTAATGAATGGAATTGACGTAAGACTAAAAGACGTAAGACGTTTATTATAATTGTTTCGTCTCATGAGATGTACTGAGTTTAGCGAAATGTGCTATATCTTAAACTCCTATATCCATATTAAAAATGAAATGCAAATGTAATAATTTATTCAACCTACATCTAGTAAGGCTGCTTAACTAATTACTGATTTCTTTGCAGATATTTAAATATTTCCCTGCTCTGGTTGTTGCTGAATCAAAATGCCTTAATTGTTTTAGGCCATTTTGAACCAACTCTTCTCCAAGCTCCGGTTCGTTTATCAAACGGAGAATGGTTTCTGCCGCAGCCCTAGCATCTTTGGGTCTATAATACAATGTCGCCTCCCCACAAATAGATCTTGCAAATCCCAGATCCGAAGTTATGATAGGCTTTTCCATAATCATAGCCTCAGGGTAAGACGCCGAAAAACATTCGGCCAAGGTAGGCAAAAACATGAAATCGCACTCCTTATATAAAGAAGGACATTCTTCTGGGTTTACGGGACCCACATTAAAAATTTCGGGTATTTCGCCGATCTTATTCTTAAAGTCAACATCTTTTAAAGTCAACACAAAACGAATATTCCCGATATTTTTTGTCCGCAGGATTTCGATAATCTTTGGAATAATTTCCAAATTTTTGTGTGGATAATAAGCACTGACGGTCAAGAACCGAATTTCTTTTCCCTGTTTTAGGGGCAAGCGGTTTGGGAAATTTTTTGGGTTTTTATAAAAGCCGTTGTAGGTATTAGTGACGGTAAAAACCCGGTCCGTATTCAAGGCTTTTCTCACTCTTCGGTTAACATCTTCTGTTTGAACCACATAGGCGGCGGCATCACGCTTGAAATAATAAAAATGTATCCGTTTTTTGAAGTATAATTTTAATTTTTGACCCCAAGAAAGCTTTTTAACATAAGGTGATTCTGGATAAATATACAGCGGAAGGTTGAAACCAATAATTTGTGGCGCCTGACTGTGAAAATAAGAAGGCCCAGAAGTAGCGATCAACACATCCGGATCAATTTTCTTTTCAATTGGCTCCAACGTTGTTTGGATCATTTTGATGGTCGAAAAACCAATCGGCCCAAAATCGAAATGGTAGAAAATGAAATTAGCCGGAAAATCAGTTTCTATCAGGGATTTCGCGACCCCAGGTCCCACCCACACATGGTATTCATTTTCGGGAAAATCGCGACATTCATAAATGAAGGATAAGGCAACCTGAATGGCTCCGCCAAAGCGTTGATGAGAGGTGTTGATGATTAGTTTCATTTCTTAATCGAAGATACGATAGAATTATTTTTGGGTAATAAAATCATAGTAACGTTGCGCGATTTTACTCACCTCGAATTCTTTAATTTTTTCTCGAGCTGCCTTTCCGAGTTTTTCCCTTAAATCTTGATTGCTCATTAGGAGTTTCAATTTTTCAATATATTGTTCATGATCATTTTCCGGAATAAGAAAACCGTTGACACCATCATCTATTAAATCGGAAGGGCCGGCTACACAATCAAAACTGATTACCGCCCTACCCGCGGCCATGGCTTCTCCCAGGACATTTGGAAAACCTTCGGAGCTCGAGGTGAAGGCAAATATTTTACTTTTACGGTAGTATTCATCAACATTTTTCTGAGTCCCAACAAGTTTTATCCGGTTTTCCATCCCCATTTTCTTCACGAGGGTCCGGTATTCTTCCAAGAGGTTCATTTTTTTGGCATTGCCACCGACGATGATCAATTCCCAATTTTCAAAATTACATTTTCCGAACATTTCGATCAATCGATCGATATGTTTGGTTTTGATCAAGCGGCCCACCGTGAGCACGATGTTTTCTTTTTGTTGATCATTTTGGATTTCTATTTCGCGAATGGGATTACCAATAACGGCTATATTCGAGTTCCATTTTTTTTCAGAAGCAATTTCCATTGCTTTTTCCGTTTGCGCAATATAGCCAGCAGCCTTAGGGTATTGCGTATTACGAAGTAAGTTTTGAACCCTCCCGAGATTTTTATTGGGCTGACTTCTGTCAGAAATATAAACTGGGTATTTTAGTCCTCTAAGCGACAAAAGAACCAGATTGTTCCAAAATTCCCCAAAACTCAGAATTGTGTATGGATTAATCTCCTTTATGGTTTTTCTAATAAAAAGCATCGTTCTAAGGGTGCTAACATTTCTTTTCTGGGGATTAAATTCAAAATTTGGAGTATGAACTTTAATTTTATTAGAAATATCAAACTCTACAGTGCGGGATCTACCTA
>JBDNFD010000029.1:0-1537 GCA_041689995.1 Flavobacteriaceae bacterium | reverse complement strand
GCAGGGTTCAGTCCCGTGGTGACCGGATAAGGGTTTGTGGTAACGCCAGGATAGTTCGCAACTCCCGTCGGGGCAGCTGCAAGCGGCACTATCTCGATGTCCCAAAGGGAAGCCCCGGCATTTTCCGTCCAGCCCAAAATGGCCGTGGTGCTGGTCACGCCAGTGGCGGTCAAATTAGTCGGTTGCGCACAGGTGGGTGGGATCCTTACGATAAAATCATCTATGAAAAAATCGTAGTCTTCGGTATCGTTCACCGTTCCTTCGGTGGCCCAAAAGGCAAATTTGACCGTGCCCGTATAGGTGGCCAAGTTTATAATTTCCAAATCGCCCGTGTTCGAAGGGTAATCCGATTGGTTATAGGTCCTTAAATTTGTCCAAGTGACCCCGTTGTCTTCGGAGATCAATACCTGTACTTCGTCGTCACTGCCCATTCCCAAGCCTTCCGGCGGGTTGGAATTGGCATAATCGGTCACCGCAGCGGTATACAGCAGTTCATAAGTTCCACCGGATAGATCGATGGGGGGCGAAATCAACCATTCTTCTTTTCCCGTATTATACAAGTTGATGTTCACCGCCATGTTGGTGCCAGTGTTCAAAAATTCATCTGCCAACCACGAGCTGTTCCCAAAACCTGATGGCCCTGTTGCAGGGGTTCCCGCTCCCGCCTCTTCCCAACAATTGGGAAGAAAGGTTGCGAAATCCTCTACGTAATAAGGGACGAACACGGCGCATTCCGTGGTGAAGGCACCAGAATTCGACCATTCGCTCAAATCACCCGCGCCGCAAACGGCCCGGACATAAAATTCATAATCCACGGCCGGCGCAAGTCCGGTCACGTTAAATGGATTGTCCGTTACCCCGGCATCTGTTGGTGTTCCGCTAGGCGTATTGCCCGCCGGCACCACTTCGATGTCCCAAGTTGTCGCGCTTCCGTTTTCGGTCCAGCCCAAATCAGCACTGTCCGACAAAACCGCGGTAACAGTTAAATCGGTGGGTTTCGGGCAGGTGGGGATTGCGCCAGAAGCAACTTTATCAATGAAAATATACCAACCGTTCACCGAAGTGGTATGGAAGGCAACATATATATCTTGGCCAACATAGGCCGATAAATCATAAACATACTCCCCCCAAGTATCGGGAGGGGTGATCGGACCGTCCAAAACCGAGAAATCCGCTCCAGCGGTTCCTGTCGTTGAGACCATCACACTAAAAGTATCGGGGAAAGACGCACTGTAATTTCGTGCAAAGAAAGAAAACTGATCGGTCGCACCGGCCGTGACCGTGATTTGTGGGCTGATCAAATAATCATCGTGGGCCGTAATTGCATCATACAATATGGAAGCAACGTTCGCACCTTCATAGGCTGTTCCATTGGCCGGCGTGGTCGCTATCCAAGCATTCGTGTCCCCGCCATTTATTACGGTCCAAGTAGCGGGCATTCCCGTTTCAAACCCTTCCACAAACTGCGCATGCATTTTTGGGACCAGAAAAGAAACCGCCAAAATGCACAGCAAAGTAATTTTTTTCATAAGAATAG